>JAUREX010000078.1 GCA_030834485.1 Gemmobacter sp.
CCGCGGCCATGCGCCCGTCCGTCGCGGCCTCCGCCGCCTCCTCGAGCGCGAGCAGCCGCTTCTGCAGCGAGGCGACCGTGCGCTCATGCGCCTCCGCGATAACCGCGACGCTTCGGTGCTCCGCGCCCTGGCGGTCGTGCTCGGCCTTGCCCCGGGGGAGGCGGTGCAGGCGGCGGGCTTCGGCTGCCCCGCGCCGGCCACGCCCGACTGCCTCATCGGCGCGGCGCAGGACGCCCTCGGGACGATCGCGCGCGCGCGCGACCGCGATGAGGCGCTCTTTGCCATCGCGACCGCGCTTGGCGCGCTCGGGCGGACCGAGGCGGCGCTTGCGGCCGTGGCCGGAATCGCCGAGGCCGACACCGCCGCCGAGGCGGTCGGCGAGATCGCGCTTGCGGTCGCGAAGGCAGGCGACATCGGGCGCGCGCGCGACCTCGCGCTCGGGATCGACGACGCGCGCAGCCGCTCGGCCCGGATCCTCGCGCTCGAGGCGATCGCGGCCGAGCAGGCGCGGCGCGGCGATGTCGCCGGCGCCTATGAAACGGTCGTGGCCATCGCCAACCCCTATCGGCGCTCCGAGGCGCAGGCGGCGATCGCGCTTGCGGTCGCGGGCACGGGCGACATCGCGGGCGCCGTGCGCGCCGCAAGCCGGATCGCGACCGACTACTGGTTCACCGCCGGCCAGAACGCCCGCAAGATCCCGAGCGGCCTCGTGGTGCGCAGTCGTGAGTTCGACCAGTTCTGGTTCTACGAGGCGCTCGCGGGCATCGCCGCGATCGACGCGGCGACGGGCGATGTCGAGGCCGCACTCCAGACCGCGCATGCGGTGCCCGACGTCGCCGCGCGCTCGCGCGCGCTCGGGCGCATCGCGGCGGTGCAGGCGGGGCGGGGCGATATCGCGGGCGCGCGCATGACCGCGCAACTGATCGAAGGCGCCTATGGCGATGCCGAGGCGCTGATCGCGATGGCCGATGCGCTGGCCGCGCAGGGCGAGATGGCCGCCGCCGCCGACCTCGCGCGGCAGATCGCGTCGGCCTATGGCCATGCGGGCGCGCTCGTCCTCGTGGCCGGGCGGCAGGCCGAGGCGGGCGCGACGGCCGAGGCGCAGGCGCTCGCATCCGAGATCGGCGCGATCGAATATCTGACGCGCGCGCGCATCGCCATCGCCCGGGCCCATGCGCGCCGGGGCGAGGTCGCGGCCGCGCTCGACCTCATCGCGCGCGTGCCGCATCGGGGCGAACAGGCGGCGGCTGTCGCGGCGATCTGCGCCGGGCTCGCCGAGGCGGGCGACGGGGCGGGGGCGCATGCGCTCGCACGCGCGCATGCGACGGGCCCCGCGCTTGATGAGTTGCTGCTTGCGATCGTACTCGCGCAGGGGCGCGCGGGGCAGCGGGCGGCGGCGGTCGCGACGGCCGAGGGGATCGAGGATCCGCTGGTGCGGATCCTCGCGGCGGCGGGGCTCGCGCGGCCCTGAGGGGGCGGTTCAGGCCGAGGGGGTGCGGCGCGCCGCAAGGGCCGCGAAGGCCGGCGGCACCACGCCCGCGGGCGCCGCGGCCGGGGCGCGCGCGTTGCGCTTGCGCATCTGCGCCAGCGGCGGGCAGCGCCGGTCGTCGTGATACTCCACCATGCAGTCGAGGCACTGAAAGCACTCGGCCATCTCGATCTTGCCCGACCGCCCGATCGCCTTGACCGGGCAGGAGCGTTCGCAGAGATGGCAGGGGTTGCCGCACTCGGGCCGGCGCTTGAGCAGATCGAGCAGGTGCAGCCGGTCGAGGATCGCGAGCGCGCCGCCCAGCGGGCAGAGAAAGCGGCAAAAGGCGCGCTCGGTGAAAAGCCCGATCATCAGGAGCGCGACCGCATAGACCACATAGGGCAGGCCGCGCACGAAGATCGCGGTGATCGCGGTCTTGAAGGGCTCGATCTCTTCGGCGACGGTTGCCGCCTCGGGGGCGAGGACGACAAGCGACAGGATGAGGCCGAGCGAGGCGTATTTGCCCCACCACAACCGCCGCTGCGCCCCCTCGGACGGGTTCCACTGCGGCAGGCGCAAGGCGCGCGCGGCATGCGCGAGCAACTCCTGCAGCGCGCCGAACGGGCACAGCCAGCCGCAGAACACCCCCCGCCCGAGCAGCACGAGCGAGACGGCCGTATAGATCGAGAGGATCACGATCAGCGGCTCGGCGAGGTAAAAGCCGAGGTCGAGATCGGCGAAGGGCGCCTTGAGGTAATTGACGAGGTGCACGATCGAGAGCTGCGCGCTCGCGATCCAGCCGATCCAGACGAGGGTAAAGGCGAGGAACCCGAGCCGCAGCACCCGGTGCAGCTGCCGCCGCCGCGTCAGCGCCCCCTGAAAGGCGAGGATCCCGGTCAAAAGCACCAGCGCGGCACCGAGGATCGCGATGTCGCGCGCGCCCTCCTCCCATGCCTCGAGCCAGGCGGGGCGGGGCGGGGCCTCGGGCATCAGGATGTAGCCCGCGGGCAAGGTGTAATCGAGCCGCGCCAGCACGAAGGGCACGCGGGTGCCGTCGGCGCGCAGGGCTGCGGCGTGCAGATCGGCCCGCCACGGCTGCATCGGATCAAACCCGCCATCGAGCGGCAGGATCAGGATGTCGGCGATCTTGCCGCGCGCCGAGATCATGTCGGATTTCTCGAACCGATAGGCGCGCCCGCCCTGTTCGAGCGTGATGCGCTCGAGCGCGAAGCCGTTCGAGAGGTTGTTGAAGCGCGTCCCGCGATGGTCATAGACCCCGCCCAGGGTCGCGACGAAGATGCCCATCGTCCCCTCGGGCATCCCGTTCACGAGCGTGTCATAGGGCTCTAACCCGACGCCGTTGCGCCCGATCCGGGGCGGGTTCGCATAGCCTGCGACGACATCGACATAGATGTCGTCGGGCCCGCCCGTCATCGGCACCTCGGGCAAGAGGTCGCCGACGCCCGCCGCCGCCATCGCCGCCTGCAGGTCGGCGTTGCGGACATGGGCGAGCACGAGGCCGCCATCCTCGACCAGTTGCGCCGGGCTCATCGGCTTGAAGTTGATCATGTCGATCGTCGGCTCGGTCACCGTGATCTCTTCGGTGCGATAGCGCAGCACCATCCGCGCGCCTTCCTGCACCGCGTTGCGCATCGCCCGGGCCGAGATGGTGGCCCCGACGACGAAGGCGGGCGGCAGCCCCCCCTCGGCCCCGAGCCGCGCCTCGCCCCCCCTGCAGCGCCTCGAGAAAGGCCACCAGCCGCGCCGTCCGCGCCGCATCGTTGATGAGGTAGGGCTCGCGGTGAAAGAGCACGACCGCGCCGGTGATCCGCCCCTCGAGCGTGACGCCCGCGACGACATCGAAGGGGGTGCTCGAATAGCCCGGCGCGCGCAGCACATCGAGCGTCGAGAAGACATAGCCCGCCTGCGCATCGCCCACGAAGGCCGCCGCCGCGACGGGGCCATCGTCGGCGACCAGTTCGACCCGCGTCGCGCCGGGAAAGACCGCGGCGAGGACGGCGGGCGTCAGCCGCTCGAGCAGCGGGGCCGCGACGGGTTCCTCGGCGCGGAGCGGACCGCACGCAATGAGCGCGGCCAGCACGAGCGCAAGCGCCGCGAGGATGCGGCCCAGGGCCGGCAGGGCGCTAGCAGTTGCGGTCTTCATGGCGGCCATCGGGCATGAGGGTGCGGCAGAGCAGCGCCGGATCGAGCGCGCCCGCCTCGATCCGCGCGCCGCCAAGGGTCGCGCGGCGGAGCGAGGCCTGCGCGAGGTTCGAGCGCGCGATCGTGGCGCGCTGAAGATCGGCCGCAAAGAGGTTCGCCCCGCCAAGGTCGGCGCCCGTGATCTCGGCGCCCGCAAGGCTCGCGCCGGCGAGGTTCGCGCCGGTCAGATCGGCGCCATCGAGGCGCGCGGCATCGAGGCGCGCGTGAAAGAGGTTCGCGCCGCGCAGATCGGCACCCGAGAGGTCCGCGCCCGTCAGATCGGCACCGATCAGGATCGCGTAATAGAGATCGGCCCCGCCGAGGTTGCTGCCGCTCAGCGTCGCGGCGCGCAGGTCTGACCGGAGCAGATTCGCGCCGCGCAGATCGCAGCCCGTGCAGGCAAGGGAGGTGCGCAACCGCGTGAGGTCGCTGGCCTCCCACGCGGCGGCCCCGAGGGGAAGCTGCGCCAGGATCAGTGCCGCAAGGAGGCGTCGCACAACCATCCCCACCCCCGAAAGCCGCGGCGCGACGCGGGAAGGAAACAAAGGAAGGGGCCCGCGGGGCCCCTTCCGAAGGCGATCCGGCCGGGTCGGCCGGCATGGCAGGCGGGGGGCGGCACCGCCGCCCCCGCGCCGGATCAGAGTGCGACCTTCGAGAGCGGGGTCACGCGGATGCGCTTGCCCGTCGCATAGAAGACCGCGTTGGCGATCGCCGGCGGGGTGGGCGGGCCCGTGGGCTCGCCCAGACCGCCCCACCACTGATCCTCCGAATTCTCGAGATGCACCTGGATCTCGGGCGGGGTGTCGGGCATCCGCGCCATCGGATAGCTGTCGAAGTTGGTGTTGACGATCCGCCCGTCGCGCACCACCAGACCGCCGAAGATCGTGTGGCTCAGTTCCCAGATGGCCGAGCTTTCGGCCTGTTCGCGCGCGGTGAGCGGGCTGATCACATAGCCCGAGTTGATGTAGTAATCGAGCTTGTCGATGTAGATCTGCCCACGGCGGCTGACCGAGACCGTCGCGACGCAGCCCGCGATGGTGCCGTGCGATTCGACGACCGCGCAGCCCATCCCCTCGCCGCTGCCCATGTCGGTCCGCCAGCCGGACTTTTCCTTCATGGCCAGCAGGATGCGCTGCCAGGGCTCGTTGCCCTCGGTCATCTTCAGGCGCCACTCGAGCGGATCCCAGCCGCCGGCCTGCGCGAGTTCGTCCACCATCTGCTCCACGATGAAGCCGTTGTGGTTCGCGCCCGGCGCGCGGTGATAGCCGATCGGGATGTGGTTCTGCACGGCGCTGTATTCGTGCCGGCGGTTCGGGACCAGATAGGGCATGTTGGCCACGCCCCGCTGCGAGAAGGCGGGCATCTTCTCTTCGCCGACGAAGTGGGTGACGAGGGCGACCGGCAGGCCGTCATCGCCAAGCGCCGCCTTGTAGGTGCCCCAGACGGGCGGGCGCTGCGAATCCTGCGCGATGTCCTCTTCGCGGCTGCGGATGACCTTGACGGGCCGCCCGATCTCGGCCGAGATCGCCGTGGCCTGACGGTGGACGTCCATGTTGTAGCCGCCGCCGAAGCCGCCGCCGAGATAGGTCTGGTGCAGGAACACGCTCTTGGTGTCGCGCCCGAGCTGGTCGGCCACCTCGTTGAGCGAGCGCGCGATGTCCTGCGTGAAGGTCCAGACATCGGCACGGTCGGCCTTGACGTCGGCGACCGCGCAGGGCGGCATCATCGTCGCATGGGTCTCGAACGGACGATGATAGACCTCGCCCTGCACGACCTTCGACGAGGCGGCGATGATCCCCGGCACGGCGTCATGGTTCACGCCCTTGTCGAGGTTCTTGCCGATGTTGCCGTCCTGGTTGAGCACGAGCGTGCCCGGACCGGCGAGGAGCTGGAGCGCCTCGGCGTTCTGGCTCTCGGAGCTGATCGAGGCGCCGCGCCCGAGATCCCACACGATCGGCAGCACCGCGAGCGCGTTCTTGGCCTGATACCATTCGTCGGCAACGACCGCGACCGCGCTGCGCAGGTCGGTGAACGCCGGAACGTCCTTGACCTGCTTGAGTTCGACCGCCGCGATCACGCCCGGCATCCCCTTGATCGCCTCGAAGTCGAAACTCACGAGCTTGCCTTCGGGGACGGGGCAGGACTGCACCGCGGCATGGACCATGCCCGGCACCGTCACGTCGATCGGATAGGTCGCCGTGCCGCTGGTCTTGAGCGGGATGTCGAGGCGCTTGACGTCTTCCTTGCCGAGCAGCCACCAGTCCTTGTAGGCCTTGATCTTGGGCTCTTCGGCGAGGGTCACGTTGACGGCATCGGCCGCAAGCTCACCATAGGTGGCGCTGTTTGCGCCCGCCGTCAGCACGCCCTGCTTGGCCGTGACCTGCTCGACCGGGACGCCCCATTTGGTCGCCGCCGCAACGCGCAGACGCTCGCGCGCCGAGGCGCCGGCCTGCATCATGTAGGGGTGACGGCGCGAGACGGTCGTCGAGCCGCCCGTCGAGGTGGTGGTGTAGAGGTTGTTGTTGTTCACATGCCGGTTGGCGTCGGCAAAGACGTGGCGGACATTCTCCCACGGGATGTCGAGCTCTTCGGCGATCATCATCGGCACCGCCGTGAAGGCGCCCTGCCCCATCTCGGTCTGCGGTGTCACGATGCTGACGATGTTGTTGGGATCGATCGTGAGCCAGGCGTTGATCTCGACCGCCGCGCCATGCGCGCCGGCCTCGGCCGCCTGCGGCAGGTGGAAGCCGAGCATCAGGCCCCCGGCCGCCGAGGCCGAGACCTTGAGGAAGTTGCGTCTGCTGAAATTCATCTTGTTCATGACATTCCTCCCCATCAGGCCTTGCTGAGCTCGGCCGCGCGATGGATCGCGGCGCGGATGCGCGGATAGGTGCCGCAGCGGCAGATGTTGCCGGCCATGGCGCTGTCGATCTCGTTATCCGACGGATCGGCCGACTTCTCGAGCAGCGCGACCGCCGACATGATCTGGCCCGACTGGCAATAGCCGCACTGC
Source organism: Gemmobacter sp. (assembly GCA_030834485.1). Classification (GTDB taxonomy): domain Bacteria; phylum Pseudomonadota; class Alphaproteobacteria; order Rhodobacterales; family Rhodobacteraceae; genus JAUREX01. The sequence goes on from JAUREX010000078.1 coordinate 6,684, forward strand.
GGCACCGTCAGTTCCTGCCAGGCGAGCTGGACGGGGTGGTCGTTCTGCTCGGACACGCCCTCGATCGTGCGCACCGCCTTGCCGACCGCGGTCGCCGCCGGCACGTTGCACGAGCGCACCGCGTTGCCGTCGACGATGACCGTGCAGGCGCCGCATTGCGCGATGCCGCAGCCGAACTTCGTCCCCGTGAGGCCCGCCTTGTCGCGGATCGCCCACAGAAGCGGCATCTGCGGATCGGCGTCGATCGCGTAGTCCCGCCCGTTGATGTTGAGTGTGATTGCCATCTGTCTCCCTCCCTGAGGACGCGAACAGGGCAGCCCAAGGCCACCCCGCGTGGCGCACCGATCAGCGGCCGGACAACGCGCATGCGCCGAGGCTCCTCCGCCCGACGCACGCGTCCAACCGCAGTTGCAGCGCCCGCGAATGACACTCCAGCAGGAGGTAGCGGATCAACCTCTATGTTGTCCGAATGCGGAATATTTCCGATTGATAGTGCTTATGCGCCTGCGTCAGTTGCGCGCATAGGTGCAATAGATGCCCGTGTCGCTGCCGTTCTTGAAGAGGGTGCCGACCTTCAGATCGAAGCGCATCTCGCCGAAACTGCCCATGAGCACGATCGCGTCTTCATTGATCGTGACCTCGGCAAGGCCCACGCCCGCCACCTCCTGCGAGGGTTTCGCGGCGTCGATCACATAGACGTCGAGGTTGAACATGCCGGTGCAATTGGCGGTGATGGTCTCGGCCATCGCCCCCTGCGCGGCCATGCCCGCCACCAGCCCGATCACCACGGCCGCGCCGCGCGTTCCCGTCACCATCATCGCCGATCTCCCTTCGTGCTGGTCTTCCGGCGGTGGACCTAGGCCGGCCGGCGACGCGCTTCAAGCCCGCGTTGCGCCCCGCGCGCGATCCTGATTTGATCGTGGCAGGACGAACGGGGGGGGACGACATGCGCGCGATCGCGATCTGTGCGGCGCTCTGGCTCGGGGCGCCTGCGGCCGCGCAAGGGGCCGGCGCCGAGGCGGCGACGGGGGGGCGGGCCTCGATCCTGCCTGAGCTTTTCGCCCGCACGAGCGACGCGGTCGCGCTCTGCCTCAGGCCCGAACCGCACTGGCAGGATTTCTGCAACGGCCTCGCGCAGGGCTATGCCGAGTATGCGGTGCTGACCGGCAAGGCCTGCATCCCGGCCGGCACCACCCGGCGCCGGCTGGTCGAGGTCTTCACCGGGCCCGATGTCGTGGTCAGCACCGGCTACATCGACGACCTGCCGGCCTATGAAACCGCGCTCGAGATGTTCATCCGCCACTTCCCCTGCCCCTAGGCAGAGCGCCCGCACGCAAGCGGCCGGCGCCGACAGCCCCGGCAATCGGTTTCGCCAATCTGTGTCATTGGCGCCGCCCCGCGGCACGCTCGGGGCTGGATTTCGCGCGCCCCGGCCGCCATCATGCAGGCGTCATGACGGACAAACCTGATATCGCCGCGCGCGCCGGCCTCGTGCCGATCAGCCGGCGCGGCGCGCTCCTCGCCGCCGCGGGGGCGGGGGTGGGCCTTCTCGCGCCCGCCGCGCTTGCCGACGAGATGGCGATGCGCGCCGCGATCTCGGCCGATTTCGGCGCCCCGCGGCTCTCGGAAGGCCAGATCGAGATCGCGATGCCCGAATTCTCCGATTCGGGCGTCTCGGTGCCGATGGAGCTTCACATCCCCTCGCCCATGACGCCCGAGGCCCACCCGCGCGTGGTGCGCGTCTACGCCGCGCGCAACCCGCGCCCGCGCATCGTCGCCTTCCACTTCACCCCAGACTGCGGCGAGGCGCGCATCAGCACCCGCGTGCGGCTCGATTCGTTTCAGGATGTCGTCGCGGTGGCCGAGATGTCGGGGGGCGCGCGCTTTCAGGCGGTCCGGCGCGTCAATGTCACCTATGGCGCCTGCGAGGATGCGGTCGCCAACAACCAGTTCCCGCCCGGCTGGGCGCCGCGCATCCGCATCAGCGTGCCCGAGCGCGTCGCCCCGGGCGAGATCTTTCCCGTGCGCACCATCATCAGCCACCCGATGGAGACGGGGCTGCGCCACGACGCGACCGGCTTGCGCATCCCGATCCGCATCGCCGAGACCTTCGCCTGCCGGGCTGGGGCGCGCACGCTCTTTTCCGCCAAGCTCGAACCCGCGATCGCTGCGAACCCCTATTTCGCCTTCTCGCTGCGCCTGCAGGAGACGTCCGAGCTGACCTTCGAATGGACCGACACGACGGGCGCGATCTATGCCGACAGCGCGCGCGTCGAGGTCGCCTGAGGCGCGCGTCTATCAGACATTTCAGGGGGGAGAGTTGGCAGCCCGTAGGGGAGTCGAACCCCTCTTTTCAGGTTGAAAACCTGACGTCCTAACCGATAGACGAACGGGCCGCTGGCGAACGAGGGGTTCTCTAGACAAAGCCTCCGGGGCTTGCAAGCGCGATTTTCCGCTGCCCGGGGCGCGCTAGCGGGCGGGGGCGGCGTCCTCGATGCGCAGGCGCAGCCGCGTGCGGCCCATCCATTCCGAGGTCTCGATCCGGCCCGCGACATGCCACCGCCCCGCCGCCCCCGCGCGCAGCGCCTGGCCGAGCGGGCTGTCATAGGCGCCGAAGGCGATGCCCTCGACCCGGCGCGCGCCATGGCCGAAGACGACGCCGAGATGGCCCGTTCCGACCGGGCGGGTCGAGGTGACGACCTGATCGGCAAGCGCGAAGACGGGCGCGGGCGCCCCGGCGCCGAAGGGGCCCGCCGCCTCGATCGCCTGCGCGAGTTCGAGCGTCAGCGCGGCAGGCTCGATGCTGCCCTCGATCCGCAGCGTCTCGGCCTCGGCGGGGGCACCCGCGGCGGCCACGAGTTCGGCCAGCCGCGCCATCGCGGGCCCGACCTGCGCACGCGCCAGCGTCAGCCCCGCCGCCATGCGGTGCCCGCCGCCGCGGATGATCAGCCCCTCTTCGGCCAGCCGCAGGATCGCGCCGCCGAGATCGAGCCCCGGCACCGAGCGCGCCGAGCCCTTGGCCGTCTCGCCCTCGAGCCCGATGACGACGGCGGGGCGGCCGGTCGCCTCCTTGAGGCGCGCCGCGACGATGCCGACGACGCCCGCGTGCCAGCCCTCGCCCGCCGCCCATGCGAGCGGCCCGGGACCGCGCGCCTCGGCCTCGGCCAGCGCCGCGGCACGCACCTCGGCCTCGATCTCGCGCCGCTCGGCATTGAGGCGTTCGAGGTCGGCCGCAAGGCGCGCGGCCTCGGCCGGATCGTCGGTCGCAAGCAGCCGCGCGCCCAGATCGGCCCGCCCGACGCGCCCGCCCGCGTTGATCCGCGGCCCGAGGACGAACCCCAGCGCATGGACGCCCGGCGCGGCCGCAAGGCCCGCCCCGTCGGCCAGCGCCACCAGCCCCGGGCGCGCGCGCCGGCCCATCACCGTCAGGCCCTGCCGCACAAAGGCGCGGTTGACGCCGATCAGCGGCGCGACATCCGCGACCGTCGCCAGCGCGACGAGATCGAGAAGCCCGAGCAGATCGGGCCCCGCGCGCCCCGCGAGGCGCAATTGCCGGTTGGCCTCGACCAGCGCCAGAAAGACCACCCCCGCCGCGCAGAGATGCCCGAGGGCGCCCGATTCGTCGGCGCGGTTGGGGTTCACCACCGCCCACGCGGGCGGCAGCTCCGCCCCCCCGAGGTGGTGGTCGAGCACGACCACATCCGCGCCCCCCGCCGCCGCCGCCGCGAGCGGCTCATGCGAGAGGGTGCCGCAATCGACGCAGACGATCAGCCGGTGATCGCGCGCGAGCGCCTCCATCGCCGGCACGTTCGGGCCATACCCCTCATCGAGCCGGTCGGGGACATAAAGCGTCGCCCCCCGCCCCAGCCCGCGCAGCCAGTGAAGCAGCAGTGCCGCCGACGCCCCGCCGTCCACGTCGTAATCGGCGAAGATCGCGATCTTCTCGGCCGCGTCCACCGCCGCGATCAGCCGCGCGGCCGCCACCTCCATGTCGCGCAGGCTGCGCGGATCGGGCAAGAGATCGCGCAGCGCGGGCGCGAGATGGGCGGGCGCATCCTCGGGCGCGACGCCCCGCGCCGCGAGCACCAGCGCCACCGGCAGCGGCAGGCGCGCGCGCGCCGCGATCGCCTCGGCCAGCCGCGCCTCGGCCGCGTCCGGGCCCTGCCAGCGCCGGCCGCCGAGCGATTGCGAGACGCCGAGAAAGGGCGGATCGGGCGTCACTTGACCGGGGCGCGATAGCTCATCCGCCGGACCGATCCGGTCTTGGAGCGCATGAGCAGCGTCTCGGTCGTGACCCAGCCCACCTCGCGCCGGATCCCGCGCAGGAGCGATCCGTCGGTGACGCCGGTCGCGGCGAAGATCACATCGCCCCGCACCATGTCGTCGCGGCCATAGACCCGCTCGAGGTCCGCGATCCCCGCCCGCGCGGCGCGCGCGCGCTCCTCGTCGGTGCGAAAGACGAGCCGGCCGAAGATCTGCCCGCCCATGCACTTCAGAGCCGCCGCCGCCAGCACCCCCTCGGGCGCGCCCCCCTGCCCCATGTACATGTCGATGCCCGTCGCGGCCG
>JAUREX010000079.1 GCA_030834485.1 Gemmobacter sp.
GCCTGCTGCCGGACGGACGCCATCGCCTCCTCGGCCATCGCCTCGGGCTTCTCGGCCTCATGGGCTGCGGGCTGCTCGCCCCCGCCGCAGTCGACGAGGAGCTTGCGGACGATCGCCTCGGCCTGCGCCGCGAGCTCCGCCTTGATCTCGGCGTTCTTGATGACGCGGCCGTTCTCGAAGTCGATGGAGAGCATCTCGCCCGGGCCGAGCTTGCCGCGCTCTCGTCCGAGCTTGCGGATCTGCGGACCGAATTCACCGCATCGGGGCAGGCCGCGCAGCCGACGGGCGGCACCATGCTCGACCGGATCCTGACGCTCGAGGCCGAGCTCGTGCGCCTGACGGGGTCGACCGAGGCGTTCGATCTGCGGCTGCGGCGGATCGTCGATGATCTGGAACTGCGCCTTGGCGACCTCGAATTCCGCGTGACCGAGATTGAGGGCGGCGATGTCGGCGCGCTCGGGCCCACGGTGCCGCTCGGGGGCGATGGACCCGCCGCGCCGGACGCGGGCGCGACGGGTGCGCCTGCCGGGGCAGAAGCCCCCGCGGGTGATCCGGTCGGCAGCGTGGCCGAGCAGGCGGGCGCGCGCATCGATGCGGGCGACGCTGCGGGGGCGCTCGCGCTCCTCGATGCCGCAATCGCCGCGGCGCCGCAGGATCCGGCGATCGCCGAACTCGACCTCCTGCGCGGCGAGGCGCTTTATGTGCTCGGGCGTCGGATCGATGCGGCGCAGGCGTTCCTCGACAGCGTCTCGGGCGCGCCGGACGCGCCCTGGGCCGCGACCGCGATGCTGCGGCTTGGCTCCACCCTGGCCGAGGTCGGCGAGATGGTCGATGCCTGCATCGCGCTCGCCGAGGTGGGCCTGCGCTATCCCGAGGATGTCGAGGCCGTCGACGAGGCAGAGCGGCTGCGCGCGGCCTTCGCCTGCCCGTGACGACGCGCGCCGAGGCTGCAGTCGCTGCGTCGATGGCGGGGCTCGGGCGGGGGGCGGCGGCCGGCGTTGCGGTCTCGGGCGGCGGGGATTCGGTCGCGCTCCTTGACCTTGCGGCGCGCGCGGCCCTTGCCGCCGGCGTGGATCTCCGCGCCGTCACGCTCGATCACGGGCTGCGGCCCGAGGCCGAGCGCGAGGCGCGGCTGGTGGCGCGCTGGGCGCGCGCCCGGGGCATCCCCCACACCACCCTGCGCTGGGCGGGTCCGCCCCCCGCGGGCAACCTGCAGGCCGAGGCGCGCGCGGCGCGCTATCGGCTGATCGGGGAATGGGCGCGTGGCGCAGGGCTTGGCGCGGTGATGCTCGCCCATACGCTCGACGATGTGGCCGAGACCTTCCTCATGCGGCTCGGCCGGCGCGCCGGGGTCGAGGGGCTGGCGGCCATGGCGCCCGATTTCCGGCGCGAGGGGATGCGCTGGCTGCGACCCCTCCTCGGGGTTGAGCGGGCGGAGCTGCGCGACCATCTGCGCGCGGTCGGTCAGCCCTGGATCGAGGATCCCTCGAACGAGGATACGCGCTATGGCCGGGCGCGCGTGCGCCGCCTGCTGCCGGCGCTGGCGGGGGCAGGCATCGCGGCCGCGGACCTCGCCGAGGTCGCGCACCACATCGCCGAGGCGCGCGCGGCGCTTGCCCATCATGCGGCCGAGACAGCGGCGCGGATCGTGACCGAGGATCGCGGCGATCTGATCATCGCGCGCGTGGGCTTTGCCGCCGAGCCGGCCGAGACGCGCCGGCGCATCCTGGCGGCGGCGCTGCGCTGGATCTCGGGGGCCGACCATCCCGCCCGCGGGGCCGAGATCGGGCGCTTCGACGCGGCGCTGTGCGCGGGGCGGGCCGCGACGCTCAGTGGCGTGCGCCTCGCGCCTGCGGGCGACACGGCGCGCATCGGGCGCGAGCCGCGCGCCGTCGCGACCGCCGTCGCGCCCCCCGGCGGCACCTGGGACGGGCGCTGGCGCCTCGCGGGGCCGCCCGCACCGGCCGGGGCCTGCCTGCGCGCGACTGGGGCGGCGGGGCTTGCGCTCTGCCCCGGGTGGCGGGCGCACGGCCTGCCACGGGCCAGCCAGATCGCGGCGCCCGCGCTCTGGTCGGCCGAAGGCACGCTCCTTGCAGCGCCGCTTGCGGGCAGGGGTGGGCCCGCGGGCGCCGAGCCATGGCGGATTTCCGCCTCCGGCTGGCGTCTGGTGCATGACGATGGCGACTGGCGCATTGAAGCGCGGGGGGATATCCCTATCTAAGAAGCATCCGGGCGCGGCCCTTCGCATCGCCGCCCGCAATGAGGAGAGGTTCCTTGGGCAACGCGCGCAACATCGCCTTCTGGGTGGTCCTGTTCCTTCTGGTTCTCGCGCTCTTCAACCTCTTCAGCAACGGCCAGAGCACGAGCGGCGCGCGGTCGATCTCGTATTCCGACTTCATCCAGCGGGTCGAGGACGGGGCGGTGTCGTCCGTCACCCTCGACGGCGAGCGGGTGATCGTGCGGGCGAGCGACGGGACCCAATATGTCGCGATCCGGCCCGCGGGCGAGAACATCGCCGACCGGCTGCTCGCGCAGGGCGTCGAGGTCCGCGCCGAGCCGCAGGAGCAATCGGGGATCCTCTCGATCATCTCGCTGTGGCTGCCGTTCCTCGTGCTGATCGGCATCTGGATCTTCTTCATGAACCGCATGCAGGGCGGCGGGCGCGGCGGGGCGATGGGCTTTGGCAAGAGCCGCGCGAAACTCCTGACCGAAAAGCAGGGCCGCGTGACCTTTGACGATGTCGCCGGCATCGACGAGGCCAAGGAAGAGCTCGAGGAGATCGTCGAGTTCCTGCGCGACCCGCAGAAATTCTCGCGCCTCGGCGGCAAGATCCCCAAGGGCGCGCTGCTCGTGGGCCCGCCCGGCACCGGCAAGACGCTGCTCGCGCGCGCCATCGCGGGCGAGGCGGGCGTGCCCTTCTTCACCATCTCGGGCTCGGATTTCGTCGAGATGTTCGTGGGCGTCGGCGCGAGCCGCGTGCGCGACATGTTCGAACAGGCCAAGAAGAACGCGCCCTGCATCGTCTTCATCGACGAGATCGACGCGGTCGGGCGCGCCCGCGGCGTCGGCATCGGCGGCGGCAATGATGAGCGCGAGCAGACGCTGAACCAGCTTCTGGTCGAGATGGACGGCTTCGAGGCCAATGAGGGCGTCATCATCGTCGCGGCCACCAACCGCAAGGATGTGCTCGACCCCGCGCTGCTGCGCCCGGGCCGCTTCGACCGCCAGATCCATGTGCCCAACCCCGACATCAAGGGCCGCGAGAAGATCCTCGGCGTTCACGCCCGCAAGGTCCCGCTCGGCCCCGATGTCGATCTGCGCACCATCGCGCGCGGCACGCCCGGCTTTTCGGGCGCCGATCTCGCCAACCTCGTCAACGAGGCCGCGCTGATGGCCGCCCGCGTCGGCCGGCGCTTCGTCACCATGGACGATTTCGAGAGCGCCAAGGACAAGGTCATGATGGGCCCCGAGCGGCGCAGCATGGTCCTGACCGCCGAGCAGAAGGAAATGACCGCCTATCACGAGGCCGGCCACGCCATCGTGGGCCTGAGCCTGCCCAAATGCGACCCCGTCTACAAGGCGACGATCATCCCCCGCGGCGGCGCGCTCGGCATGGTGGTGAGCCTGCCCGAGATGGACAAGCTCAACATCCACAAGGACGAGGCCAAGCAGAAGATCGCCATGACCATGGCGGGCAAGGCCGCCGAGATCATCAAATACGGCGAGGAGCGCGTCTCGAACGGGCCCGCGGGCGACATCATGCAGGCCTCGAGCTTTGCGCGCGCCATGGTGATGCGCTGGGGCATGTCCGATGCCGTCGGCAACATCGACTATGCCGAGGCGCATCAGGGCTATACCGGCAACACCGGCGGCTTTTCGGTCTCGGCCCACACCAAGGAGCTGATCGAGACCGAGGTGAAGCGCCTGATCGACGAGGGCTACGAGAGCGCGCGCGCGATCATCCTCGAGCGGCAGGAGGATTTCGAGCGTCTTGCCAGGGGCCTTCTGGAATACGAGACGCTCACCGGCGACGAGATCCGCAAGGTCATCGCGGGCGAGCCGCTCGATGGCGACGATGGCGGCAGCGCCGCCCCCCGCGGCGGCGCCCCGAGCCTGACCGCCATCCCCAAGACGCGCCCGCGTCCCGCCGGCGGGTCGAAGTCGGGCGGTCTCGAACCCGAACCGAGCGCCTGAGGGCGCGCGCCCTCGGCCCCGCCGAGGTTATCCCCGCCCGTCGCGCCTGCGCGGCGGGCGTTTCTCATCCGCGATGCGCCGGGCGGCCTCGGCGGCGGCGCGCAACTCTTCGGCGATCTCCTCGGCCTCGTCGGGCTCGAAGTCGAGCGGCAGTGAGATCCCCCCGCCCTCGACATGGATGCGCACCATCCCGAGCGTCGTCGGCCCGATCTGGAGGTTGCCCGCGATGTCGCTGTCGTCGTCGATGCCCATGCCCGCCTCCGCCTGACCGACCGCACCTAGCGCGAGGTCCGGGCGCGCGCAACATCGCGCGCTTGCATTTCCCGCCCGCTCTAGCTATGCCGCCTCGCGTGCCGCCTTAGCTCAGTTGGTTAGAGCACCAGATTGTGGATCTGGGGGTCCCCCGTTCGAGCCGGGGAGGCGGTACCACAGACCCCCCGCCCCCGCTCGCCCCTTGCACCGCTCGCCGGGGTCGCATACACATCCGATCTCGGGCACGGCAGCTGCCGCGCCCCGGACGGCGGGTTGGCGGAGAGGTTACGCAGCGGATTGCAAATCCGTGTAGACCGGTTCGATTCCGGTACCCGCCTCCACGAAACCCCCTTTTCGAAGAACACGCCGCGGCGTTGTCCGCTGGTCCCTGACGCGGCCGATGGTGTCCGCCTCGCGGGTCAGCCGCCGCGCCGCGCGATGAGGCGCGCGAGCATTGGCACGAAGCCGAGTGCTACGGCCGCAAAGACGAAGGCCCCGCGCAGCCCCGCGAACTCGGCGATGAGGCCAAGTGTCGGCGGGCCGAAGAAATAGCCGAAATAGCCATAAAGCGTGGCGCGCGCGATGGCGCGGGCGCGCGCCTCGGGCCGCGCGAGGCGTCCCACGAGCGAGAAGGCGGTGGGCGCGATCACCGATGATCCGATCCCCATCACCACGAAGCCCGCATAGGCCATCGCCGGCCCCGTCGCCGCCGCGGCGATGAGCGCGCCTGCCGCCGAAATCGCCGCCCCCCCCATCAGGAGACGCACCGGCGCGATCCGCGCGATGATGGCCTGCCCGCCAAGGCGCGCGGCCGCCATCGTGAGCGCGATGGTCGCGGGCCCCATCGCCCCCTCGGCCGGGCTGCCGCCCAGCGTCTTTTCGATGTGCAGCGCCGACCACGCCTCGGCCGCGTGCTCGGACATGAAGGCGATGAGCACGATCGCCCCCCCGATCAGCGGCACCACGCCAAGCCCGCTGCCCACGCCGCGCGGCGGGCGGCTGAGGCCCTCGATCCGCCCGTCGCGCTCGATCGCGACAAGGGCGAGGATCAGCGCCACCGCGGCGGGCGCGGCCATCACCAGCCCGGGCGGGAGCGCCTCGGCGCGCAGGAAACCCACGATGATGGCCGAGATGCCGTAGCCCAGCGAATAGCCCGCATGGCAGAGGTTCATAAGGTGCACGCCCCGCGCGGCCTCAAGGGCCGCTACGCGCGCGTTCATCAGCACGTCGAGCAGCCCCGTCGTCGCGCCGCAGGCCAGAAGGGCGAGGACAAAGAGCGCCGGCGCCGCAAGATGGCCGGGCAGGGCGAAGGCCAGCGCCATCGCCGCGACGGCGAGCGGCAGCGCGAGCCGGCCGAGCGCGCTGCCCGCCTGCGCCGCGATCAGCATCGCCGCAACCCCCGCGAGCGGTGTGCCGAGCAGCATGAGGCCGAGCGTGCCCTCGCTGACGCCGAGCATGGCCTTGAGGTCGGGGAGCGTGGCGGCGAACCCGCCCCAGAGCGCGCCCATCGCCGCGAAGGCAGCGAGCGGGGCGCGCGCGGTCGCGATGAGGGCGAGGGGGGACATGGGGCGCACCTGCGGCGGAACTTGGCCCAGCGGCTAGCCCGGCGCGGGCGCGCGCGCAAGGCGCGAGATTTCCCTTTCCTTCGCGCGCGCTTGCCGCTATCAGCCCCCGGTCCGGTCGTGCACCCTTGGAGGACGGCCGGCAGTTCAAACCTAGGAGAACCTCATGGCTGGCGAGATCCCCGATCTTCTGGCCGAGGTACGGACGGGGACAGGCAAGGGGGCCGCCCGTCAAGCCCGCAGAGAGGGCAACGTACCCGGCATCGTCTATGGCGGCGGCAAGGAGCCGCTCGCGATCAAGCTCAACTACAACGCGCTCATCAAGCGGCTGAAGGCTGGCCGCTTCCTCTCGACGCTCTTCAACCTCAAGGTCGAAGGGCAGGAGGATGTGCGCGTGATCTGCCGCGGCGTGCAGCGCGACGTGGTGAAGGATCAGCCGACGCATGTCGACCTGATGCGCCTGCGCCGCACGAGCCGGGTGAACCTGTTCATCCACGTCGATTTCATCAACCACGACAAGGCGCCGGGCCTCAAGCGCGGCGGCACGCTCACCGTGGTGCGGCCCGAGGTCGAGCTTGAGGTGACGGCGGGGGACATCCCCGACCACATCACGGTCGATCTTGACGGCAAGAACATCGGCGACGTGATCCACATCGGCGACATCCCCCTGCCCGAAGGCGCGGTGCCGACGATCCAGCGCAATTTCGTGATCGCGAACATCTCCGCCCCGTCGGGGCTGCGGTCTTCGGACAACGAAGGCACGGCCTGACCGTTCCCGAACCCGCCCCCGCGCGCATCGCCGCGCGGGGGCTTCGCGTCCCCCGGACGCGCGCGCACCGGCGCCTTTGCCCCCCACCCTGCACGCATCTTGGCCGCACCCCTTCGCGCAGGGGTGGTGGCGCTTGCGCGGAAGGGTTCGCATTCCCGAAATGATATTCGCTTTCGCGACAAAACGCGCACAAACGAAAATAGTCATTGACCGACCCTGCCGCCCGTGATGCTCTGATCCAAACACCCGGGGGAGGACGGGCGTGACGCAGACCGATCGGCCGGCGACGGCCGACCTCTTCATCATCGGCGGCGGCATAAACGGCTGCGGGATCGCGCGCGACGCGGCCGGGCGCGGCCTGTCGGTCGTCCTGGCCGAGATGGGCGATCTCGGGCAGGCAACCTCCTCTGCCTCGACCAAGCTCTTTCACGGCGGGCTGCGCTATCTCGAGTTCTTCGAATTCCGCCTCGTGCGCGAATCGCTCGAGGAGCGCGAGACGCTGCTTGTTGCCATGCCGCACATCTCGTGGCCGATGCGCTTCGTGCTGCCCTGGCACCCCGACATGCGTTTTGACAGCGACACGCCGACCTCGCGGCTCTTGTCGCGGATCATGCCCTGGATGAAGGGGCGCCGGCCGGCCTGGCTGATCCGGCTCGGGCTCTTTCTCTATGACACGCTCGGCGGGCGCCGCATCCTGCCGCCGACGCGCACGGTCGACCTCGCGCATGATCCCGCGGGCGTGCCGCTGCGGCCCGAGTTCCGCACCGCGTGGGAATATTCCGATTGCTGGGTAGAGGATTCGCGCCTCGTCGTCCTCAATGCCCGCGACGCCGAGGCGCGCGGCGCGCGCATCCTCACGCGCACCCGCGTCGTCTCGGCCACGCGCACGGGCGATCACTGGGAGGTCGTGACCGAAGGCGCCGAGGGCCGGCGCGTCCACCGTGCGCGCGTCCTCGTCAACGCCGCCGGCCCCTGGGTCGGGGATGTGATCCGCAATGTCGCGCGCCTCAACACGCCCGAGCGCGTGCGCCTCGTGCGCGGCAGCCATGTCGTGACGCGCAAGCTCTATGATCACGACCGGTGCTATTTCTTTCAGGGCCCCGACGGTCGGATCATCTTCGCCATCCCCTATGAGGGCGAGTTCACCCTGCTCGGGACGACCGACAAGGACCACGCGGGCGACCCCGCAGAGGCGCGCTGCACGCCCGAGGAGGAGGATTATCTGCTGGCCTTCGCCTCGCGCTATTTCGCGCGGCCCGTGACGCGCGCGGATGTCGTCTGGACCTATTCGGGTGTCCGCCCGCTCTATGACGATGGCGCAAGCTCGGCGACGCAGGCAACGCGCGACTACGTGCTGCGCTGCGATGCGAACGGGCCGCCGCTCCTCAATGTCTTCGGGGGCAAGATCACGACCTATCGGCGCCTTGCCGAAAGCGCGCTGGCGCAGCTTCAGCCCTTCTTTGCCGGTCTCGGGGGGCCGTGGACGGCGCGGGTGCCGCTGCCCGGGGGCGATTTTCCGCATGATGGGTTCGCGGCGCTGGTGGCGCGGTTGCGCGCCGATCATCCGTGGCTGGCCGAGGGGCACGCGCGCCGGCTCTGCCGCGCCTATGGCACCGAGGCGGCGGCGGTGATCGGGAATGCGCGCGGTCCGGGCGATCTCGGGCGCGATTTCGGCGCGACGCTGACCGGGGCCGAAGTCGACTGGCTGATGGCGCGCGAATATGCGCGCACGGCCGAGGATGTCGTCTGGCGGCGCAGCAAGCTCGGCCTCAGGATGACCCCGGCCGAGATCGCCGCCCTCGATGCCGAGATGGCTGCGCGCCACGCGCCCGCCCCCCTTCGCGAGGTGATCTGATGGAGCGCGCCGCATGACCCTCGAGCTTCTGGCGGTGACGCGGTCGGTCGGCGGGCGGGTGCACATCCACCCGACCGACCTCAGCCTTGCCAAGGGCAGCATGAACGTGCTGCTCGGCCCCACGCTTGCGGGCAAGACGACGCTGATGCGGCTGATGGCGGGGCTCGACCGGCCCGACACGGGGCGCATCCTGTGGGAGGGGCGCGACGTCACCGGGGTGCGCGTGCAGGATCGCGGCGTCGCGATGGTCTATCAGCAGTTCATCAACTATCCCGGTCTCAGCGTCTATGAAAACATCGCATCGCCCTTGCGCATCCTCGGGCGCGACGGGGCCGAGATCGACCGCAGGGTGCGCGAGACGGCCGAGATGCTGCGCCTGACGCCGATGCTCGGGCGCAAGCCGCTCGAGCTTTCGGGGGGCCAGCAGCAGCGCTGCGCGCTGGCGCGCGCCCTCGTGAAGGGCGCGGGGCTTGTCCTGCTCGATGAGCCGCTCGCCAATCTCGACTACAAGCTGCGCGAGGAGCTTCGGGTGGAAATCCCTCGTATCTTCGAGGCTTCGGGTGCGATCTTCGTCTATGCCACCACCGAACCCGAAGAGGCGCTTCTGCTCGGCGGCAACACCGCGACCATGTGGGAAGGGCGCGTCACGCAGTTCGGGCCCACGCCCGAGGTCTATCGCGCGCCGCGCGATGCGGTGACGGCGCGCGTCTTTTCCGACCCGCCGATGAATTTCGTCCCCTGCACCAAGACGGGCGGGCGGCTGACGCTCGGGGCCGATGTCCACGCCCCGGCCGAGGGGGCGGCGGCGCGCATTCCCGACGGGCGCTATCTGGCGGGGTTCCGCGCCAATCACCTCGGGATCTCCCGCCACGCCCCCGGCGCGGTCGAGTTCCGCTGCACCCTCGGCGTGAGCGAGATCACCGGCGCCGAGACCTTCCTGCACCTCGATCACGCCGGCGCCGACTGGGTCGCGCTCGTGCATGGCGTCCACGACATGGCGCCGGGGGCCGAGATCGGCATCTGGCTCGATCCGGCGCATGTCTATCTGTTCGCCGATGACGGCCGGCTGGCCGCCCCCGCCCCCTATGCCGCCGGAGGTGCCTGAGATGGCAAGGATCACCCTCGGCGATCTCGCGCACAGCTATCTGGCGAACCCCGCCGGCGAGGATGATTTCGCGCTCAAGCCCACGACCCATGTCTGGGAGGATGGCGGGGCCTATGCGCTCCTCGGGCCGTCGGGCTGCGGCAAGACCACGCTGCTCAACGTCATCTCGGGCCTCATCCGGCCGTCGCAGGGCCGGGTGATGTTCGGCGAGCGCGACGTGACCGACGCCCCGACCGCAGATCGCAACATCGCGCAGGTGTTCCAGTCGCTGCTCAAGTCGACCCCGGTCGACCGTGCGCAGGCCGCGTGGCTCTATGCCCAGTTCGTGACCTCGAAGACCGTCGACGTGAAGAAGTCGCACGTCGGCCTGACCTTCATCCGCGAGTCGACCGTCCAGCACGACTCGTTCACCGAGCGCGCGCCGAAGCTTGGCGGTCTGGTCGAGTTCTACCGCTCGCCCGCCCGCGTCCAGTGGTCGCCGACGGGGACGAACGTGCCCGACTATCCCAAGCTCGCGCAACTGTGGTGGCAGAACATCGGCGACGCGATGTCTGGCGCCAAGACCCCGCAGGAGGCGCTCGATGCCCTCTGCGCCGAGCAGGAGCGGGTCCTCGAGCGGCTTGAGCGCGCAGGCGTTCAGGGCGACATCGGCCCGAAGATGAACGAGCCGCAGGACCCGCAGGTCTGGCTCGACGCGCCGGGCTCGCCCGTCGCCAAGCTCGAGAACGAGAAGCCCGCCGGCGAGACGATCAGCTATGACGAGCTGATCAAGTCCTGGCAGAACTGATCGGTTCTACCGATACTGCGGCGGGGCCTTCGGGCCCCGCCGTTCCATGCGAGGGGGGCGCGGATGACGACGCATATTCTGGCCATCGATCAGGGCACGACCTCGTCGCGCGCGATCCTCTTCGACGCGGGCCTCAGCGTGCGGGCCGTCGCGCAGGAGGAATTCCCCCAGCACTACCCGGCGCCGGGCCTTGTCGAGCATGACCCGGCCGACATCTGGGCCTCGGTCGCGGGTACTGCGCGCGCGGCGATTGAGCGGGCGGGCATCGATGCCTCGGCCATCGCCGCGATCGGCATCACCAACCAGCGCGAGACGACGCTGGTGTGGAACCGAAAGACCGGCAAGCCGGTGCACAACGCCATCGTCTGGCAGGACCGGCGCACCGCGCCCCTTTGCGAGCAGCTGAAGGCAGACGGGCTGGAACCGCTCTTCACCGCCAGGACCGGCCTGCTGCTCGACCCGTATTTCTCCGGCACGAAGATCCGCTGGATCCTCGACAATGTCGCGGGTGCGCGAGAGGCGGCCAATCGCGGCGAGCTTGCCTTCGGCACCGTCGACAGCTTCCTCGTGTGGCGGCTTACAGGCGGGAAAATCCACGCCACCGACGCCACCAATGC
>JAUREX010000007.1 GCA_030834485.1 Gemmobacter sp.
GTCCCGGGCGCGAGCACGACGACAAATGCCGTGAGCAGGAAATGCAGGCTGATCATGCGCTCTCGCGCAGGATGCGCGGCACGCGGAACTCCACCCGCTCGACCGCCGTCTCGACGATCTCGCGCTTGACGGCAAAGCGCGCCTCGAAGGCCGCGATCACCTCTTCGATCAGCACCTCGGGCGCGCTCGCCCCCGCCGTCAGCCCGACCACCCTCGCCCCTTCGAGCGCGCGCCAGTCGATGTCGGCCGCGCGCTCCACGAGCTGCGCATAGGGGCAGCCGGCCGCGCGCCCGACCTCGACCAGCCGGCGCGAGTTCGATGAATTGGGCGCCCCGATCACGATCAGCGCCCCGATCCGCCCCGCCATGGCCTTGACGGCCTCCTGACGGTTGGTCGTGGCATAGCAGATGTCCTCGCGATGCGGCCCGACGATATCGGGAAAGCGCGAGCGCAACGCCGTCACGACCGCGGCCGTGTCATCGACCGACAGCGTCGTCTGCGTGATGAACGCGAGCCGCGCCGGGTCGCGCACGCGCAGCCGCACCACATCGGCGATCGTCTCGACCAGCAGCACCTCGCCCTCGGGCAGCTGGCCCATCGTGCCCAGCACCTCGGGGTGGCCGGCATGCCCGATCATCACCATCTGGAGCCCGTTCGCGTGGTGGCGCGCGGCCTCCATATGCACCTTGGTCACCAGCGGGCAGGTGGCATCGACCGCGATCAGGTTGCGCCGCGCCGCCTCGGCCGGCACCGCCTTGGGCACCCCATGGGCAGAGAACACCACCGGCCGGTCGTCGGGGCACTCCGACAGCTCCTCGACGAACACCGCCCCCTTGGCGCGCAGGCTGTCGACGACATAGCGGTTGTGCACGATCTCGTGGCGGACATAAACCGGCGCGCCATAGAGCGCGATAGCCCGTTCGACGATTTCGATTGCACGTTCGACCCCGGCGCAGAAACCACGCGCGGCGCGGCAAGCAGAAGGGTCAGCGGGGGCTTTGTCATGGCGCTCTCCTGCCCCGAAGTGGTAGTCGCAACCGCCCCGCAGGTCCAGCCCCTCAGCCGAAGGCACCAAGAAGGCCCGCGACAATCACCGCCCCCAGCGCCACCCCGCCCCAGGGCAGCGCGCGCGCCAGCGCATCCGCCGGGCCGGGCAAAAGCGCCAGCCGCCGCGCGGCCGCCAGATGCGTGGCCAGCGCGGTGACGGCAAGGATGTAGTAGGGGATGAAATAGGCCGCACCCGGCCAATCCTGCACCACGGCGGCGGCAAAGCGGACGTCGGTATCGGTTTCGGGCCGGGCCAGCAGCGTGGCGGGGATGTGCTGGACCAGAAACAGCGCAAGGATCAGCCCCGAGACCACCTGCGCCCACGCCCAGCGCATCCGCGGCCGCCCCCGCCGCCACGCCAGCGCCAGCCCCAATGCGATCTGCGCGGCGAAAAGGGCGATCAGCACCGGCTCGACGAAGGCGTTGCGGTAGAGCGGGCTGAGCACGGCCAGCACCGCATCATGCGCGGCAAAACCGCCGATAAGCGCAAGGTGATTGGCCATGTGCAGCAGCACGAACACCCCCAGCAGCACGGCATTCAGCCGGTGCAGCCGGCGCAGCGTCACGCCGTGCGGGTCCGGGCGGCGCGGCGGGGGTCGGGAAACCGGGGCGACATCCATCGCGGTCAATTCCATACGGATGCGTATGTCATGGCGAAGCGGCTTGCCCCTGTCAATACGTCGCCGTATGTTTGCCGCATGAGTAACCGCCTGACCCCCGAGGACTGGATCAAGGCCGCCTTCCGCCGTCTGGGTCAGGGCGGCATTGCGGCCGTGCGCGCCGAGGTGCTGGCGCGCGACCTCGGCGTGTCGAAGGGCAGCTTCTACTGGCACTTCAAGGATTTGCCGGACCTGAAAGCGCGGATGCTGGCCCATTGGCAGGATCAGGCGACGGCGCGCATTGTCGCCCTCGCCGAAGCGGCGGGGGCCGATCCCGCGGCGCGGCTCGACCGGCTGATCGATCTCGCGACCTCGGAGCTTGATGCCCCCTATGGCGGCTTTCCGACCGAGGCCGCGATCCGCGACTGGGCCCGCAGCGACCCCGCCGCCGCCGCCGCGCAGGCCGCGACCGATGCGGCGCGGTTTGCCTATCTGCAATCGCTGATGGCCGAGGCCGGCGCAGAGCCGCCCGAGCGGGCGGCGCGCCTTCTGCTCATGGCCTATGTCGGCGCGGTACACCAGAACATGGAGGACCGCACGCGCCTTGCGGCCGACCTCCGCGCGCTGCTGGCGGCCCTGCTCGGGCCGTCAGGGCGCGGCTGAGGTGCAGGCGCGACCCGATCAGTCGGTCGATTCGGGCTCGGGCTCGGCCACGGGCTCGCGCAGCTCGCGCGGTTCGCGGGCGGGGCGTCCGATCACTTCGCGCAGCTCGTCGAGCTCGATGAAGTTGTCGGCCTGACGGCGCAGGTCGTCGGCGATCATCGGCGGCGTCGCGCGGATCGTCGAGACGACCGAGACGCGCACGCCCTTGCGCTGGAGGCTCTCGACCAGCCGGCGGAAATCGCCATCCCCCGAGAAGAGCACGATGTGATCGACATGCGGCGCGATCTCCATCGCGTCGATCGTGAGTTCGATGTCCATGTTGCCCTTGACCTTGCGCCGGCCCTGGCTGTCGACATATTCGCGCGCGGGCTTCGTGACCATCGTGAAGCCGTTGTATTGCAGCCAGTCGACCAGCGGGCGCAGCGGCGAATATTCCTCCGATTCGAGGAGTGCGGTGTAGTAGAAGGCGCGCAGGAGCTTGCCGCGACGCATGAACTCCTGCCGCAGGAGCTTGTAGTCGATGTCGAAGCCGAGCGCGCGGCAGGCCGCATGGACGTTGGCGCCGTCAATGAACAGGGCAAGCCTGTCGTCCTTGTAGAACATGTCCCCGACCCGAAAAAATGCGCGATTGAAAACGCGTATGAAAGAACGACCTAAATTGTCGACAATATCGTAGGCAGTTTCGGGGATGGGATCAACATGAAAAAAGGGGCCGCGCGATGCGGCCCCTCGGAACGGCAGATACGCCGATCAGCCCTGGCGGGCCTTGTAGCGCTTCTGCGTCTTGTTGATGACGTAGATCCGGCCCTTGCGGCGGACGATCTGACAGTCGCGGTGCCGCTCCTTGAGCGAGCGGAGCGAGTTACGGACTTTCATGTCTTCTCTCCTGCTCGGACGCCGCGCGCCCGTTGATCCCTGCGCCGCCCTAGCGTCGCGAACGGAGTGCCGGATACAGGCCGCACCCGGCAGCGTCAACCGAAAAACGCCGCTCAGCCGCCCAGATCGATCCAGACAGGCACATGGTCCGAGGGCCGCTCGGCGGCGCGCTCGGCCGCATCGACGCCGGCATCGACGAGCAGATCCGCCGCCTGCGGCGAAAGCATGAGGTGGTCGATCCGGATTCCGTCGTTGCGGGCAAAGGCGCCGGCCTGATAATCCCAGAAGGTATAGAGGCCAGGGCCCGGATGGCGCAGGCGCAGCGCATCGCCATAGCCCAGATGCGCGATGCGCCGCAGCGCCGCGCGCGAGGGCGCGAGCGCGAGCGCATCCGCGACCCAGGCCGCAGGGCGCGCCGCGTCGATGTCGGCGGGAATCACGTTGTAGTCGCCCGCCAGCACGACCGGCATCTCTGACCGCAAGAGATCGGCCGCACGCGCCTCCATCCGCGCCATCCAACCGAGCTTGTAGTCGTATTTCGGCCCCGGCGCGGCGTTGCCATTCGGCGCATAGAGGCAGGCGAGGCGCACGACGCGCGGCCCCTCGACCGTGGCCTCGATCCAGCGCGCCTGTTCGTCGCCCGCATCCCCCGGCAGGTCGCGCACCACATCCGAGAGCGGCAACCGCGAGAGGATCGCGACCCCGTTGAAGCCCTTCTGGCCATGCGTCTCGAGGTGATAGCCCAGATCCTCGATCGGGCCGCGCGGCACGCCCGCATCCTCGGACTTGAGTTCCTGCAGGCAGACGACATCGGGCCGCGCGCGGCCGAGCCAGTCGACCAGACGCTCGATCCGCGCCTTGATGCCGTTGACGTTGTAGGTCGCGATCCGCATCCCATCCCCCGCACCCGCGCCCCGACTTCATAGCCGCCCCGCCCGCCCGTGCAAACCGCTTTCGCCCGTTGCGCCTGCGCGCGAAACGCGGTTGAAGACATGGGCACGCGCGCAGATTGCGCGCGTCGGAGGGCGCCATGACCACCACAGCGCGTGCCAGCGGCACGCTTGTCGCCGCGGCCGCGATCGTCGGCTATGCGGCACTCGTGACCTATGCGGACAATTTCGTACGTGTGATCGCCGAGCAGGCGGGGCTGTGGCAGTTCCACGCGATGCGCAGCGCGATGGCGCTCGGGGCGCTCCTGATTGTCGGGCCGTTCCTCGGGCTGCGGCTGCGGCCGCGCAACCCGCGCGCCTTTGCCGCGCGGAGCGCGGTGCATGGGGGGGCGCTTCTCGTCTATTTCGGCTGCCTGGGGTTCCTGAGCGTCGCCGAGGCGGTCGCGGGCCTTTTCACCGCGCCGATCTTCGTGCTCCTGATCTCGCGCTTCGTCTATGGCCAGAGGCTCGGGCGGCTCAGGATCGGGGCGGCGCTGGCGGGGTTTGCGGGCGTCGTGATCGTGCTCTTTCCCGATGGCGCTATCGCGCCCAACCCGGCCGCGCCGGTCGCGGTGCTGGCGGGCGCGCTCTATGCGATGGGCAACATCGCAACCCGCGCCTGGTGCCCGGAGGAGAGTGCGGCGACGCTGCTCGCGGGGTTCTTCGGCGCGCTCGGGATCGCGGGGATCGCGGGGCTCGGGGTGCTCGCGCTCTGGCCGCCCGCGGCGGTGCCCGAGGGGGCGGCGGGCTTCATCCTGCGCGGCTGGACGGTGCCAAATGCCGAGGTGCTCTGGTGGACGGCGGTGCAGGCGGGGGCGTCGCTGATCGGCGTGGGCCTCATGGTCAAGGCCTATCAGCTGGCCGAGGCAAGCCGGGTCGCGGTCTTCGAATACATGCTGCTGCCCGCCGCGGCCGCCTGGACCTGGGTGATCTGGGGCACCGCCGTCACGCCGGTCGCGGCGCTCGGGATGGCGATCATCATCGCGGCGGGCGCGCTGATGGCGCTGCGCGCCGATCCGGCGCGCCCCTAGCGCAGAAGCTGGGCGATCCGGCGCAGCGCCGCGGGGTAGCCCTCGGGCCCGAGCCCCGCGATGACGCCATCGGCGCGCGCCGAGACGTAGGAGTGATGGCGGAACGCCTCGCGCCGATGGATGTTCGAGATATGCACCTCGATCACCGGCCCCTCGAAGGCATTGAGCGCATCGAGGATCGCGACCGAGGTGTGGCTGTAGGCGCCGGGGTTGATGACGATCGCCGCCGCCTCGGCGCGCGCCTGCTGGATGCGATCGACAAGCGCGCCCTCGTGGTTGGACTGAAAGGGCACGACCGCAAGGCCAAGCTCGCGCCCGAGCGCGACCGCGGCCGCCTCGATGTCGCCAAGCGTCTCGCGCCCGTAGATCTCGGGCTGGCGCATCCCGAGGAGGTTGAGGTTTGGGCCGTTCAGCAAATAGACGGTCGCGGTCATCGTCTCGGCTCCCGGGGGCGCGGCTTGCGCAGGTCTGGCGGCTTTGCTAGGCCGAAAGGCAGCGGGTGATTAGCTCAGTCGGTAGAGCGTCTCGTTTACACCGAGAATGTCGGCGGTTCGAGTCCGTCATCACCCACCACCCCCCGCCCTCAGCACGGGTCGTCGACAAAGAGCTGGCGCTGCGCGCCAAGCCCAGCGATCCCGAGTTCGACCACATCGCCCGCGTTCAGAAAGCGCGGCGGCTTCATCCCGAGCCCGACGCCCGGCGGCGTCCCGGTCGAGATCACGTCGCCGGGCTCGAGCGTGAAGAACTCGGACAGATAGCTGACCAGATGCGCGACCCCGTAGACCATGGTCCGGGTCGAGCCGTTCTGCATCGTCTGCCCGTTGACTTCGGTCCACAGCGGCAGTGACTGCGGGTCGGCGACCTCGTCGCGGGTCACGAGCCAGGGCCCGATCGGGCCGAAGCGGTCGCAGCTCTTGCCCTTGGTCCACTGGCCCGAGCGTTCCATCTGATAGGCGCGCTCCGAGACGTCGTTGCAGACCGCATAGCCCGCGATGCAGGAAAGCGCCTCGTTCTGCGAGACGTATTTGGCGCGCCGCCCGATGACCACCGCAAGCTCGACCTCCCAGTCGGTCTTGATCGATCCGCGCGGGATCCAGATGTCGTCATCTGGGCCGCAGACCGCACTTGTGGCCTTCATGAAGAAGATCGGCTCGGGCGGGACGGTGGCGCCCGTCTCGGCGGCGTGGTCGGAAAAGTTGAGGCCGATGCAGATGAACTTGCCGATGCCCGCAACGCAGGGGCCGATGCGCGTGCCGGCGGGGACAGCCGGAAGCGTCTCGGGCGCCAGCGCCGCGATGCGCGCAAGCCCCGCATCCGAGAGCACCTCGCCCGCGATGTCGGGGACGATGCCGCTCAGGTCCCGGATGGTGCCCGAGGCATCGAGAAGGCCGGGCCGTTCCTGCCCCTCGGGGCCGTGACGCAACAATTTCATGGCTGCTTCCTCCTTGCAGTCTGCGGCCTTGTTAGCTGGGGATGCGGGCTGCTTCAACCGGGGGCGGGTGCGTGAAAAAGGCCGTTCTCCGCCCCGGGGCGCGCCCGGCGCGAACGGATGCACGCCCGGCGGGCCGCAGGGCCGGAAAGCGTTCCGGCGCCGGCGCCGCCGGCCGCACCGGCGTTCCGCCCCGCACCGCCCCGCACCCGCGATCGGGGTTTGCCGGGGGCGCGCGCGGCGCGTATGAAGGGGGCCAGCCATCATATAGCGGAGGTTGCCATGACCCAGGCCTACGGTTTCGACACGCTCCAGATCCACGCCGGCGCCCGGCCCGACCCCGCGACCGGGGCGCGGCAGGTGCCGATCTATCAGACGACGGCTTATGTCTTTCGCAACGCCGACCACGCCGCCGCCCTCTTCAACCTGCAGGAGGTCGGCTACATCTATTCGCGCCTGACGAACCCGACCGTTTCGGTGCTGGAGGAGCGTATCGCCAATCTCGAGGACGGCCGTGCCGCCGTTTGCGCATCGTCGGGCCATGCGGCGCAGTTCCTGGCGTTCTTCACGCTGATGGGGCCGGGGCGCAACATCGTCGCCTCGACGCGGCTTTATGGCGGCACCGTCACCCAGTTCAGCCAGACGATCCGCCGCTTCGGCTGGTCGGCGAAATTCGTCGATTTCGACGACCTCGCCGCACTCGAGGCCGCAATCGACGGCGACACGCGCGCGGTCTTCTGCGAATCGATCGCGAACCCCGGCGGCTACATCACCGACCTGCCCGCGGTCGCGGCGGTCGCCGACCGCCACGGCGTGCCCCTCGTGGTCGACAACACCTCGGCCACGCCCTGGCTCTGCCGCCCGATCGAGCATGGCGCGACGCTCGTCGTGCACTCGACCACGAAATACCTGACCGGCAACGGCACCGTCACGGGCGGCGTCGTCATCGATTCGGGCCGCTTCGACTGGTCGGCCTCGGTCAAGTTCCCCTCGCTCTCGGCGCCCGAGCCCGCCTATCACGGGCTCAAGTTCCACGAGACCTTCGGCGCGCTCGCCTTCACCTTCCACGGGATCGCGATCGGGCTGCGCGACCTCGGCATGACGATGAACCCGCAGGCGGCGCATTACACGCTGCTCGGGATCGAGACGCTCTCGCTGCGGATGCAGCGCCATGTCGAGAACGCCGAAAAGGTCGCGCGCTGGCTCGAGGCCGATCCGCGGGTCGAATATGTGACCTATGCGGGGCTCGCCTCCTCGCCCTGGAACCACCGGGTGGCGAAGATCTGCCCGCGGGGGGCGGGTGCGCTTTTCACCTTCGCGGTGAAGGGGGGCTATGACGCCTGCGTGAAGCTCGTCGACAGCCTCAACCTCTTCAGCCATGTGGCGAACCTGGGCGATACGCGCTCGCTCATCATCCACTCGGCCTCGACGACGCACCGCCAGCTCACGCCCGAGCAGCAGAAGGCGGCGGGTGCCGCGCCCAATGTCGTGCGCGTCTCGATCGGGATCGAGGATGCGGCCGACATCATCGCCGACCTCGACCAGGCGCTGGCCAAGGCGACGGCCTGAGCCTCAGGGCAGCGAGAGGGCAAAGACGATACGCACCGTCGCGCCGATGGCGATCTGCCCCGGCGCGACGGGCATGCCGGCCGCTTCGGCAAAGCGCAGCATCGGCACCCCCGGCGCGGCGGCCGCGGCCCCTTCGGTGATCTCGACCACCGGGCCGAGCGCAAGCCCCGCGGCCAGCGCGATCACCCTGGCGCGGCGGCGCGCATCCGCGACCGCCTCGGCGCGCGCGCGGTCTTCAAGCGGCTGGGGGTCCGCGACCTCGAAGACGATGCCGCCCACCTCGGCCGCACCGCCTGCAACCGCAAGATCGAGGAGCGCGCCGAGCCCCTCGAGCCGGCGCACCCGGACCGCGAGCGTCGTGCCCGCCTCATAGCCCTCGATCCGGGGGGCGGCGTTCTCGGCATAGACCATGACCGGATCGAGCCGGATCGCGACGGTCTGGAGGTCCTCGGCCGCGACCCCTGCCGCCCCGAGCCGCTCGAGCACCGCGCCCGCCTGCCCCGCCGCCGCCGCAAGCGCCCCCTCGGCCGTCGCCTCGCGCGCGCGGAGCCCGAGCGTGATGCGCGCCATGTCGGGTGCAACCTCGACCCGCCCCTCGCCGGTGACGGTCAGGGTCGCGGTCTCGGCGCCCGCAAGCGGCGCGGCGAGGGCAAGGGAGAGCGAGAGGATGAGCGCGCGGAGCATGGGCGGCCTCGGGGCTGAAATGCAGCGCCAGCCTGCCCGAGGCGCGCGCCCCGGACAAGCCCCGTCAGCCGATGGTGCCGCGCACGCCCCCGGTCTGGCCGCGGTCGCGCAAGAGGTGGTCGGCCAGCACCAGCGCCATCATCGCCTCGCCCACCGGCACCGCGCGGATGCCCACGCAAGGGTCGTGGCGGCCCTTGGTCTGGATCTCGACCTCCTCGCCCGCGGCCGTGATCGTGCGCCGCGGCGTCAGGATCGACGAGGTCGGCTTGACCGCAAAGCGCACCACGACCGGCTGGCCGGTCGAGATGCCGCCCAATATCCCGCCCGCGTGGTTCGAGAGGAATTCGGGCCCATCGGGGCCCATGCGGATCTCGTCGGCATTGGCGCTGCCGGTCAGCGCGGCCGCCGCCATCCCCGCCCCTATCTCGACCCCCTTGACCGCGTTGATCGACATCATCGCCGCCGCGAGGTCGGCGTCGAGCTTGCCATAGAGCGGCGCGCCGAGGCCCGCGGGCAGCACGGCGGGGTTTTCCAGAAGTGCGCGCGCGAAACCCTCGGCGCGCGCGGCGGGCACCGAGATCTCGAAGCCGTCCTCGCCCGAATAGCCCGAGCGCGAGATCCAGAGGGCCGCGCCCTGCCATTCGGCGACGGTGACCTCCATGAAGCGCAGCCCAGCCGCGGCGGGAACCATGGCACCCAGCGCCGCCTCGGCCGCGGGGCCTTGCAGCGCGATCAGCGCGCGGTCGGAGACGGGCATGAAGTCCGCCCCGAAAGCATCTGAAAGAAGGCCGAAATCATGCGCCTTGCGCGCCGCGTTGACGACGATCAGATGATCCTCGCCCCGGTTCGCGACCATGAGGTCGTCAAGGATCCCGCCCGCCTCGGAGGTAAAGAGGCCATAGCGCTGTTGCCCCTCGGCAAGCCCCGCGAGATCGGCCGGGATCATCGCCTCGAGCCGCTCGGCGACGGCCGCGCCGCGCAGGATCGCCTGGCCCATGTGGCTGACATCAAAAAGCGAGGCGGCCGCGCGGGTGTGCAGATGCTCCTTCATCACCCCGGTCGGAAACTGGACGGGCAGCGCATAGCCCGCGAAATCGACCATGCGCCCGCCAAGCGCGCGCGAGAGCCCATCGAGCGGCGTCGTCAGAAGATCGGTCATCCCGAACCCCTCCCAAGCTACCGCATCGTGACGCGCACAAAACGGCATCGTTGTGGCAGGTGCGTCCTGCCGCCGATGCCCCCTCTGTCCTTGCGCCTGAGATCGTTATCCCTTCGGCGGGTGCGCGCGGCACCACTCTCCAGAGTCCTTCGCGCGGATCGGTCCCTTGCGCCTGAGAGTTTACCGGGGCGGTTTCCCCTTCGGCACCGGCAGGGCTTGCACCCCGACCGGATTCTCCCGATCCTTGCCCCTTTGTCGTAGCGCCTCGGGGTGGCACCCCGCAAGCGCCATCATCACGCGACGAGGAGGGACTGAATGTCGCGCTCGGTCTTCGGCTATGGCTCGCTCGTCCATCGCGGCACGCATGGGTTCGGGGGCTGCCGGCGCGCGCATCTCGAGGGGTGGGAGCGCGTCTGGGTGCATACGCCGGCGCGCAGCCTGGCCTATCTCTCGGTCCGCCCGGCGCCGGGGGTGCGGATTGCGGGGCTTGCGGCCGAGGTGCCCGACGCCGACTGGCCCGCCCTCGACCGGCGCGAGGCGGGATATGACCGCCACAAGGTGCGCGTGGCCCTCGGCGCGGGGGGCGAGGCCGTGGCCGAGGTCTATGCCGTCCCCCCCGCGGCCTGCCTGCCGCCGACCGAGCGCCATCCGATCCTGCAAAGCTATCTCGACACGGTGCTCGGGGGCTTCAGCGCCGAATACGGGCCCGGCGCGGTGGCCGAGTTCGTCGCGACCACCCGCGGCTGGGAGGCGCCGATCCTCGATGACCGGGCGCGCCCGCGTTATTCCCGCGCCATCGCCCCCGACCCGGGCCTGCGCGCCGAGATCGACGCAGCCCTCGCCGCGCTCGGCCGCTGAGGGCCGCGCCTCAGTCCTTCGTGCATTCGACGAGGGTGCCGTGCTTGCGGTAATGCGCCTCGATCGCGGCGAGGGCCTTGCCGTGGTTTGACCGCAGGATCGCGCCGGCGAGTATCGCGTCATGGCTCTCATAGGCGCGCACGAGATAGAAGTGATCGTCGAGCGACTGGCGCAGCCGGTCGCTGCGCGCAAGGCTGAGACGGCGCATCGCCAGCGTGCGCAAGAGGAGCGAGTCATGGATGCGCTTGGCGGTGGCATTGCCGCAAAGCAGCGTCTCCTTGTCGTGGAACTCGACGCTGAGCCACATGTAGCGCCGCGCATCGCCCGCCGTCACCGCCGCGCGCATCCGCTCGAGCACCTCGGCAAGGATCGCGATGTCGGCCTTGGTCGCGCGCGCTGCAAGCTCCATCGCCATCAGCTCGAAGAGCACGGTGCGCACGCGGTAGATCTCGCGCACCTCCTCGATCGAGGGCACATGCGCGCGCGGGCGACGGCGCGGCTCGATGTCGACGAGGCCCTCCTTCTCGATCAGCATGAGCGCCTCGCGCACCGGCGTGCGCGAGGTGTCGTAGCGGCGCGACAGATCGACGGTGTTGAGGTCCTGACCGGGGCGGATGATCCCCTCGACGATCTCGGCGCCGATCTCGCAGGCGATATCGGCCACGAGCGAGGCGGGGCCGTCATGCGCCGCGACGATCCCGCGGATGACCTCTTCGGAACGCGCAAGCGATTGCGCCGCCGTCATCCGCCTCCCGGCCGCCGCCGGATCCCCTACCCATTCCTGCACGCGCCACCCCTCAGCCGACCCTCGATGTCGGCTGCCTCAGGGCAAGGGGCTCTGTCAAGAATTATCGAATCATCATTCCGATTTTGCGGCGGCCGCATGTTCGGCCCGCCAACCCTCCGGATCGCGCAGGAAACGCTCGACCTGATCGAGCGCGCCGGCGGGGAAACGCTCCGAGGCGCGCGCCTCGGCGAGCATGTCCCACCAGCTGCACAGGTGATGCAGTTGCACCCCCTCGGCCGCGAGGCGCGGCAGGGTGTCGGCAAAGATGCCATAGCTGAAGACGACCGCCGCATGGCCGCATTCTGCCCCGGTCTCGCGGATCGCCTCGACGAAGGAGAGCTTCGAGCCGCCGTCGGTCGCGAGATCCTCGACCAGCAGCACCCGGTCGCCCGGCGCCATCACCCCCTCGATCAGCGCGTTGCGCCCGTAGCCCTTGGGCTTCTTGCGCACATAGCACATGGGCAGGCCCAGCCGCTCCGCCACCAGCGCGGCAAAGGGAATGCCCGCCGTCTCGCCCCCCGCCACGCAGTCGAAGGCCTCGAACCCGGCCGCGCGCAGGACGGTCGCGGCCATGAAATCACCGATCGCCGAGCGCACGCGCGGAAAAGAGATGATGCGCCGGCAATCGACATAGACCGGCGATGAGAGGCCCGAGGCAAGGGTGAAGGGGTCGGCCGGCCTGAAATGCACCGCCTCGATCTCGAAGAGCATCCGCGCCACAAGGCGCGCGACGTCATCGGCGGGGGCTGCGGCGAAGGACATCATGCGTCGGTCTCCTCGACATGCCAGAGCGGGGCGAAACCCGGATCGAAGACAGTAAGCGGCCCGTCCGGCGTCGCGATCGTGCCGGGCCCGCGCTGCGCCCCGTGCTGGGCCCCGTGCTGTGCCCCGCGCACCAGCGTGATTCGCCCCGCATTCACCGGCAGCCCGTAAAAGGCCGCACCGTTGCGGCAGGCGAACGCCTCGAGCCGGCCAAGCGCGCCCTCGGCCTCGAACACATGCGCAAGCAGCGCCATCGCGACCGGGGCGGTGAAGCAACCCGCACAGCCGCAGGGCGCGAGCTTTGCGGCATCGAGATGCGGCGCGCTGTCGGTCCCGAGGAAAAAGCACGCCGCCCCAGAGGTCGCCGCCGCGACCAGCGCGCGGCGATGCACCTCGCGCTTGGCGACCGGCAGGCAATAGTAATGCGGCCGGATCCCGCCTGCGAGCAGATGGTTGCGGTTCAGAACCAGATGATGCGCCGTGATCGTCCCCGCGATCCCCGCGCCCCCGCCCTGCACATAGGCGACCCCCTCGGCGGTCGTGACATGCTCGAGCACGACGCGCAGCCCCGGCAGGCGCCGGCGCAGGGGTTCGAGGACGCGCTCGATGAAGACCGCCTCGCGGTCGAAGATGTCGACCTCGGGGTCGGTCACCTCGCCATGGATGCAAAGCGGCACGCCCGCCTCGGTCATGCGCGCAAGCACCGCCTCGACGCGCGCCAGATCGCGCACGCCCGAGGCCGAATTGGTCGTGGCGCCCGCGGGATAGAGCTTGACCGCCTGCACGATCCCCGCCGCATGGGCCGCGACGACATCCTCGGCCTCCGTCGCCTCGGTCAGATAGAGCGTCATGAGCGGCCTGAAATCCGCCCCCGCCGGCAGCGCCGCGAGAATCCGCTCACGATAGGCCACCGCATCCGCGCCCGTCACCACCGGCGGCACGAGGTTCGGCATGACGAGGGCACGGCCGAAATGGCGCGCGCTTTCGGGCAGCACGGATGCGAGCATCGCACCGTCGCGCAGATGCAGATGCAGATCGTCTGGGCGCGGGATGGTCAGTCGCTCGGTCATGGCGCCTCGTAACCGATCGCGCGCGGCCGCGCCAGAGCGCGCCGGGTTGATCTCGATCAAGGCGCGCGCGCAGCACCCGCCGCAGGGTTGCCCCGGGATGCCGGCCCTCGGCCGACACTTCCGCCCGGGCCGACCGGCCGCGCGCCCCCTCCCTGCGCGCAGCACCCGCCCCGGGGCATCGGCAGGACTGCGACTTGGCGCCCGGGGGCCACGACCCTCTGGCGCCCTTTCTTTTTCCTGCCCCTAACGGGCAGTGCGGGGGGGATCGAGAAGGGGGGCGCCGCGCGCGCCCCCCTCGGGGCCGCCCAGTGCGCAGGCCAATCGACCCGGCGAACGTCCCCCGCGACAGACGGGGGCGGCGCCGGGTGCGTGCCGCACTCTCACCCCTCCGCTCGCCGCGCGCGCCACTCGGCCCAGGCCTCGGGCGTGTCGAGGTCGGCGGTAGCGCGGTCGCCGGGGAGCGCGAGGCGCCTGAGCGGGGCAGGGGGGGCGGCGAGGATCGCGCGCGCCCCCCCGTCGCCCGCCAGCGCCCCGAGCGCGGGGAAAAGTGCGGCGGGCCAGATCACCGGATGGCCGGGCGTGCCGTCCGCGGCGGTCGCCTGCCAGATCGCGTCCGGCTCGGCCGCCTGCGCGGCGATCAGCGCGCGCAGATCCTCGGCCCCGATCCCCGGCAGGTCCGGCAGCAGGATCATCAGCGCGCGCGCCCGCCCCGCGGCCCAGCGGGCGCCCGCACGGATCGATGCCGCCATCCCCTCGGCCGCGTCGGGCACGATCAAGGTCTCGACCGCAAGCCCCGCGAGTGCTGCGCCTCGCGCCGGCCGGTCGGGCGCGAGCGTGACGAGGACCGGGCAGCCCGTCGCCGCCGCGAACCCCGACTGCCGCGCAATCAGCGGCCGCCCGTCGACCACTTCGAGCAGCTTGTCCCCGCCGCGCATCCGCCGCGCCGCACCGGCGGCGGGGATGAGGATCGCGAGCGGCGCGCCCTCAGCCACGCAGCCGCGCCCCGTCGGCGTCCCATACGGGCCGGATCAGCTGGCGCGCCGGTCGCCGCTCGCCCAGGATCTCGATCTCGACCCCTAGGCCCTCGATCCCGGCCGCGGCGGCCGGCAGGAAGCCATAAGCGAGCGACTTGCCCGTCCAGTGGCTGTAGCCGCCCGAGGTGCAAAAGCCCACGACCGCACCATCGAGCCAGATCGGCTCCCACGCCACCACATCGGCGTCGCGGGCATCGACCTCGAACCATGCGAGCCTGCGCGTCGCACCTTCGGCCTTCTCGCGCAGCGCCGCCGCCTTGCCGATCCAGTCGGCTTCCTTGTTCCAGCGGATGAAGCGGTCGAGCCCGGTCTGGCCGGCCGTGTAATCGGGCGAGAACTCGCGCCCCCAGGAGCCGAAGAAGCGATCGAGCCGCAGCGACATCATCGCCCGCATCCCGAAGGGGCGCAGCCCCAGATCCTGCCCCGCGCCCCAGAGGGTCGTCCAGAGATGGCGCAGGCTCATGTGGTCGCAGAAGATCTCGTAGCCGAGATCGCCCGTATAGCTCACCCGCTGCACGATGCAGTCGGCCATCCCGACCGTCATGCGCCGCACATCCATGAAGCGCAGCGCCTCGGGCCCGACATCGGCCCGCGTGACGCGCGAGAGAAGCTCGCGCGCCTTCGGCCCCGCGATCTGAAAGCCCGTGCGGCTGTCCGAGATGTTCTCGACCTGAACGCCGGGTTCGGCGTGGCCCTCGAACCAGCGCATGTGCCAGCCCTGCGCGCCATAGGAGGCCGTGAGCATGAATTCGGTCTCGGAGAGGCAGGAGACGGTGAAATCGCCGATGATCCGCCCCGAAGCCGCCAGCAGCGGGTTAAGCGCGATGCGCCCGGGCCGCGGGATCGTGCCCGCCATGATCCGGTCGAGCCAGGCGCGCGCCTTCGCCCCCCTGACGCGATACTTGCCGAAGTTCTGCAATTCGTTGATGCCCACACCCTCGCGCACGCCCAGCACCTCGGCCCGCGTCGCGTCCCAGGCGTTCGAGCGGCGGAAGGTCGGCGTCTCATAGGCGGGCTCGCCCGGCAGGGCGAAATAGTTCACGACCTCGAGCCCGTATTGCTGGCCCCAGACGGCGCGCATCGCGTCGAAGGTCTCGTACATCGCCGTCTGGCGGAAGGGCCGCGCGGCGGGCTTTTCCTCGTTCGGATAGGCGACCGAAAAGCGCGTCTGATAGTTCTCGATGACCTTGGGCACCGTGTAGCCCGGCGTCGTCCAGTTGCCGAAGCGCGCGACGTCGAAGCCGCGCGGGTCGCGCTCGACCTCGCCCTCGATCATCCATTGCGCGAGCGCGAGGCCCATGCCCCCGCCCTGGCTGAAGCCCGCCATCACCGCGCAGGCCGACCAGTAGTTGCGCAGGCCAGGTACCGGCCCGATCAGCGGGTTGCCGTCGGGGGCGAAGGTGAAGGGGCCGTGGATCACCCGCTTGACGCCTGCGCGTTCGAGCACGGGGAAGCGGCGATAGGCAAAGGCGACCGAGTCCTCGATCTTCTCGAACTGCTCGTTGAGAAGCTCGTGCCCGAAGGTCCAGGGCGTGCCGTCGACCGACCAGGCCTCGCAGGGCTTTTCGTAAAAGCCGATGCAGAGGCCCCGGCCCTCCTGGCGCAGATAGCTCTCGCCGCCCGGGTCCATGACATGGGGAAACTCGACGCTGCGGCCGTAGATCTCGGGGATGTCCTCGGTCACCAGATACTGGTGCGCCATCGGCAGGAGCGGCAGGTAGACGCCCGCCATCGCCGCCACCTCGCGCGCCCAGAGGCCGCCCGCGTTCACCACATGCTCGGCGACGATCGCGCCCTTCTCGGTCACGACCTCCCAGGAGCCGTCCGGGCGGGGGTTCGTCTCGAGGACGCGGTTGTGCAGCACGATCTCGGCCCCGCCCATGCGCGCGGCCTTGGCATAGGCATGCGTCGTTCCCGACGGGTCGAGGTGGCCGTCGAGTGGATCATAGAGCGCGCCGATGATGCCCGAGACATTCACGAGGCCATCGGTCATCTCCGCGACCTCGGCCGGCGTCAGGATCTCGGTGTCGAGGCCCATGTAGCGGTGCTTGGCGCGCTCGGCCTTGAGCATGTCGAACCGCTCGGTCGTGTCGGCAAGCGTGATGCCCCCCACATGATGGAGCCCGCAGGACATGCCCGTAATCGCCTCGAGTTCCTTGTAGAGGCGGATCGTGTAGCCCTGCAGCGCCGCCATGTTCGTGTCGCCGTTGAGCGTGTGGAACCCCCCCGCCGCGTGCCAGGTCGAGCCCGAGGTGAGGTCCGAGCGCTCGATCAGCATGACATCCGACCAGCCGAGCTTGGTGAGGTGATAGAGGACCGAACAGCCCACCACGCCCCCGCCGATCACCACCACCCGAACATGCGACTTCATCCCCGACTCCGATTGCTAGAGGTTCTGCGCGAAACCTTTGCGTTGGCGCGCCCCGGCCCGACCGGCCGGGCGCGACCGATGATGTCGCAAACGTGCCGCCGCGGCAACCGCCGCCCCCCTTGCGGGCCGCGCTCACTCTGCCCGTCAGGGGGTCAAAGGGGGCAGGGGGGTCGCGCGGGCGGTTGGGGGTTGCGGCGCCGGCGCGGCTGGGGTAAGGGGCGCGCACTTCACAGGCGGGGCAGGGGGCGAGGGGGAGACATCCCCGACCCTCCACCGGTTGGGAGAGATCCCTCACGCCCCGCCGAGGCAGAAACCGGAAAGGAACAGACATGGCGCTGCCCGACTTCAGCATGCGCCAGCTTCTCGAAGCTGGCGTGCACTACGGCCACCAGACCCAGCGGTGGAATCCGAGGATGGCCGAGTTCATCTACGGCGACCGCAACGGCATCCACATCATCGACCTGACGCAGACGGTGCCGCTGCTCGATCAGGCGCTCAAGGTCGTGCGCGACACGGTGGCGCGCGGCGGGCGGATCCTCTTCGTCGGCACCAAGCGCCAGGCGCAGAAGCCCGTCGCCGAAGCGGCCGCGAAATGCGCGCAGTATTACATGAACCACCGCTGGCTCGGCGGGACGCTGACGAACTGGAAGACGGTCTCGCTGTCGATCCAGCGCCTCAAGCAGATCGACGAGATCCTCGGCACCGGCGGCGAGGGGCTGACCAAGAAGGAACGCCTCAACCTCGAGCGCGAGCAGGCCAAGCTTCAGGCCTCGCTCGGCGGCATCCGCGAGATGGGCGGGGTGCCGGATCTTCTGTTCGTGATCGACGCGGGCAAGGAGGATCTCGCGATCCTCGAGGCCGGCAAGCTCGGCATCCCGGTCGTTGCCGTGGTCGATACCAACTGCTCGCCCAAAGGGATCACCCATCTGATCCCGGGCAATGACGACGCGGCGCGCGCGATCGCGCTCTATTGCGACCTCGTGGCGCGCGCGGCACTTGACGGGATGTCGGCGCAGCTCGGTGCGGCCGGGGTCGACCTCGGTTCGCTCGACGCGCTGCCCGAGGAAGAGGCGCTCGCGGCCACCGACGAGGTCGCGGCCGACGCCTGAGCGCGCGTGATGCGCCTGCCTTGCCGCGGGGCCGCCATGGCCCCGCGTCCTCTTGCGTAATCGAAGGAGTGGCCCCGATGACGATCACCGCCCAGATGGTGAAGGACCTGCGCGACATGACCGGCGCGGGCATGATGGATGCGAAGAAGGCGCTGACCGAGGCGGGCGGCGACATGGAGGCCGCGGTCGACTGGCTGCGCACCAAGGGCCTCGCCAAGGCCGCCAAGAAGGCCGACCGCGTCGCCGCCGAGGGCCTCGTGGGCGTGCTGGTCGCAGGCGGGCGCGGCGTCGCGGTCGAGGTCAATTCCGAGACCGATTTCGTCGCCAAGAACGCCGATTTCCAGGCGCTGGTGCGCGGGGTGACGGCGGCGGCACTCGGGGCAGGGGACATCGAGGCGCTGAAGGCGGCCACGATGGATGGCAAGACCGTCGCCGAGGCGCTGACGGGCGCGATCGTGACGATCGGCGAGAACATGACGCTGCGCCGCATGGCGGGCGTCTCGGGCGATGCGGTCGCGGCCTATGTCCACAACGCCGCCGCCGACGGCATGGGCAAGATCGGGGTGCTCGTCGCGGTGCGCGGCGCCGACCAGGGCATCGGCAAGCAGATCGCGATGCATGTCGCGGCGGCCGCACCCCTTGCGCTGTCCGAGGCCGATCTCGACCCGGTGGTGGTCGAGCGCGAGCGCGCGGTGCAGACGCAGAAGGCACTCGAGGAAAACGCGGCCTCGGCCAAGCCCAAGCCCGAGGCGGTGATCCACAACAACATCATCCCCGGCCGGATGCGCAAGTTCTTCGAGGAGGTCACGCTTCTCAACCAGAAGTTCGTGATGAACCCCGACATCACCGTGGCCCAGGCCGCCAAGGAGGCCGGCGTCGAGATCGCGGGCTTCGTGCGTATGGCGGTGGGCGAGGGGATCGAAAAGGAAAAGGAAGACTTCGCGGCCGAGGTCGCCAAGACCCTCGGGCACTGAGGGTCGGGTAGCCCGGCGCGGGGCGCATAAGGCATGCGCGTCGATGTCGCGATCGTCGGCGGCGGGGTGATGGGCGCGGCGACGGCCTATTGGCTGACCCGCCTTGCCCCCCGCACCTCGGTCGCGCTGATCGAGGCCGACCCGACCCATGCGCGCGCCGCCACCGCGCTGTCGGTCGCCTCGATCCGCCAGCAGTTCACCACCGCGATCAACGTCAGGATCTCGCGCTTCGGGATTGATTTCATACGGAATTTCGAGGTAGAGACCGGCCTTGCGGGTGGGCTTGGCCTGCGCGAGCAGGGCTATCTCTTTCTCGCCCGTCGGCCCGAGGCCGCCGCATTCATGGCCGACGTGGCGCAGATGCAGCGCGCCGAGGGGGCCGCGACGGTCGTCCTCGGGCCCGCGGAAATCGCGCGCCGCTGGCCCTGGATGCGCTGCGACGATCTCTCTGCCGCGAGTTTCGGGCCCCGCGATGAGGGGTGGTTCGACAATATGGGCCTCTTGCGCGGCTTCGCCGAGGCGGCGGTGCGGGCGGGCACGACCCGGATCGCGGGCCGCGTCGTGCGGATCGCGGCGTCGGGCGGCACGATCGGCGCGCTGGCGCTTGCGGATGGAACCGAGATATCGGCCGGCGCGGTCGTCCTTGCCGCCGGGACGCGCACGCCCGCGATGCTCGGCGCGCTCGGCGTCGCGATCCCGGTCGAGCCGCGCAAGCGCACGGTATTCGTCGTCGATGCACCGGCCGCGCGGCACAAAGAGGCACCGCTCATCATCGACCCGAGCGGGATCTATCTGCGCCCCGAGGGCGAGATGTGGATCACCGCGATCGTCCCAGACGACGACAAAGCCTGCGATATCGATGACTTCGAGCCCGAACTTCATCTTTTTGAGGATGAAATCTGGCCGCGCCTCTGGGCGCGCGCCGAAGGCTTTGCCGCGACCCGCGTCAAGCGGGTCTGGGTCGGGCAATACGATTACAACAGCTTCGATCAGAACGCGATCATCGGTGCCGTGCCGGGTTTTCGCGATCTCTATCTCCTCAACGGCTTTTCCGGCCACGGGCTGCAACAGTCCCCGGCGATGGGGCGCGGCATGGCCGAGCTGATCCTGACCGGCGGCTGGCAGAGCCTCGATCTGTCGGAGCTCTCACCGCTGCGGCTGACCGAGGGGCGGCGGGTGCTGGAACGTGCGGTCGTCTGATCGGTGCCTGCGTGTCCGTTATTAACATAATACTGATTATCGGCGTTACGGATCCGCCAGCGCCGCCCGATGCGCCGACGCCCATGCGCGCAGAGCGGCGGCGCGCGGCGCGACCTCCTCGGCCATCCCTGCTGCGAAGGCGTCAAACTCTGCCCGCCGTGCGGGCGCGAGGCCGACCAGCACCGGCACCCCTGCCGCGAGCGCCTGGCCGATCAGCGGCCGGAACCCGCGCCCCTCGGCCTCGCGCTTGCCGAACTTGTTGACGATCACGAGATCGGCGCCACGCCCGAGTGCCGCCTCGGCCAGCCCCGCGACACGCTCGAGCGCGCCGGGATCGAGCTTGCAGCCGCGCGCGAGCGGCCCGAGATCCTGCGCGATGTCGACGATCTCGGACGGCTCGGCGCCGAGGACCGAAAGCAGCATCTGCCGGCGCAGGCGCACGCCCGCGCGCGCCGGCGCCGGCAGGTCGATCGCGCCCGCAAGCCGCCAGCCCTCGGATCCGAGCCGCGCGACAAGCCCGCGCAATAGGCGCGCGCGCGCGTGCCCGTCCGGCGTGACCACACAGCCCAGCATCCCGCCCCTCCAGAATTCGCGCGCCGATGATGTTCCAGCCCCGGCCCGGCCGCAAGGGACGCATCGCCCGGATCGCTGCCGCGCGCCGCGATGCTGCCCGCCCCTTTCCTTCGGGGGGGAATCGCCTATGCTGCGCCGCAGGAATACGGAGGCAGCATGGCACGCGGCATAGATTATGGTCGGCTCATGCATCAGGCGATGCGCGGCCTGATCCGCGACGTCCTGACCCAGATATCCCAGACGGGTCTGCCCGGGGCGCATCACTTCTTCATCGCCTTCGACACGACCCACCCCGAGGTCGAGATGGCCGACTGGCTGCGCGCGCGCTATCCGGACGAGATGACGATCGTGCTCCAGCACTGGTTCGAGGGGCTCGATGTCGACGATGAGGGCTTTGCCGTCACGCTCAACTTCGGCAACCAGCCCGAGCGGATGCGCGTGCCCTTCGATGCGCTGCGCACCTTCGTCGATCCGTCGGTTGAATTCGGCCTGCGCTTCGAATCGCACGACGAGGAGGAAGAGGGCGAAGCCGAGGGCGACGACCCCGCCGACACCCCCCCTGCCCCCGGTGCGGGCGCCGAGGTCGTCAGCCTCGACAAATGGCGCAAGTGATTCAGACCGCGGGCAGCCGCCAATAGACGCCGGTGCCGTCGATCTCGCGGATCTCGGGCTGCGCCGCGGCCGGCAGCGTCGCGAGGTGATCGTGCACCGCCGCCTTGCAGCCCGGCACGACGTGATAATCATCGACGATCACGAAGCCGCCGGGGGCGACCTTGTGATAGAGTGCGCGCAGCGCATCCGTCGTGCTCTCGTACATGTCGCCGTCGAGCCGCAGGACCGCGAGCTGCCCGATCGGCGCACCCGGCAGCGTGTCGCGAAACCAGCCCTTCAGAAAGCGCACCTGATCGTCGAGGAGGCCGTAGAGGGCGAAATTGCGCTGCACCTCCTCGAGCGGGACGGCAAGGTCGGCCATCGTGTGGTGCAGATCGCCCGCATCGGCGGGATAGGCCGCGGCGTCGGGCGGCGGCAGCCCGGCAAAGCTGTCGGCGACCCAGACGGTGCGGTCGGTGACGGCGCGCGCGCGCAGGATCCCGCGCATCAGGATGCAGGCGCCCCCGCGCCAGACGCCCGTCTCGATCAGATCGCCCGGCACGCCGTCGTCGAGCGCGGTTTCGACGCAGAAACGCAGGTTCTCCATCCGCGCGCGGCCGATCATGCTGTGGGCGACCGAGGGCCAGTCCTGCCCCGTCGCGCGCAGCTTCGCCACGTCGAACCCCGCGCGCCGCCACTTGCGCCGCAGGAACGGCAGCGGCAGCGGCGGATCGAGGTAGATCTCGTTGAGGATCGCGCGCAGCAGGAGATCGACATAAGGGTCGCCCGAAATCTCCCGCATGAACCCCTCCGCAGAAATCGCGCAGTTTGAATGGTGCCGAGGCTAGGGCGCGGCGGTCGGGCGCGCAAGGCGCGACGCGATGCGCGTTGATCTTTCCGGCCTGCCTGTCCTAGATGCCCCGGCAGGAATCCCGGAGGCGAAGATGGGCGCGACACGCACCGAAACCGACAGCTTCGGCCCGCTCGAGGTGCCGGCCGAGAAATACTGGGGCGCGCAGACGCAGCGCTCGATCCAGAACTTCCGCATCGGCTGGGAGCGTCAGCCGATCCCGATCGTGCGCGCGCTCGGCGTCATCAAGAAGGCCTGCGCCGAGGTCAACATCGCCCAGGGCGACATCGACCCCGCGATCGGGCGCGCCATCTCGGCCGCGGTCGCATCCGCGATGTCGAACTTGCGCAGCACCTTGCCGCCGAGCCGCGCGAGGCGGGCGGTGAAGGTCTGGCCGCGCGGGGTCGCCATCAGCGCGCTGACGGTCCAGTATTCGCGGGCGCGGAAGGCCTCGATCTCCATCTCGCGCTCGACCACGAGGCGCAGGCAGACCGATTGCACGCGCCCGGCCGATTTCGCGCCCGGCAGCTTGCGCCAGAGCACGGGCGAGAGCGTGAACCCCACGAGATAGTCGAGCGCGCGGCGCGCCAGATAGGCATCGACCAGCGCCGCGTCGATCTCGCGCGGATGCGCCATCGCCTCGGTGATGGCGGATTTCGTGATCGCGTTGAAGGCCACACGCTCGACCTTCTTGCCGCCCTTGAGCGAGGAGGCGAGCGCCTCGCGCAGATGCCAGCTGATCGCCTCGCCCTCGCGGTCGGGGTCGGTGGCGAGGATCAGGTGGTCGTCGGATTTCAGCGCCTCGGCGATGGCGCGGACATGCTTGCGGCTGTCGGGGTCGACCTCCCAGCGCATGGCGAAATCCGATTCGGGGTCGACCGAGCCATCCTTGGCCGTGAGGTCGCGGACATGGCCGTAAGAGGCGAGGACCGTGTAGTCGGGCCCGAGATACTTGTTGATCGTCTTTGCCTTGGCGGGCGATTCGACGACGACGACGGGCATCGGGGATCCTTTCGCGGCCGGAACGGCAAGGCCGCCGAAGATTGGGCCGCGTCGCCCGAATGTCAATCGGCCCGGATCGCCGCGGGGAACAATCATCAGAAACGATCAGACGATACCAAAGAACGATTTTACAAATGCCTCGCTCTGCCCGAGGATGCGCGCGCGCCCCGCGAGAGGTGACGAAGATGCCGACCGATACCGCCTTTGCCGACCCCGAGATGGGCGAGCCCTTCCTGCTCACGCCCGGGCCGCTGACGACCGCGGCCGAGGTCAAGCACGCGATGCTGCGCGACTGGGGGTCGTGGGATGGCGATTTCCGCGCCATGACGGCGCGGCTGCGCGCGGGCATCCTCGCGCTGCTGGGCCCGGGGGCCGAGGGGTTCGACTGCGTGCCGATGCAGGGCTCGGGCAGCTATCTGGTCGAGGCGATGATCGGCAGCTTCGTGCCGCCCGCGGGCGCCGCGCGCCCGGGCAAGGTGCTTGTCCTCGCGAACGGCGCCTATGGGCTGCGCGCGGCCGAGACCTGCCGCGTGCTCGGCCGGCCCTTCACGCTGATCGACAAGGGCGACTATCTCCCGCCCCGCGGGCCCGAGGTGGCGGCCGCGCTGGCGGCCGACCCGGCCATCAGCCATGTCCTCGCGATCCATTGCGAGACCTCGTCGGGTATCCTGAACCCCTTGCCCGAGATCGCGGCCGCCACCGCCGCCGCTGGGCGGCAGCTTCTGATCGATTCGATGTCTGCCTTCGGCGCCGTCCCGCTCGGGCCAGAGGCCATCGCGTTTCAGGCGATGGTGTCCTCGGCCAACAAATGCATCGAGGGGGTGCCGGGCTTCGGCTTCGTCGTGGCGCGCAGCGATGCGCTGGCGCAGGCGGCGGGCAACAGCCATTCGCTCGCGCTCGATGTCCATGCGCAATGGGCGGCGATGAACCGCACCGGCCAGTGGCGCTTTACCCCGCCGACGCATGCGGTCGCGGCCTTTCTGCGCGCGCTCGAGCTGCACGCGGCAGAGGGGGGCGTTGCCGGGCGCGGTGCGCGCTATGGCCGCAACCGCGACACGCTGGTTTCGGGCATGCGCGCGCTCGGCTTCGAGACGCTGCTCGAGGATCGCTGGCTCTCGCCCATCATCGTGACCTTCTTCACCCCGGCCGATCCGGCCTTCGACTTCGCGCGCTTCTACGATCTGATGAAGGCCGCGGGCTTCATCATCTATCCCGGCAAGCTCACGATCGTCGACAGCTTCCGCATGGGCTGCATCGGCGCGCTCGATCATGCCATCATGGCGCGCGCGGTTGCCGCCGCGGGCGAGGCGCTGCGCACGATGGGCGTGCGTTCCGCCGCGCCCCCGGCCGCAGCCCTTGCCGCCCGCAGCGCCATCGCCCCCTGAGAGGAACGCCAATGCCCGCCCATGCCGATGTGATCGTGAACGGCCGCAGCTATCCCTGGCCGCGCGTGCCGGCCGTCGTCATCTGCCTTGACGGCTGCGAGCCGGCCTATCTCGAGATCGCGATGGCGAAGGGGCTGATGCCGACGCTTGCCGCGATGCGCGCGCGCGGCACCTTTCGCACCGCGCATTCGGTCATCCCCTCCTTCACCAACCCCAACAATCTCTCGATCGCGACGGGCCGGCCGCCGGCGGTGCACGGGATCTGCGGCAACTACCTGCTGGAGCCCGAGACGGGCCAGGAGGTGATGATGAACGATGTCCGCTTTCTGCGCGCGCCGACGATCTTTGCGGGGTTTCAGGCGGCGGGCGCCAAGGTCGCGGTGCTGACCGCCAAGGACAAGCTGCGCGCGCTGCTCGGTGCGGGCCTTTCGTTCGAGGAGGGGCGCGCGATCTGCCTTTCGTCCGAGCGCGCCGATACCACGACCCTTGCGGCGAACGGGATCGCGGATGCGAGCGGCTGGCTCGGCCGGCCGGTGCCGCCCGTCTATTCGGCGGAATTGTCCGAGTTCGTCCTTGCCGCCGGCGTCAAGCTTCTGGCCGAGTGGCGGCCCGACCTCATGTATCTCTCGACGACCGACTACATCCAGCACAAGCACGCCCCCGGTGATCCGGTGGCGGATGCCTTCGGCGCGATGGTGGACGGGTATCTCGCGGAACTCGACGCGATGGGGGCGGCCGTGGTGCTGACGGCCGACCACGGCATGAAGCCCAAGCACCACGCCGACGGCTCGCCCGCGGTCCTCTATGTGCAGGATCTGCTCGACGGCTGGCTGGGCGAGGGCGCGGCGCGGGTGATCCTGCCCATCACCGACCCCTATGTGGTCCATCACGGCGCGCTCGGATCTTTTGCCACCGCCTATCTGCCTGCGGGCGCGGACCGCGGCGCGATCCTCGCGCGCCTTCTGGCCGAGCCGGGGATCGAGGTCGCGATCGGGCGCGAGGAGGCGGCGGTGCGCTTCGAGCTGCCCCCCGACCGGATCGGCGACATCGTGCTGATCTCGACCGAGGGCATGACGCTCGGCACCTCGGCGCACCGCCACGACCTCGCCGCGCTGACCGAGCCCCTGCGCTCGCACGGGGGGCTGTCGGAGCAGGCGGTGCCCTTCATCCTCAACCGCAGGCTCGATCTGCCCGAGGCGCCCGCCTTGCGCAATTTCGATGCCTTCTTCTACGCCACCACCGCCGCCGCGCTCTGAGGTTTCACATGTCCACGCCCCCGATCGAACCCCGCCACGAGGCGATGCGCATCGCCGGCCGCAAGGTCGACCTGACCGAGCGCATCCCCGTCCGCTATTCCTATACGGGCGAGGTCGTGGGCTCGGTGCCCGCGGGCCGGGCGGAACACGCGGCCGAGGCCTTCGCCATCGCGCGCGCCTATGAGCCGCGGCTGACGCGCTATCAGCGCCAGCAGATCCTGCTTGCGACCGCGCGCATCATCGCCGAGCGCAAGGCCGAGCTTGCCCCGATCATCACCGCCGAGCTCGGCATCTCGCTGGCCGACAGCCTCTATGAATGCGGGCGGGCCTATGATGTCTACACGCTCGCGGGCCAGCTCTGCATCCATGATGATGGCGAGATCTTCTCGTGCGACGTGACCCCGCACGGCAAGGCGCGCAAGATCTTCACCACCCGCGAACCCCTGCGCGCGATCTCGGCGATCACGCCGTTCAACCACCCGCTCAACATGGTGAGCCACAAGATCGCGCCCGCGATCGCGACGAACAACTGCATCGTCGTGAAGCCCACCGACCTCACGCCCCTGACCGCGATCTGGCTTGCCGATGCGCTCTATGAGGCCGGGCTGCCGCCCGAGATGCTCTCGGTTGTGACCGGCTGGCCGGCCGAGATCGGGGACGAGATGATCACCAACCCCGATTTCGACCTCATCACCTTCACGGGGGGCGTGCCCGTCGGCAAGATGATCGCGGCCAAGGCCGTCTACAAGCGCCAGGTGCTCGAGCTGGGCGGGAACGACCCCCTCATCATCTGCAACGACCTCTCGGACGCCGATCTTGCGCGCGCGGCCGATCTGGCGGTGGCGGGGGCGACCAAGAACTCGGGCCAGCGTTGCACCGCCGTCAAGCGCATCCTCGTGCAGGAGAGCGTCGCCGACCGCTTCGTGCCGATGGTGCTGGAGCGTGCGCGCGCGCTGCGCTTTGGCGACCCGATGGACCCCGCGACCGAGCTTGGCTGCGTCATCAGCGCGCGCGCCGCCGAGACGTTCGAGGCGC
The DNA here is from genome assembly GCA_030834485.1 of Gemmobacter sp. Taxonomy (GTDB): domain Bacteria; phylum Pseudomonadota; class Alphaproteobacteria; order Rhodobacterales; family Rhodobacteraceae; genus JAUREX01. Next base: position 26,844 of record JAUREX010000007.1, read on the forward strand.
GCGTGCTCGAGGCCGAGGCCAAGGGCGCGCGGATCCTCTACCACCCGCCCCGGCGCGGCGCCCTTCTGCCCCCGATCGTCGTCGACCATGTGCCGCCCGACTGCGCGCTGGTGCTCGAGGAAACCTTCGGCCCCGTGGTGCCGGTGATCCGCGTTCCAGATGACGATGCCGCCACGATGGCGATCTCGAACGGGACGCCCTTCGGCCTCTCGGCCGGGGTCTGCACCAACGATTGGGGGCGGATGCAGCGCTATATCCGCGGCCTCGTCGTCGGCACGGTGAACATCTGGGAGGTGCCGGGCTATCGCATCGAGATGTCGCCCTTCGGCGGCATCAAGGACAGCGGCAACGGCTACAAGGAAGGCGTGATCGAGGCGATGAAGAGCTTCACCAACGTCAAGACCTTCTCGCTGCCCTGGGGCTAGCGCCTGAGCGCCCGCCCCGGGCGACTTAATCCCGTTTCAACCTCCTGTCCCGAGAATTGCCGCAATTTCGCGCTCTGTGTGGCGCGTTGCGGTTGATCGGGGCCTGGGGATGTTCAGCAGGATTGCAGGGGCATTGGCGCTGTGCGCGGGGGTATGGGCGGCCGCGACCGGCGCGCTCGGCCAGGCCGTGCCGGGCGATTTCAGCGCGAACACGAGCTTCAGCCCGGGCGTCGTGCTTGCCACGCAGACCTCGCGCCTGAGGATCGAGTTCCTCAACAACGAGACCGCGCCCGTCACGGCGCTGGCGCTATCGAACAGCCTGCCCGCGGGGATGTTCGTGCGCGACGCGCCGAACCTGAGTTCGACCTGCGGCGGCAGTTTCGTGCCCGCGAACGGCGCGACGCAGGGCAGCTACGCGCTGACGGGCGGCACGATCCCGGCGCGGGTCGGCCTCAACGCCGGGGCCTGCGCGGTCGAGTTCGACGTCTTCACCGCCTATCGCGGCAGCTTCAACCACGTCATCGCGGCCAACGCGGCCTCGGGCGAGATCCTCTATGACGCGGGCGGGGGCGACATGCAGACCGCGACCATCCGCAACGGCGCCTCGGCGCAGGCGACGCTGGCGGCGACGCTCCTCGACCTCACGGGCAGCATCGCCAACGTCGGCACTGATGGGTATATTCAAGGAGGCGAGACGTGGGAGCGGCGGATCACGCTGACGAACCCCAACGCCGTGCCGGTGACGGGGGTGGCCTTCACCCATAACCTCGCGACGGATGGCGGCTGGAACACCCGGGCAGAGCCCGGCACGTTTTCGCTCTGCGGCGGCACGGTCGTCATCAGCGACGAACCCTCGCCCGACCCCGCAGCCAGCGGGCCCACCTCGCGCTTCGTGGCCTCGGGCCTGACGGTGCCGGCGAACGGCAGTTGCGTCATCCCCTATCAGGTCAGCCCCTCGCGCAGCGTGACGCTGCCGCGCTGGCACTGGTGGCAGAACCAGAATTTCCACGCAAACCTCGTCACCTCGAACGAGGGCGCACGGAACAGCCATTTCGGCATTGGCATCAACGCCGACACTGGCATCCAGGTCGACCATTGGTTCAACGATTCAAACCACGCCATCGTCGACGCGACGGTGACGAGCAGCGCGACCTATCGCATCCAGATCTACCACGCGCAGGCGGTGGCGGTGTCGAACTTCAATCTGACCCAAGCGCTGCCCGCGGGCCTCGAGATCACGGGCATCCAGTCGAACGATTGCGGCGGCATGCTGACGACGCCGGGCAACACCTCGATCTCGCTGACAGGCGCGACCCTTCCGGGCATCACCCTGCAGCAGCACCATCATCAATGACGCGATTGCAACATCCGCGTCACCGTCATGCCGCTCAGTGCGACGCCGCAGGATTACTGGAGCAGCCTCCCCGCCGGCAACCTCGCGGGTTTCGCCTACAATGCCCCGAGCAATGCGCGGCTCCAGACCGTCAGCGCGCCCGATCCGCTGCGGGTGGATCTGTCGTTCAGCGGAGGGGGTTTCCCTGGTGACAACGTCGACCTCACCTATACTTTCCGCAACATCTATCACGAGAACCTGGGCAACATCTCCCTCAACCACGACCTTGTGGCGCACTTCATCGCAAATGCAGGACTGCGCGTAGGAGGGGCGGGCGTCATTTCGCAGACCTGCAACGCCATCGTAAACGCGGTGCCTGGTGCCACGACATTAAACATTTCGGATGTGAACCTCGGTGCGGGGCAGAACTGCACGGTGAGGGTCAGGTTCGCGATGCGGGCGAATGTGCCGAGCCCCAGATGGGTTGGCACGACGATCCCGCGCGCCCAGATCGTGTTAGACCGGGCCACCGCCGAGAACCAGAACCCGCTCGACGATTCTTATGCCCAATTCCACGTGTGGGAAGGGCTGCGCATCTGGCCGTGCGCTCACCTAACGGCTTTGCGAGGCGCTCAACACCGACCATTGCGCCGAGGCGACCGAGATCGTGCGGGTCGTGCCCGGTCCGCCGGTCAGCATCGACTTCGTGGCGCCCATCGAGGGCGTGCCGCTCGCGGGCCTGCCGGTCGATCCGGTGCCGGAGGTTCTGGTGCTCGACATCGTCGGCAATGGCGTGCCGGGGGTTGCGGTTCGCTTTGCCGCCGTGGCGGGGGAGCGCCAGGTCGAGGGGGGCGAGGTCTCGACCGATGCGGCGGGGCGCGCGCGGCCCGCGGCGTGGATCATGGGGGCGGCGGTCGGCGAGAACACCCTTGTTGCCTCGATCGAGGGGCCCGGGGCGCTGGACGCGACGCTTTCGACGCCGACGCGCGAGGGGCCGGCCAGCGTGGCGGCGTCGGGGCTGAGCGCGTCGGAGGAATGGCTCGCGGCGGATGGCGCCTCGACGCTGACGCTTGCGCTCGTGCTCGCCGACGCCTTCGGCAACCCCGTTCCAGCGGGCGCGGGGCAGGTCGTCCTGACGACGACGGCGGGCACGCTCGGCCCGCTGATCGAGGAGGGCGGGGGGCGCTATCTGGCGGAGCTGACCGC
>JAUREX010000080.1 GCA_030834485.1 Gemmobacter sp.
CGAACAACGCTAGCCCCCTCCGTATTACCGCGGCTGCTGGCACGGAGTTAGCCGGGGCTTCTTCTTGGGGTACAGTCATTATCTTCCCCCACGAAAGAGCTTTACAACCCTAGGGCCTTCATCACTCACGCGGCATGGCTAGATCAGGCTTGCGCCCATTGTCTAAGATTCCCCACTGCTGCCTCCCGTAGGAGTCTGGGCCGTGTCTCAGTCCCAGTGTGGCTGATCATCCTCTCAAACCAGCTATGGATCGTCGGCTTGGTAGGCCTTTACCCCACCAACTACCTAATCCAACGCGGGCCGATCCCTTGGCGATAAATCTTTCCCCCGTAGGGCTCATACGGTATCACTCCCAGTTTCCCGGGGCTGTTCCGTACCAAGGGGCACGTTCCCACGCGTTACTCACCCGTCCGCCGCTAGAACCGAAGTCCTCGCTCGACTTGCATGTGTTAGGCCTGCCGCCAGCGTTCGTTCTGAGCCAGGATCAAACTCTCAAGTTGAAACGACCCGAAGGCCGTCTCCTTGACGATGGTCCCTGCACGTCGCGCCAGGATCCCTCCCGGCGCGCACCCGCCTCATGCCTCTCGGCACAAGACGGCGAAGCTCCTCCACATCATCGGTCCCAACTCGCGTCAAGACCTAGCAGAGCAGACATGCAAGGCTCCAACGTCGATGACGCCAGAGCCAACCGCATGTCCCTTCAAGACATCCAGACTGTCAAACACCAAAAGACCAAAAAAATGAACCATAGGCACCCAACAGGGCGCCCAGCCCATCCAACCAGCCCGCAACCCGAAGGCCACTTCAAGGCACCAGTCTCTCCCAGCACCAAGCCGAGCCTCCCTAGTCAACACTCAACAAAGAGGCAAGAGGGAAAATTCATCACGCGGCGAACTTCCTGCCGGATCGTGCAAAACCGGGCGATTCATGCGCGCGCGTGCATCCATGAGGGCAGGCGGCGCACTGCCTCCTGCCCGCTGCGCCGGCGGGCAGCAGGGAATCGGGTCCAGAGAGGCGGCATCGGGGACGAATCGTGTCGCCTTCAGCCCTGCCGAGTCGCGTCGTGCCGGTGGATCCAGTCGTAGCGGCGCGCGACGAGACCCGGCGCGAGCGCGTTCGCGGCGCGTATCGCGAGATGGGCGAGATCGCGCACCGGCGGGCCCAGATGATAGAGGCGCGCCGCCCTGCCCGAGGCATCCACGATGCGCCGACAGCGCGGGGCGCGCGCGCCCTCATAGACCATGAGCGCGGCGTCCAGCGCATCCTGATCGGCAAGCGCGCGCGCGAGCACGAAGCCATCCTCGAGCGCCATGTTCGCGCCCTGCGCCAGAAACGGCAGCGTCGGATGCGCCGCATCGCCGATCAGCACCGCCCCGCGGGTCGGGGCCGCCGGCGCGACCCAGCCCCAGCGCTGCGCGACCGGATGACGAAAGAGGCCCCAGAGCCAGGGCTCCGCGGCCTGATCGAGCCAGCCGCGCACGCGCGGCCCGAAATCGGCAAACCCCGCCCGCAGCGCAAGCCCGTCCTCGCGCAGCGACCAGCTTTCCTCAACCCAGCGGGTACGCGTCTCGACGGCGACGATGTTGCGCAGGCTGCCGCCGCGGAGCGGATAGCTCACCACATGGCGGCGGGGGCCGGCGTGGATCTCGGCCACGGGCGGCTCTGCGCCTCCGGCGGGGATGGTCGCGCGCCACGCGATGGCGCCGGTGAAGAAGGGTTTCGCCGCCCCCCCCATGGCGACGCGCAGCCACGAATGGATGCCGTCCGCCCCCACAAGCAGCGCGACGCGCCGGGGCGCGGCACCCGCCTCGCGCAGATGCGGGCCGTCATCCGCGAGCACGACCTCTTCGATGCGCCGCCCGAAGCGGATGCGCACGCCCGCCGCCGCCGCGGCCGCGCCGAGCATCCCGACCAGATCGGCACGATGGAGAAACCAGCCGCGCATCTCGGGCCCGCGCTCGGCCAGACCGATGCGCAGGATGGTCCGGCCCGCGAGGCCGTCGCGCAATTCGACCGCCTCGGCCTGCAGCCCGATCCGCGAGAGTTCAGGCCCAAGCCCCAGCGCGCCAAGCACGCGCGCCCCGTTCGGGCTGATCTGGATACCGGCCCCGACCTCGCCGAGTTCCGCCGCCTGCTCGAGGACCTCGACCGAGGCGCCCCGTCGCGCAAGCGCGATCGCAGCGGCAAGCCCGCCGATTCCCGCGCCGAGAACGGTCACCTCCTGGCCGATCAGCATCCTTCCCCCATGCGCGACCGCATCCGGGCCGGATCACTCCTCGCGGTGGACCTTCTCGCGCCGCTCATGGCGCTCCTGCGCCTCGAGCGTCATCGTCGCGATGGGGCGGGCATCAAGGCGCCGGAGCGAGATCGGCTCTCCCGTCATCTCGCAATAGCCGTATTCCCCGGTCTCGATCCGGCGCAGCGCCGCGTCGATCTTGGCCACGAGCTTGCGCTGCCGGTCGCGTGTGCGCAGTTCGAGCGCGCGGTCCGTCTCCTCGCTCGCGCGGTCGGCGAGGTCGGGGACAGAGCGGGCGCTGTCTTGCAGCCCCTCTATGGTTTCGGCGCTCTGCTCGAGGAGCTCCTGCTTCCAGACGATGAGCTTGCGGCGAAAATACTCGAGCTGACGCGCGTTCATGAACGGCTCGTCTTCGGCGGGACGGTAATCCTCGGGCAGAAAAGCCTCGGCCTTCATGGGCGCATCCTTTCTCGGACCGGTGCGCGGCGATTCCCTCTCGCCGCGGGTGGCTGACCCACCTTTTGGCGGCGCTCATAGCCCATGGGCGCGGAATTGTCACGCGCGCATTGCCGCACCCTCAGACGTCGAAGCTGACGCCCTGGGCAAGCGGCAGGGCCGCGGAATAGTTCACCGTGTTCGTGGCCCGCCGCATGTAGCCCTTCCACGCGTCCGAACCCGATTCCCGCCCACCCCCGGTTTCCTTCTCGCCGCCGAAGGCACCGCCGATCTCGGCGCCCGAGGGCCCGATGTTGACATTGGCGATGCCGCAATCCGACCCCGCGGCCGACATGAAGGCTTCGGCCTCGCGCAGATCGCGGGTGAAGATGCAGGACGAAAGCCCTTGCGGGACGTCGTTCTGCATCGCGACGGCGGCGGCGAAATCGCGATAGCCCATGACGTAGAGGATGGGCGCGAAGGTCTCCTGCCGCACGATCGCGCTCTGGGCGGGCATCTCGACGATGGCGGGCGCGGCATAGGCGCCGCCCTGCCCCGTCTCGACCACCGCGCCGCCATGCACCGTGCCGCCCTCGGCACGCGCCTGCGCCAGCGACGCCTGCATCGCAGCCAGCGCGCCCCGGTCGATCAGCGGCCCGACCAGCACGCCCGGGGTGCGCGGATCGCCCACGCGCAGGCTGCCATAGGCGCGCGTCAGCCGGGCCAGCAGATCGGCGCGCACATCCTCGTGCACGATCAGGCGGCGCAGCGTGGTGCAGCGCTGACCGGCGGTGCCGACGGCCGAAAAGACGATCGCGCGCACCGCCATGTCGAGATCGGCCGAGGGCGCGACGATCATCGCGTTGTTGCCCCCAAGCTCGAGGATCGGGCGGCCGAAGCGCGCCGCGACGACGGGCGCGACCGCCCGCCCCATCCGGGTCGAGCCCGTGGCCGACACGACCGGCACCCGCCCGTCCGCCGCAAGCGCCGCGCCGATATCCCCCGCCCCAGGCAGAAGCTGCACAAGGCCCTCGGGCGCGTCCCCGAACCGCGCAAGCGCGCGCCCGAGGATGCGCATCGTCGCTAGCGCCGCGAGGTTGGCCTTCTCCGATGGCTTCCACAGCACCGGGTTGCCGCAGACAAGCGCGAGTGCCGCGTTCCACGACCAGACCGCGACGGGAAAGTTGAAGGCGGTGATGACGGCGACCGGCCCGATCGGGTGCCAAGTCTCCATCATCCGGTGGCCGGGCCGCTCGGAGGCGATCGTGAGGCCGTGAAGCTGGCGCGAGAGGCCGACCGCGAAATCGCAGATGTCGATCATCTCCTGCACCTCGCCGAGGCCCTCCGAGACGATCTTGCCCGCCTCGAGCGTCACCACCGCGCCAAGCTCGGCCTTGGCCGCGCGCAACTCCTCGCCAAGAAGCCGAACGAGCTCGCCCCGCCGCGGCGCCGGCACCTCGCGCCACAGGCGAAAGGCTGAGACGGCGCGCGCCACCGCGGCCTCGGTCTCCCGCGCCGTCGCAGCGGGCACATGGCCAAGGATCGCCCCGTCGATGGCCGAACGCGCCGGCAGGCCGGGGCCGGCGAGATCGGCGGGATCGATGCCGCAGGCGGCGAGGACGTCGGCGTGGCTCGGGTGGGTCATGTCGGCTCCGCTCGGTTCAGAAGAAGGCCTGAAGCCCGGTGATGGCGCGTCCGAGGATCAGGGCGTGGACGTCATGGGTGCCCTCATAGGTGTTCACCACCTTGAGGTTACACAAGTGAGGTACCACCGGGTAATCCTCATGGATGCCGTTGCCCCCACGAGCATGTCGCGCGCCGCCCGCGCAATCTCGAGCGCCTTGCCGCAATTGTTGCGCTTGACGATCGAGATCATCTCGGGCGCGGCGTTCGCCTCATCGAGAAGCCGCCCGACCCGCAACGAGCCCTGAAGCCCCAGCGCGATGTCGGTCATCATGTTGGCGAGCTTGAGCTGGAAGATCTGCGTATTGGCGAGCTGCCGGCCGAACTGGCGCCGGTCGAGGCCATACTGGCGCGCGGCATGAAAGCACGCCTCGGCCGCCCCCATCACGCCCCAGGAAATGCCATAGCGCGCGCGGTTGAGGCAGCCGAACGGGCCCTTGAGACCCTCGACATTAGGCAAGAGCGCATCCTCGCCGACCTCGACCCCATCCATCACGATCTCGCCCGTGATCGAGGCGCGCAGGCTCAGCTTGCCGCCGATCTTCGGCGCCGAGAGGCCCTTCATCCCCTTTTCGAGCACGAAGCCCCGGATCTTGCCGCCATGGGCGTCGGACTTGGCCCAGACGACGAAGACATCCGCGATCGGCGCGTTCGAGATCCACATCTTCGAACCCGTCAGCCGGTATCCGGCAGCCGTCTTCTCGGCCCGTGTCTTCATGCCGGCGGGGTCCGAGCCCGCATCGGGCTCGGTCAGGCCGAAGCAGCCGATCAGCGTGCCACGCGCGAGGCCGGGCAGGTATTTCTGGCGCTGCTCCTCCGAGCCATAGGCGAAGATCGGATACATCACGAGCGAGGATTGCACCGACATCATCGACCGATAGCCCGAATCGACGCGCTCGATCTCGCGCGCGATCAGCCCATAGGCGACATAGCCCGCGCCCAAGCCGCCGTATTCCTCGGGGATGGTGACACCCAGAAGGCCCATCTCGCCCATCTCGGCGAAGATCGCGGGGTCGGTCGCCTCGTCGCGATAGGCGCGCGCGACGCGCGGCTCGAGCTTCTCGGCCGCATAGGCACGCGCGGCGTCGCGCATCATCCGCTCGTCCTCGGTCAGCTGATCGTCGAGGCGAAAGGGATCCTCCCAGCCGAAGCGGCCGAGGTCGGGGGCATCCTTGGGCTTGAGCGCGGGCATGTCCTTCATGGCATCCTCCATCCGGGGGCGATTTCCCTTAGCCCGCGCCGCCCTGCTTGAACAGACCCGGCGCGGGGGTCAGGAGCGCGGTGAAAAGCTGCATCAGGTGACGCTCGGCATCGAGCCAGCGCCGGTCGGCCTCGGGCCCGAGCACGGCCACCACCTGCGCATCGAAATCCGCATAATGCTGCGTCAGCGCCCAGACCGAAAAGAAGAGGTGCTTGGGATGGACCGGCGCGATGCGGCCCGCAGCACTCCAGCCCCGCACGATGGCGGCCTTTTCTTCCACGAGCCCCGCAAGTTCGCCCCCGAGGACGCCCTGCAGCCGCGGCGCGCCCTGCAGGATCTCGTTGGCGAAAAGCCGGCTCTCGCGCGGGAGGTTCCGGCTCATCCCGAGCTTGCGGCGCACATAAGTCAGGATCTCGGCCACAGGCTCGCCCGCCGGGTCGATGGCGCGCAGCGGATCGAGCCACAGATCGAGCAGATCGGCCAGCAGCGCGTGGTGCATCGCCTCCTTCGAGCGGAAGTAATAAAGAAGGTTCGGCTTCGAGAGCCCCGCCTCGGCCGCGATCCGGTCGAGCGTCGCGCCCGCGAACCCGTCGCGCGCAAAGACACCGAGCGCGGCATCAAGGATCGCCTCGCGGTTCTTCTGCTGGATCCGCGTCCTCGGGCGCAGGCTGTCGGGCGTGGGCGTCGTGGCGGCATCGGTCATGGGGCCGAACTTGCCCAAATCCCGCGCCGAACGAAAGACCCCAAACCCGTCACGCACCACCCCCTTGCGCGGCTTGACTGTCCGGGGCGTCGTGCCTAGCCTTCGCCATCGCCCGGGCGCAGGTCCCGGCAGCAGGAGATCCCCCATGGCGCTTGACCGCAACGTTGCCCCGAACGACCTCAACGCGTTCTGGATGCCCTTCACCGCCAACCGGCAGTTCAAGAAGGCGCCGCGCATGTTCGTCGCGGCCAAGGACATGCACTATACCACCGCCGACGGGCGGCAGGTGCTCGACGGCACGGCGGGCCTCTGGTGCTGCAACGCCGGCCACTGCCGCCCGAAGATCACCGAGGCGATCCAGCGCCAGGCGGCGGAACTCGACTATGCGCCGGCCTTCCAGATGGGCCACCCCATCGCCTTCGAGCTGGCCAACCGCATCATCGACATCGCGCCCGAGGGGATGGAGCATGTCTTTTACACCAACTCGGGCTCCGAGAGCGTCGAGACCGCGCTAAAGCTCGCGATCGCCTATCACCGCGCACGCGGCGAGGGGGCGCGCACCCGGCTGATCGGGCGCGAGCGCGGCTATCACGGCGTCAACTTCGGCGGCATCTCGGTCGGCGGCATCGTCAACAACCGCAAGGTGTTCGGCAGCCTCCTGAACGGGGTCGACCATCTGCCCCACACCCATCTGCCCGGCCAGAACGCCTTTTCGCGCGGCCAGCCCGAGCATGGCGCGAACCTCGCCGACGAGCTCGAGCGGATCGTGGCCCTCCATGGCGCCGAGACGATCGCGGCCGTCATCGTCGAGCCCGTCGCGGGCTCGACCGGCGTGCTGATCCCGCCCAAGGGCTACCTCGAACGGCTGCGCGCGATCACCGCAAAGCACGGCATCCTGCTCATCTTCGATGAGGTCATCACGGGCTTCGGCCGCCTCGGCAGCGCCTTTGCAGCGCAGCATTTCGGCGTCATGCCCGACATGATGACGACCGCCAAGGGCCTGACGAACGGCGTCATCCCGATGGGGGCGGTGCTGACGACGGGGGCGGTGCATGATGCCTTCATGCAGGGGCCCGAGCACATGATCGAGCTCTTCCACGGCTATACCTATTCGGGCAATCCGATCGCCTCGGCCGCCGGGATCGCGACGCTCGAGACCTATCGCGAAGAGGGGCTCTTCGAGCGCGCCGCCGCCATCGCCCCCTATTGGGAGGAGGCGCTGCACAGCCTGAGGGGGCTGCCGCATGTCATCGATGTGCGCAACATCGGCCTCATCGGTGCGGTGGAACTTAGCCCCATCGCGGGCGAGCCCACCAAGCGCGCCTTCTCGGCCTTCCTCAACGCCTATGACAAGGGCATCCTGATCCGCACCACCGGCGACATCATCGCGATGTCGCCCCCCCTCATCATCGAGAAGGCGCAGATCGACGAGCTGATCGGCAAGCTTGCCGAGGTGCTCAAGACGCTGCCCTGACCCTCAAGCCTGCGCGCGCGAGATCGCGCGCAGGCCCCGCAGCACGACCGTGTGATCCGTCACATCCGGCAGGCCCGAGACGGTCGCGACCGCGACGACGCCCACACCCGCGACGCGGATCGGCACCGCGCCGCCGTGGACCGCGCAAACCTCGGGCGAGAGCCCGTGCATCGCCAGATCCTGCCCTTTGGCGCGCATCTCGCGCCCGACCGCGAGCGAGGATTTCTGGAAGATGAGCGCGGTCGTGCTCTTGCGCCGCGCCCAGAGATCATTGAGCGGCGCCGACCCCGGCAATGCCGCGTGAAAGAGCGTGCGGTCCGCCGTGCGGATGTCGATCACGATGCCGAGACCCTCGGCCTCGGCGATGGCGACCAGCTCGCGCCCGAGCGCCAGCGCCTCGGCCTCGGCAAAGCGCGGCAGGACCAGCGCCTCGGCCTCGGCGATCAGTTCGGCAGCGTCATCCATCCCGGCCCTCCTCGCGTGCGATGCCCATCGGCTAGCAGCCGGCCCGCGCGCGGTAAAGCCCGCCGCGGCAAGGCGCGCGGAAAACAGCGGTTGACCCGCCCCTTGCCGCGTGTAGCCTTCAATTTCTGACCGGATGGTCAGACCGGATTCGGCCGGGGGCCGCGCATGCGCGCCGCCCGACCGCGCAAGGTGCAGGAACGAGGCGGAGGGACGGATGGCGGCAGCGGGCGAGAACCTGAAGGTCGATGGCGCGCGGCTCTGGCAGAGCCTCGAGGAGATGGCGCAGATCGGCCCGGGTGTTGCGGGCGGCAACAACCGCCAGACCCTGACCGATGCCGACAGCGCGGGGCGCCACCTCTTTCGCCGCTGGTGCGAGGATGCGGGCTGCGCGATGGGCCTCGACAGCATGGGCAACATGTTCGCGACCCGCCCCGGCACCGACCCGGACGCGGCGCCCGTCTACATGGGCTCGCACCTCGACACCCAGCCGAGGGGGGGCGCTATGACGGGGTTCTGGGCGTGCTTGGCGCGCTCGAGGTGATCCGCACCCTCAACGACCTCGGCATCCGCACGCGCCGCCCCATCGTCGCGACCAACTGGACGAATGAGGAGGGCACGCGCTTTGCCCCCGCGATGCTCGCCTCGGGCGTGTTCGCGGGCGTGCACAGCCAGGATTTCGCCTATGCCCGCCGCGACGCCGAGGGAAAGAGCTTCGGCGAGGAGCTTGCCCGCATCGGCTGGGTCGGCGACGAGGTGCCGGGCGCGCGCCCGATCCATGCGATGTTCGAGCTTCACATCGAGCAGGGCCCGATCCTCGAGGCCGAGGGCCGCGACATCGGGGTGGTGACGCATGGGCAGGGCCTCTGGTGGCTCGAGATCCGCCTGACGGGGCGCGACGCTCACACGGGCTCGACACCCATGCACATGCGCGTCAACGCGGGCCTCGGCATGGCGCGCATCATCGAGCGCGTCCACCAGATCGCGATGAGCCACCAACCCAACGCCGTGGGCGCGGTCGGGCAGGCGAATGTCTGGCCCAATTCCCGCAACGTCATCCCCGGCCGCGCCGTCTTCACCGTCGACATCCGCAGCCCCGAGCAGGCGAAACTCGACGCCATGCGCGCCGAGATCGAGCGCGCGGCCCATGCGGTGGCGCGCGAACTCGGCCTCGGCATCGAGATCGAGGCGACGGGCCATTTCGACCCCGTCACCTTCGACCCCGCACTGGTCGACAGCGTGCGCCGCGCGGCAGAGCGGCTCGGCTATTCGCACATGGACATCGTCTCGGGTGCCGGCCACGACGCGTGCTGGATCAACCGCATCGCGCCCACGGTGATGATCTTCTGCCCCTGCGTGGGGGGGCTGTCGCACAACGAAGCCGAGGAGATCTCGGCAGAATGGGCGCGTGCGGGCACGGATGTGCTGCTGCACGCGGTGCTCGAGGCGGCCGAGGTCGTCGGCTGAGGGAATTCAACCGGCGGGACGGTCCCGCCGCGATCGGAGGCAAGGATGCGCACGGTCATCAGGAACGGAACCATCGTCACCCATGATCTGACGTGGAAGGCCGATGTCGCCATCGAGGGCGGCCGGATCGTCGAGATCGGCGCGGGCCTGAAGGGCGAGACGATGCTCGACGCGACGGGCTGCTATGTCATGCCGGGCGGGATCGACCCGCACACCCACCTAGAGATGCCCTTCATGGGCACCTATTCGGCCGACGACTTCGAATCGGGCACGCGCGCCGCACTCTCGGGCGGCACGACGATGGTGATCGACTTCGCGCTGCCGGCACCCGGCCAGGGGCTGATGGATGCGCTCGGGATGTGGCACAACAAGTCGGGGCGGGCGAGCTGCGACTACAGCTATCACATGGCCGTCACCTGGTGGGGCGAGAAGGTCTTTGACGACATGAAGGCCGTGACCGGGGCGGGCATCACCTCGTTCAAGCATTTCCTCGCCTACAAGGGCGCGCTGATGGTGAACGACGACGAGCTCTTCGCGTCGTTCCAGCGGGTGCGCGAACTCGGCGGCATCGCCATGGTCCACGCCGAGAACGGCGATGTCGTGGCCGAACTGTCGGCGCGGCTCCTGCGCGAGGGCAACACCGGCCCCGAGGCGCATGCCTATTCCCGCCCGCCGCAGGTCGAGGGCGAGGCGACGAACCGCGCGATCATGATCGCCGACATGGCGGGCGTGCCGCTCTATGTCGTCCACACCTCCTGCGAGGAGGCGCATGAGGCGATCCGGCGCGCGCGCGCGGCCGGCAAGCGCGTCTGGGGCGAGCCGCTGATCCAGCATCTGACGCTTGACGAGAGCGAGTATTTCCACCCCGACTGGGACCATGCCGCGCGGCGGGTGATGTCGCCCCCCTTCCGCAACAAGGCCCATCAGGACAGCCTCTGGGCGGGGCTCGCCTCGGGGTCGCTGTCGGTGGTGGCGACGGATCATTGCAGCTTCACCTCGGCGCAGAAGCGTTTTGGTGTGGGCGACTTCACCAAGATCCCGAACGGGACCGGCGGGCTCGAGGACCGGATGCCGATGCTCTGGACACGCGGCGTGCGGACCGGGCGGATCACGATGAACGAGTTTGTCGCCGCGACCTCGACCAATGCGGCGAAGATCTTCGGGCTCTATCCGCGCAAGGGGGCGGTGGCCGTCGGGGCGGATGCCGACCTCGTGGTGTGGGATCCCGAAAAGTCCAAGACCATCCGCGCCGCGACCCAGCAATCCGCGATAGATTACAACGTCTTCGAGGGGCAGGAGGTGACCGGGCTGCCGCGCTTCACCCTGACACGCGGCCATGTCGCGATCCATGACGGCGAGGTGCGCACCCGCGAGGGGCACGGCAATTTCGTCGGCCGCGAGCCGAACGGGCCGGTGAATCGCGCGCTTTCGACCTGGAAGGAGCTGACC
>JAUREX010000081.1 GCA_030834485.1 Gemmobacter sp.
CGCTTCGTGTCGGACGGCGACGGCCTCCTCTCCTCGTGCACCTGCCCCCACTACGCCGGCGGCACCCCCTGCAAGCACCTTTGGGCCGTCGCCCGCGTCGCCACCGAGCAGGGATACCTCGACGGCCTGATCGCGCGCCTCGCCGGGGGCGCAGGCGCGCAGATAGCGCCCGACCTTGGTCGAGAGGATGTAGCTCTCGCGCGGCTTGCCGCGCAGGAAGGGGTTGAGGCGCGTCTCGGCCAGCCCGAGGCCATAGAGCGGCGCGGTGTCGAAATAGCGCACGCCCGCATCCCATGCGGCCTCGAGCGCCGCGCGCGCGTCCTCCTCGCTGACGGTGCGGTAGAGGTTCGCGATCGGGGCCGTGCCGAACCCCAGTTCGGTGAAGGTCAGGCCGCCGTTCCCGCGCCTGTCCCAGTGCCGTGTCTTCAATTGCATGGGCGCCTCCCTGTTGCCTAACATGCTAGTATGATTCCAAATCGGGTGCATCCCCAACGATGCGCCCTCGGGGCAGGAGAAGCAGGTGACGGCGAATTTCAGGCGCGTGTTCGGGGCAGGCAAGCCCGTGATCGCGATGGTGCATCTGGGCGCGCTGCCCGGCACGCCGCTTTTTGATGCGGATGCGGGGCTCGAGGGGCTGGTCGAGGCCGCGCGCGCCGATCTGCGCGCGCTTCAGGCGGCCGGCTTCGATGCGATCATGTTCGGCAATGAGAACGACCGCCCCTATGAGTTCCGGGTCGATCCCGCCTCGACCGCGACGATGGCCTATGTGATCGGCCGGCTGCGCGCCGAGATCACGCTCCCATTCGGCGTCAATGTGCTGTGGGATCCGATGGCCTCGATGGCGCTGGCGGCGGCGAGCGGGGCATCCTTCGTGCGCGAGATATTCACCGGCACCTATGCCTCGGACATGGGGCCCTGGACGCCCGACGCGGGCGCTGCGCTGCGCTATCGCGGGCGCCTCGGGCGGGGGGATCTGGCGCTGCTTTACAACGTCTCGGCCGAGTTCGCCGACAGCCTTGACCGCCGCCCGCTGCCCGACCGGGCACGCTCGGCGGTGTTCTCCTCGATCCCCGATGCGGTGCTGGTCTCGGGCCAGATCACCGGCGAGGCGGCGGCGATGGGCGACCTCGAGGGCGTCAAGCGCGTGCTGCCCGATGTGCCGGTGCTGGCCAATACCGGCGTCAAGCACGCGACCGTGGCCGAGGTCCTGCGCATCGCGGACGGCTGCGTGGTGGGATCGGCGCTGAAGCACGACGGCCACACCTGGAACGCGGTCGACCCCGAGCGCGCGGCCGATTTCATGGCGCGCGTGCGCGCGGCGCGGGGCGGGCGGTGATGGCGAGCGCGGCGCTTGCGCGCATCCGCGCCGACCTCTGCGACCTCATGCTCACCCCCGGCCTCTCGGGCCATGAGGAGCGGGTCGCCTCGATGATCCGCGCGCGGCTGTCGGATGCGGGCGTGCCGAGCCGCACCGACCGGCTCGGCAATGTGATCGCCTCCTTCGCGGGCGCACCGGATGCGCCGCGCGTGATGCTCTTCACCCATATGGACCAGCTCGGCTTCTTCGTGCGGCGGATCGAGGCCGACGGGCTGATCCGGGTCGAGCGGATGGGGGGCGTGTCGGAACACGCGATGGCCGCGCAGGTCGTGACGCTCTGCGTGGGCGAGGGGCGCGATCTGGCGGGCATCATCATGAACAAGGCCCATCACGCGACCCAGCCCGAAGAGAAATACAAGGTCCTGACCGCGCCCGAGATCCTGATCGACACGGGCCATGGATCCAAGGCCGCGGTCGAGGCCGCCGGCGTACGGATCGGGACGCCCGTCGTCTATCGCCCTCAGGTCGTGCCGCTTGCCGGGAACCGCATCGCGGGCACCTCGGTCGATGACCGGGCGGGCTGCGCGGTGCTTATCGAGGTCGCGCGCGCGCTGGCGGGGCGCAAGGGCGGCCCCGCGGTCGATCTGGTGTTTTCGGTGCAGGAGGAATTCAACCTGCGCGGTGCGGTCGTCGCGGCGCAGGTGCTTCAGCCCGACATCGCGATCCAGATCGACCTCATGCAGGCCGCCGACACCCCCGACATGGCGACAAGGGGCGAGATGGATCTGGGCGGGGGGCCGGGGATCAGCCTCTATTCCTTCCACGGGCGCGGCACCCTCAACGGGGTGATCCCGCATCCCGCCCTCGTGCGGCTATTCGAGGAGACGGCCGCGGCCGAGGGCATGGCGCTCCAGCGTTCGGCGCAGGTCGGGGTGCTGACGGATCTGTCCTATGTGCAGACGGTGGGGCAGGGGGTCGCCGCGATCGATGTGGGCTTTCCGATGCGTCATTCGCATTCGGCGACCGAATGCTGCGATCTTGCCGACCTCGCCGAACTCGCGCGGCTCTGCGTCGCGGCGCTGGGGCGGATCGGGCCGGGGTTCGCGCTCGAACGGGGGGTGTGATGGGCTACACGCTCGGGATCGACATCGGCACCTTCGAATCGAAGGGCGTCATCGCGGATGGGGGTGGGCGCATCGTCGCGCAGGCCGCGACCCCGCACCGGATGATCGTGCCCCGCCCCGGCTGGGCCGAGCATCGCGCCGAAGAGGATTGGTGGGGCGATTTCGTGATCCTCACCCGCCGCCTTCTGGCCGAGAGCGGGATCGACCCCGCCGCCATCGCGGCGGTCGCGGCCTCGGCGATCGGGCCCTGCATGCTGCCCGTCGATGCCGCGGGCGCGCCCCTGATGAACGGCGTCCTTTACGGCGTCGACACCCGCGCATCGGCCGAGATCGCGGAACTCGAGGCCACGATCGGGGCCGAGCGGATCCTCGCGCGCTGCGGCAATGCGCTGACCTCGCAATCGGTCGGGCCGAAGATCCTCTGGCTCAGGCGCAACCGGCCCGAGATCTGGGCGCGCATGGCGCGGATCCTGACCTCGACCTCCTACATCACCTTCCGCCTGACGGGCGCCTATGCCATCGACCATTACACGGCCGCGAATTTCTCGCCGCTCTATGACATCGGCCGGCAGGAATGGTGCTTTGATCTGGCCGACATCTGCCCGCCCGAGGCGCTGCCGCGGCTGATGTGGTCGACCGAGATCGCGGGGCGGGTGACGGCCGCCGCGGCGGCCGAGACGGGGCTTGCCGAGGGAACGCCCGTCACCTGCGGCACGATCGACGCCGCCGCCGAGGCCGTGAGCGTGGGCGTCCGCGCGCCGGGTGAGATGATGATGATGATGGGCTCGACGATCTTCATCATCCTCGTGACCGACCGCGCGCTCGGCGATGCGCGGCTCTGGCATGCGCCCTGGCTTTTTGCGGGCGAGCGGGCGGCGATGGCGGGGCTTGCGACCTCGGGGACGCTGACGCACTGGTTCCGCGACCAGATGGCGCGCGATCTGCCCAAGGATGGCGCCTTTGCGACGCTTGCGGCCGAGGCCGAGGCCACCCCGCCCGGCGCGCGCGGCCTGATCTGCCTGCCCTATTTCTCGGGCGAACGTACGCCGATCCACGACCCGCAGGCGCGCGGCGCCTTCTTCGGGCTCGACCTGACGCATGGCCGGGGCGAGATGTATCGTGCCGTCCTCGAAGGGATCGCGCAGGCGACGCGCCATGTCACCGACACCTATGCCGAGGCCGGCGCGCCGCCGGCGCGTGTGGTGGCGGTGGGCGGCGGCACCAAGAACGCGGTGTGGCTGCAGGCGACGGCCGACCTCACCGGGCTGCGCCACGAGGTCTGCCGCACCTCGGTCGGGGCGGCCTATGGCGATGCCTTCCTGGCCGCGGTGGCCGTCGGCATGGCCGGGCGCGAGGATATCGACCGCTGGAACCCGGTCGCCCATGCGGTCGAGCCGGTCGCGCGGCCCGAATATGCGCGGCAATATCCGCTGTTCCGCGCGCTCTACGCCCAGACGCGCGAGATCGCCCATGCGCTGGGTGCGGGGGGGCAGGATGCGGTTTGAACGGATGCGCCCTGACGAGTTGCGCGCGGCGATCGCGGCGCATCTGCCCGTGGTGCTGCCGATCGGGGTGATGGAGTATCACGGCGGCCATCTGCCCGCGGGCGTCGATCTTCTGATCGTGACGCGCGCGCTCGACCGGCTCGAGGCCGAGGCGCCGGGGCGGATCGTGATCCTGCCGCCCTTTGCCTATGGCGCCGCGAGCCACGCGGTCGCGGGCCCCGAGGGGACCGGGACACTCCACATCGACGCCTCCGCCCTTCTGCCCTTTGCCGAGGGGCTCTTTGCCGCGCTCCTGCGGGCGGGGTTTCGCAATGTGCATGGCCTCATCCACCACCAGTCCGAGAATTTCGTCCAAGGGATGCCGACCGACCTCGCGTTCCGCCTTGCGGCGCGCAACGCGATCTTTCGCCATCTCGAGGCCGAGCGCGGCACGGGCTGGTGGGGGCGGGCCGAGATGGCGGATTACTATGCCGACCACGCGGTAGGCGCCGACCCCTTCGCCTGGATCCGCATCCACCCGGTGCTGCCCCCCGCTGCGGGCTTTGTCTTCGACCATGCGGGCGAGGGCGAGACCGCGCTGATGCAGGCGCTCGCGCCCGAGACGGTCGACATGGCGCGGGTCGCGGACGGCGCGCACTGGTACACCGCGACCGCCCCCGCCGCGACGCCCGCGCGCGGCGAGGAGGGCGTTGCGCTGATGCTTGCGCGCCTGCGCGAGATCCTCTGGACCTGAGGCGTCAGAGCGGCGGCAGATCCACCACGCCCTTGCGCAGGATGAAGCAACCATAGGGCCCGCTGTCGGCGGTGCGGATGATGCAGAAGGCGCGCTTGGCGGCCTCGTA
The DNA here is from genome assembly GCA_030834485.1 of Gemmobacter sp. Lineage (GTDB taxonomy): Bacteria > Pseudomonadota > Alphaproteobacteria > Rhodobacterales > Rhodobacteraceae > JAUREX01. Next base: position 4,790 of record JAUREX010000081.1, read on the forward strand.
GAAGGCGAAGCGTTCGAGGGCGCGCATCGCGACCGGCCGCCCTTCGGCCGCGTCGATCACGCGCTGCATCGCATCGAACACCGGAACGCGCGCCGACGGGTCGCCCACGACCTCCATCCGCGCGACCGGGGCCGGCACGAAGGTATCGAGCGGCATGAGCGACAGGATCGCGGCCGCCCCGGTCGGGATGTCGCAGCCCGCCATGTCGATCAGCCGGCCATAGGTGGTGGCGGCGGCGATGGTCGCGGCCGGGTGATTGACGTCGCAGATCACCAGATCGTCGCCATGCCCCATGAGCATCAGCGCATGCACGATCTCGGCCGAGAGGCGCTGGTCGATCCCCCTGAGCATCACTTCACCGCGCCGGCCGCCATGCCCTTGATGATGTAGCGCTCGAGCAGCACGCCCACGACCACGAGCGGCGCGATCGCCGCGGTCGAGAGCGCGGCCATCGACCACCAGCTGATGCCCTGGCTGCCGGTCTGGCTCGCGACCATCACCGGGAGCGTGTTGGCATGCGTCGAGGTCAGCAGTGCGGCGAAGAAATACTCGTTCCACGTCAGCACGAGCGAGAGGATGAAGGCCGCGACCATCCCCGGCAGCGCGATCGGCAGCACGATCGTCAGGAACGCCCCCCAGATCGAGAGGCCGTCGACCATCGCGGCCTCTTCAAGCTCGGTCGGGATGCCCGCGAACTGGTCGCGCATGATCCAGATGACGATCGGCAGCACCGTGAGCGTATAGAGCAGGATCAGCCCCACCCGGCTGTCGAGGAGCGCGAGCGACTTGTAGAGGACAAGGAACGGCAGCGCGAGCACGACGGGCGGCAGGATGAGCTGGCTGAGGAAGAAGAACGAGATGTCGGGGTTCTTCATCGGCCCGAAGCGATAGGAAAAGCGCGACAGCCCATAGGCCGCGAGGCTTCCGAGCACGACCGCCAGCGTCGAGGCCGAGACCGAGATCACGACCGAGTTCATGAAGCGCTTCATGAACTCATCGCGCGGGGTCGAGACGGTGCCGATCGTGTCGGGCGAGAGCCCGAGCGAGCGCCAGCCGAGCCAGGCGGGGCGGAAATCCCACCAGGGCAGGATGTTGCCCTTCATCACGTCGGGCGCCATCTTGAACGAGGTCGTCACCGTCCAGAAGATCGGAAACAGGCAGATGAACGCCCAGAGCGAGAGCGCGCCATAGATCGCGATCCGCCCCGCCCACCAGGCCGCGCGGTGGCCCCGGTCGCTCTCGCCGTCGTGAAAGACCTGCGTGCCCATCTCAGTGCCTCGGCCTCATCCAGCGGTCGGCGAGCTTCATCAGGAGCGTCATCGCGATCACGATCAGCACGAGATAGACCATGGCGAGGAGCGTCCCGTAGCCCACGTTCGAGCGGTCGCGGTATTCGCGGAAGATGAAGCTCGTCACGCTGTCGGTGGCCCCGCCCGGGCCGCCCGAGGTGACGTTGATGATGATGTCGGCGATCTTGAGCTTGAAGATGATGCGGATCAGGATCGCCGTGACCGAGACCGGCAGCATCAGGGGAAAGGTCACCTCCCAGAAGGTGCGCCAGCCGCTCGCGCCATCGACGCGCGCGGCCTCGTGCAACTCGCGCGGGATCGCCTGAAGGCCCGCGAGGATCATGATCATCATGAAGGGGATGAAGGTCCAGGCATCCATCACCATGATCGAGAGCCGCGCCATCTCGGGCGAGGCGAAGAACGAGGGGTTCTCCCAGCCGAGCGTGCGCGCCAGTCGGGCGATCGGCCCGAAGCGGGGCTCAAGCATCGACTTGCCGACCATCCAGCTTACCGCCACAGGCGAGAGCATGAGCGGCAGGAGGAACGCGACGCGCCAGAACTTGCGCGCGACGATCTGCGCGTTGAGGAGAAGTGCGAGCCCGAAGGCGATCGCATATTCGACCGCGATCGCGAGCGTATACCACACCATGTTGAGAAGCGCGTTCCAGTAGAATGGATCGCCCCACATCTGGCGGATATTGGCAAGCCCGTTGAAGCGCCGCCCGTCGGGCGACGAGAGGTTCCAGTCCGAAAACGCGATCACGAGGCCGAAGAGCAGCGGAAACACGACCATCGAGACGACGAAGAGCGCGGCCGGCAGCACGAAGAGCGCGCGCTTGCCCTGCTCGCCGCGCGTCAGCACCTGCCCCCAGCAGAAGGCGAAGCCCCAGAGCACATAGGCATAAAGCGTCGGGCGCCAGTTCGCAAAGCCGAGATCGACCCAGCCCTGCGCGTCGGCGATCTGCGCGGCGGCGACGAGGATCAGGATCGCGGCGGCGGCGTTCATGACAAGCCGGCCGAGGGCGACGCGGCGCGCCGGCAGGTTGTCGTTGGTCACGACATGGAGAAGATCGCCCGAACCGGCCATGCCGCGCCCCCGTCAGTGCGACGGGGGCCGGCGTCGCCGCCGGCCCCCGCCCTTTTGCAACGCTCAGAGCCCGAGCGAGGCCTTGTAGAGCGCGATCTGGCTGTCGCGGCCGATCTGGTCGGTGATCTTCTCCCAGGCGGCGGCGATGGCGTCCGCGGTCTCCTGCGCGCTCGCATACTGGCCGGCAAAGCCCTTGGCGAGTTCGTCCTCGGCAACCGAGTAGTACTGGAAGATGCCGGGAATGCGCGGTTCGATCGCGGCGTTGGGGTGGTTGTAGCTGTCGGCGTTCGACCCGAGATAATCCTCGACGAAGGCGCGATCATAGCCCGCAGCCTCCCACTCCTCATACTGGAAGTGCGAGTTGCGATAGGGCTGGAAGCCCGACGGATAGGCCGCCATCCACAGCGAGATGTCCTTGCCGCCGAGATGGGCCGCCGCCGACCAGGCCGCCTTGCGCTTCTTCTCGTCGGACGAGACGCGGTTGGTGACATAGACGCCCCAGCCGAGATAGGCCATGTTGGGCGCCTCGTTGTAGGTCTCTTCCCACGCGCCGGTCTGCGAGTTGTAGACGCGGTCCGAGCCCGGGTTGATCCCGAAGCCCACGACATCGCCGACAACCGAGGTGTCAGAGGTGCGCGCGTTCGACCCGATGTCGCCCCACCACATCAGCATCGAGCCGGTGCCCGCGAGGAACTGGCTGAAGCCCGTGGTGCCCGGATCGGCGTTGATCTGGTCGGCCGGATAGGCACCCGGCGTCGCGATCAGGTCCATCACGTCCTGGATCGCCTGCACCCAGGCGGGGTTGTTGACGCGCGGCTTCATCGTGTCGGCATCAAAGAGCCATGCCGGATCGGACGGGTGCTTGGCATAGGCCGCGGCGCGGTTTTCGAGGAAATAGAAGCCGAAGCCGCCCCAGCCCTTGAGCGGGTCGAGATAGCCATGCGCCGCCAGCCCGGTGAGCGGGTCGGTCTGGCCCACGAGCTCCTTCGAGACGGCGTTGACCTGCTGCCAGGTCTTCGGCACCTCGGCGCCCCCGATCGCGCCCTCGCCGAAATAGTCCTTGCGATAGGCGAAGGTGTGGCAGTCGCCGTCGATGGTGATGCGATAGCTCTTGCCGTTCCAGGTGCCGACGGGGGGCTGGAGATAGCCCACGAGGTCGTCGGCTTCGATCTGGGTCTTGACCCAGTCGGGCATCTCGTCGAGCAGGCCGCGCCCGGCGGTGTCGCCCTCGAAGGGCGCGCCCATCTCGAGGATGTCGTAATCCACCGTGCCCGTCGCGATCGACTGCTGCAGGCGCGCGTTATAGTCGGCCTGCGCGAGGTCGATCCAGTTGATCTTGGCGCCGGTATAGGCCTCCCACGGCTTGAGGAAGCCGCGGAACAGGAAGTTGTGCAGGTTCTGGTTGTTGAGGCCCATGAACGTCAGCTCGACGCCCGCGAACTCACCCTGCGCGACATTGGCCTTGGTCGCCTCGAGGCAGAGCTCGCCGACCTTCTGCCAATCGGCATCCGTGGGCGAGCCCTTGCCGACGCCCGGGATCTGCAGGATCTGCGCCCGGACATTGCCATGGCCACCCGCGAGCGCCGGAGCAGTGACGCCCATGGCGCCAAGGGCCCCCATGCTCGCTGCCGTCTGAAGCAGCCGGCGACGGGTCAGACCGGCGCGCACCGCCATGTTGTAGTGTTCGACCTTCATCTAGTCCTCCCATGTTGCCGCGAAGGCGGCGGATCGTTTCGGATCGGGAAAGGGCGCCGCGACCCCTTCGATTGTCGCGGCTTTGCGATCCGGTCCCCTTCCGAACGGGAATGATCATCAAACGCCGCACGGCCCGGAGTCAAGCGCCTAACATGTTAGCATGACAAGGTGGTGGACAGCCCCGCGGTCGCATTCTATCGGTTGGGCTCCACGGGTCAGGGATCGGGGGGGGCATGGCCGAAGTAGAAATCCGCGCGTTGCGCAAGTCCTACGGGTCGGTTGCCGTCGTCCATGGCGTCGATGTCGATATCGCCGATGGCCAGTTCGTCGTCCTCGTCGGCCCGTCGGGCTGCGGCAAGTCGACCCTGCTGCGGATGATCGCGGGGCTCGAGGGGATCACGGGCGGCACGATCCGCATCGGCGGGCGGGTCGTGAACAACCTGCCCCCGGCCGAGCGCGACATTGCGATGGTGTTCCAGAACTACGCCCTCTATCCGCACAAGACGGTCGCGGCGAACATGGGCTTTCCCCTCAGGATGAAGGGGATGGCGAAGCCCGAGATCGAGGCGCGCGTGGCCAAGGCCGCCGCCATCCTCGGGCTTGAGCCCTATCTTGCGCGCTATCCGCGCGAGCTGTCGGGCGGGCAGCGCCAGCGCGTCGCGATGGGGCGCGCGATCGTGCGCGACCCGCAGGTGTTCCTCTTTGACGAGCCGCTCTCGAACCTCGACGCGAAACTTCGCGTGCAGATGCGCTCGGAAATCCGCGAGCTGCACCAGCGCCTCGGCACAACGACCGTCTATGTCACCCACGACCAGATCGAGGCGATGACCATGGCCGACCGCATCGTCGTGATGCGCGACGGCCACATCGCGCAGGTGGGCGCGCCGCTTGAGGTCTATGACCGCCCGGCGAATGTCTTCGTCGCTGGCTTCATCGGCTCGCCTGCCATGAACCTTCTGCCCGCGACGGTGGCGGGCGGGGGCGAGGTCGAGGTCGGGGGCACGCGTCTGGCGGCACCCGAGGTGGCGGGGCTCGCGCCCGGCACCGCCGTCACCTATGGTGTGCGGCCCGAGCATCTCGATCTGGCCGACACGGGCCTTGCCGCCCGCGTCGCGGTCGTCGAGCCGACGGGCTCCGAGACGCATCTGGTGCTGCACATGGAGGGGCGCGACCTCGTGGCGGTCCTGCGCGACCGCCTCGCGATCCGGCCGGGCGATACGGTCCGCCTCGCGCCGCGGGCAGGGCTGCACCATGTCTTCGACGCGACCTCGGGGGTCCGCATCGGATGATCCGCACGGCGCTCTGCTATGGCGACAGCAACACCCATGGCACGATGCCGCTTGCGACGCTGGGCGAGATGCGCCGCCACCCGCCCGCCGACCGCTGGCCCGACCGGATGGCCGCCGCGCTGGCCCCGGGCTGGAGCGTGATCGCCGAGGGCCATCCGGGGCGCACCACGCTGCACGACGACCCCGTAGAGGGCGTGCATCGCAACGGCCTTGCGATCCTGCCCGCGATCCTCGAATCGCACCGCCCGCTCGATCTCGTGATCCTCAAGCTCGGCACCAACGACCTCAAGCCGCGCTTCGCGGTCGGGGCGACCGATATCGCGCTGTCGGTCGAGCGGCTGATCCGCACGATCCGCGCGACCCCGGCGGGCCCCGGGGGCGCGGCGCCGGCGGTGATGCTGATCGCGCCGCCCCCGATCCTCGAGGCGGGCGTGCTGGCCGATATCTTCGCGGGCGGGGCGGCAAAGTCGCGCGATCTCGGCGCGCGTCTGGCCGAGGTCGCGGCGCGCCAGTCGGTGCCCTTCGTCGATGCGGGCGCGATCATCGCGGTTTCGCCGCTTGACGGGATTCACTACGATGCCCCGGCGCATCATGCGCTGGGCGATGCGGTGGCGGCGGCGCTGCGGCGGGCCTCTGCACGACCGGGGGAGGGCGGGAGGATACACTTGCCCACGCTCCGGCCGACTCATATCCACCTAAGCCCTGAACGATCCCGAGCCCCAAACCTTGAGCCCTTGAGCCCTGCAGCTG
>JAUREX010000082.1 GCA_030834485.1 Gemmobacter sp.
GCTCGCCGCGCCCGAGATGTCCTGCCCGACGCCATCGACGGTGTTGCAGGCGCCAAGCGTGAAGACCAGCGCAACCATCGCAAGAACCTTCGTCATGTCCAATCCTCTCCACTCACTGCGATCCGACGTGCCCGGAAATGCGGCGCGACGCGGGGTGAATATACGATGCCCGAGGGCGGCGGTAAGGCCGCCTGGCACTACTTTTCCTCGAACCACCAGACATCGGGCTGAAAGCCGATCCAGTCGCCATAGACGGGCAGCCGGTCGGGAAAGCGCAGCCGCGCGTCATGGGCGATGCGGCTGCGGTCGGCATACCAAAGCGGGATGACATAGCGCCCCGCCATCAGCGCCCGGTCGAGCGCCTGCGCGGCGGCGACGAAATCATCCCGCTCGGTCGAGGTCAGCAGCCCCTCGATCATCGCCTCGACCGCCGGGCTCGCGACGCCCGGCAGGTTGCGCGTGCCGGGTGTCTCGACCCCGAAGCTGCCCCAGTAGAGCTTCTGCTCGGTCCCGGGCGAGAGCGACATGGCGCGCAGCATCGGTGTCATGTCGAAGTCATAGGCGTTGACGCGCTCGGTGTATTGGGCGTTGTCGATCATCCCGACCGTGAGGGTGATGCCCATCCGCTCGAGTGCCGCGGCATAGATCGTCGCGACCGAGCGCATGTCGCTGTCGCCCTGGCGCAGCAGCACCTCGAAGGCGAAGGGCGTGCCTTCGGCGTTCACCATCACCCCGTCCTTCACCTGCCAGCCCGCCTCGGCCATGAGGGCGAGCGCGCCGCGCAGACCCGCGCGGTTGGCCTCGGTGCCGTCGGTCCGGGGCAGCACCAGCGGCCCGAGCGCATCGGGCGGCAGGCTGTCGGCGAAGGGCGCCAGCAGCGCCGCCACCGCCTCGGACGCCGGCCCCTCGCCCATCCCAAGGGCAGAGTTCGAGAAATAGGAGGTGATCCGCGGCTGGATTCCGGCGTTGAGCGTCTGATTGACGAATTCGAAGTTGAACGCCTCGATCAGCGCCTGCCGCACGCGCCAGTCGGCAAAGAGCGGCCGGCGCGTGTTGAAGGCAAGCCCCATCATCCCCGAGGGCCGCCCGTGCACGATCTCGGAGCGCACGATCCGCCCGTCGGTCGCGGCGGGGAAATCATAGCCCGTCTGCCAGCGCGTGATCGACCCCTCGCGAAAGCTCGAACTCTCGCCGGCCTTGAAGGCCTCGAACATCGCATTGGCGTCGGCGTAATAGTCGTATCGGATCTCGTCGAAATTGTGCAGGCCGCGGGTGAAGGGCAGATCGCGGCCCCACCAGTCTGCGCGCCGGCGCAGCGTGACGAAGCGGTCGGGTTCGAATGCGGCGACCTCGTAGGGCCCCGAGCCGATCGGCGCCTCGAGCCCCGATTCGGCGAAATCCTTCCCCTCCCACTGCGCCGCCTTGAGGATCGGGCGCAGCCCGAGGAGCAGCGGCAACTCGCGGTCGGGGGCCTTGAACTCGAACCGCACGCTCCGCGGCCCCGTCGCGCGCACCGTCGCGACCTTGTCATAGGCCGCGAGATAGCGCGGGCTGCCCTTGGTGCCGAGGATCTCGAACGACCAGATCACATCCTCGACCGTCACGGGGCTGCCATCGGCGAATCGGGCCTCGGGGCGCAGCGTGAACTCGACCCAGCTCCGCGCCTCGTCGGTCGCGACCGATTCGGCGATCAGGCCATAGAGGGTGAAGGGCTCATCCCAGGACCGGCCCATCAGCGTCTCGACCGTATAGGCCGAAACGCCATAGGGCGCGCGCCCCTTGAGGATGAAGGGATTGAGCGAATCGAACCCGCCCGACTCCGCGAACACGATGCGCCCGCCCTTGGGGGCGTCGGGGTTGACATAGGGCAGCGCCACAAAATCGGGTGGAAGGTCGGGGACGCCATACATAGCGATTGCGTGCGCCGGTTCCTCGGCGCGCAGCGGCCCGCCGATGACAAGCGCGAGGATGAGGCTCAGGGCGGTGAGGGGGCGGGGCGCGTTCATGGGGGCGGTCCTTCGGCTGGCGGCGGTTGGGGTCTGCGCGTGCAGGTTACGCCGCCCCGCGGCCGGGGGCAAATTTTTTGCCTTGGAAGAACGCGCCGGAAAGCTTATACCAATCCTACTGCTCGTTAGGTTTCTTGCCTGTATGAAACCTGCCTCAACAACTGAACGCCGGCCTTGTGCCGGCGTTTTTTTCTTTTGTTGAATGCAGATGAGGTGCCCCATGTCCCTGACCGGCAAGACCGCGATCATCACCGGATCGACCTCGGGCATCGGCCTCGGGATTGCGACCGAACTCGCGCGTGAGGGCGCGGATGTCGTGCTGAACTCGTTCACCGACACGCCCGAGGATCACGCCCTCGCCGCCGGCATCGCCGCCGCGCATGGCGTGCGGGCGCGCTATCTGCGCGCCGACATGTCGTCGGGTGAGGCATGCCGCGCCCTGATCGAGGCCGCGGGCGGCTGCGACATCCTCGTGAACAACGCCGGCATACAGCATGTCGCGCCGGTCGAGAGCTTTCCGGTCGCGAAATGGGATGCGATTCTCGCGATCAACCTCTCCTCTGCCTTTCACACCACGGCCGCGGCGCTGCCCGCGATGCGCGCGCGCGGATCGGGCGGATCGTCAACATCGCCTCGGCGCATGGGCTGACGGCGAGCCCCTACAAATCGGCCTATATCGCGGCCAAGCACGGGGTCGTGGGTCTGTCGAAGACGGTCGCGCTCGAGACCGCGGGGCAGGGGATCACCTGCAATGCGATCTGCCCGGGCTATGTGCTGACCCCGCTGGTCGAGGCGCAGATCCCCGACCAGATGAAGACCCATGGCATGGACCGCGAGCGCGTGGTGCGCGAGGTCATGCTCGCGCGCCAGCCCTCGCGCCAGTTCGCGACCGTCGAGCAGGTGGGCGGCACGGTCGTGTTTTTGTGCTCGCCCGCCGCCGACCAGATCACCGGCACCACGATCAGTGTCGACGGCGGCTGGACCGCGCTCTGATCCGCATTCGAATAATCTGAAATTGCGCGGAATGGCCGGATTGAATTGATCCGGCCCTTGCCCGCCGAATTGTCCGGTGATAGACCCCTAAAACAGGCCAATTAAAGGGGTGTCCGATGGACCTTAATCTCGAAAAGATGTCGCTTGCCGGACTCAAGGATCTCAAGGCGCGGGTCTCGCGCGCGATCGATTCATTCAACGATCGCCGCAAGCGCGAAATCCTCGCCGAACTCGAGGAAATGGCGCGCGCGCGCGGCTATACGCTCGCGGAACTCAACAGCATGAAGGCCGCACGCAAGCGCAGCGCCAGCGCGCCGAAATATGCCAATCCCGCCAATCCGTCCGAGACCTGGACGGGCCGCGGCCGCAAGCCCGGCTGGTATGTCGCCGCGATGGCCTCGGGCAAGACGCCCGGCGATCTGGCGATCTGACCGGCGCCGCCTCAGGCGGCAATCGCATCAATCAGCGCGCGAAATCGCGCGAGAAAGGCCGCCCGGCATTCACCGGGCGGTCTTATTTTCACATCGATTTCGTTTATGTCCGCCTTGCCGAACAGGCGATCCGCCTCGGCCCGGGTAAAACCGGCGATTGCACTCGCCTCGACGCGCGCGCTGATCCGGTCGGCGCGCTTGATTTCGGCGCGGATGGCGCGCGGCAATTCGGCCGGCAGCCCGAAGCGCAGATGCACCGCGGCCGTGAGGCGCGCATCGAGGTCGCGATATTGCGGGCCGATCGCGGCCTTGACCGGGCTGATCATGTCGCCCAGCACATATTCCGGCGCGTCATGGAGCAGCGCCGCGAGGCGCCAGCGCGGGGCGATGTCGCGATTGCGGTGCGCAAAGATCGCCTCGACCAGCAGCGAATGCTCGGCGACCGAATAGGGGTGCTCGCCCGTCGTCTGCCCGTTCCAGCGCGCGACGAAGGCGAGGCCATGGGCGATGTCCTCGATCTCGATGTCGAGCGGGCTTGGGTCCAGAAGATCGAGCCGACGGCCCGACAGCATCCTTTGCCAGGCCCTTTGCGTCGCCATCCGCCGCCATCCCCGCCACCGCGCGGGCAGAGCCTGCCCTAGCCGCGCGGCAGCCGCAAGGCGCGCACCTCGGCGGTGGTGGCGGCGTGCCCGCCCTCGAGCACGACGCGCGCGCTGCCGTCCGCCTCAAGCCGTGTCTCGACGACGCGGGCATCCGCCCCGCGCCCTTGGTGATGACGATGAAGTTCACGATCAGGAGCACGCAGAAGATCACGACGCCGATCAGGACCGACCCGCCCATGATGAAGCTCGCGAAGCCCTCGATCACGGCGCCGGCGGCATGGGTGCCGTTGTGCCCCTGCCCGATGATGAGCTTGGTCGACGAGACGTTGAGCGCGAGCCGCAGCATCAGCGAGGCGAGCAAGATCGTCGGGAAGGACGAGAAATCGAGCGGCCGCTCGATGAAGAGCGTGATGGTGAAGATCAGGATCGCGATGGCGAAGGAGGCCGCGAGCCCGATATCCAGAAGCCACGCCGGCACCGGCAGGATCATCATCGCGATGATCGCCATGAGCGCGAGCGCAAGCAGCACCGTCGGCCGGAAGAGCGCGCGGATGCCCGAGGGCGCCATCGCCGACGCGCCCCTCTCGGTCCTCGTGCCCGCCTTCCTGCTGAGCGAGATCGCGCGCGCCTTCGAGATCGGCTTCCTGATCTTCCTGCCCTTCCTCGTGATCGACCTCGTGGTGGCGGCGATCCTCATGTCGATGGGGATGATGATGGTGCCGCCCGCGGTCGTCGCGCTGCCCTTCAAGCTCGCATTCTTCGTCGTCGCCGACGGCTGGGCGCTGCTGTCGGGGGCGCTGGTGCGCAGCTATGTCTGATCTGCCTCAGGCGGCGTTGCCGAGCACCCGCGCCAGATCGAGCAGACGGCGCCGCTGCGCCTCGGGGATCGCGTAGAACGCCCGGACGAGTTCGAGCGCCTCGCGGTTCGCGAGCAGGTCCTCCTCATCCTCGGGGTCGGAGGACCCGCTCGCGCCTTCGAAGAAATAGCTGATCGGCACGTCGAGCGCGACCGCGATCTCGTAGAGGCGCGAGGCGCTGACGCGGTTCATGCCGCTTTCGTATTTCTGGATCTGCTGGAACTTGATGCCGACGTTCTGGGCCAGTTGCTGCTGCGTCATGCCGAGCATCCAGCGCCTCTGGCGCATCCGCCGCCCCACGTTCACGTCAATGGGATGTTTCATGATGGTCTCCGTCAATGACCCCTGATTATACCAGAGGTTGATCTGCATCCACTTCAATTTGTGTATAAGTTGAGCTTTCTACCCGCAGCGCCGCCGCAGCGGTGCACGAAAGCGTGCTCGCACAACTTTGGGGCAGAAAGACGGCCGCAGCGCGCGAAAACGTGCAAGCCTCCGTCCGCTCTGGCTGCGCGGGGTGGCGCGCGCTATGTCCGAGCCCGAGCGGCGGCGAGAGGGGGCTTTGATGCTGGGTTATGTGGTGCGCGATTTCGCCGGCGATGCGGGCCTTGCCGAGGTGGCGGTGCCCGAGCCTGGACCGGGCGAGGTGCGCCTGCGCATCCGGGCGTGCGGGCTCAATTTCGCCGATACGCTGATGCGGGCGGGGCGCTATCAGGAGCGGCCCGAGCCGCCCTTCGTCCTCGGGATGGAGGTCGCGGGCGAGGTCGAGGCGCTGGGCCCGGGCGTCGCGGGCCCGCCCCTCGGCGCGCGCGTCGCGGTCTTTGCTGCCTCGGGCGGGCTTGCCGAGCGCGGCGTCTTCAGGGCTGACCGCTGCCTGCCCATTCCCGATGCGATGGATTTCGCGACCGCCGCGGCCTTTCAGATCGCCTATGGCACGGGGCACATGGCGCTGATGCGCCGCGCGCGCCTCGAGGCGGGCGAGACGCTCCTCGTGACCGGGGCGGCGGGTGCCACGGGGCTCGCGGCGGTCGAGATCGGGGCGGCGGCGGGCGCGCGCGTCATCGCGGTCGCGCGCGGGGCGGCCAAGCTTGAGGTCGCGCACGCGGCCGGCGCCGAGGTGCTGATCGATGCCGAGACACCCGACCTGCGCGCTGCCTTGCGCGCGCTCGGGGGGATCGACGTCGCCTATGACACGGTCGGCGGCGAGATGTTCGCGGCCGCGATGCGCGCGGCCCGGCCCGAGGGGCGGCTGATCCCGATCGGCTTTGCGGGGGGCGATGTGCCGCAGATCGCGGCGAACCACCTTCTGGTCAAGAACCTCAGCGTGCTCGGCGTCTATTGGGGCGGCTATTTCGCCTTCGCCCCCGAGGTCGCGCGCGCCGGCATGGCCGAGCTGCTGGCCTGGCACGCGGCCGGCAAGATCCGCCCCGTTGTCGGCGAGAGGCTGCCGCTCGCGCGCGCCGAGGAGGCGCTCGGGATGCTGCGCGGGCGCGCGAGTGCGGGCAAGATCGTGATCGAGCCGTGATCCTGCTGCGACATCGTGGCGAAACCGCGGCTTTCCCGACCGGAAAAGCTTGAAAACCGAGGGCCGCGCCCCGATATTGGTCCAGAGGTCCCGGCTCGGAGATCGGGGCTGCTTTCGCCATGACTGACGGAGGCTAGCAGATGGCACAGTTTGATACGATCCGCACGACCGCGACGGGCGCGCGCGCGAGCTGGATCGACGAGGGGCTTCGCGCCCATATGAACAAGGTCTACGGGCTCATGTCCGTGGGGATGGTGATCACCGCGCTCGCGGCCTGGTCGATCTCGGGGCTTGCGACGACGACCGACCCGTCGCTCGCGGCGGGCCAGCTCGGCAATGGCGTCTACCTCACGGGGCTCGGCGTCGCGCTCTACACCTCGCCGCTGCGCTGGGTAATCATGTTTGCGCCGCTCCTGATGGTGTTCGGCTTCGGGGCTGTGGCCACGCGCCTTTCGGCCGCGGCCGGGCAGCTTTACTTCTATGTCTTCGGCACGCTCATGGGCCTGTCGATCAGCTGGATCTTCCTCACCTTCACCAGCTTCTCGATCGTGCAGACCTTCGTTGCCACGGCCGCCGCCTTCGCGGGTCTGTCGCTCTATGGCTACACCACCAAGCGCGACCTCTCGGGCATGGGCACCTTCCTGATGATGGGCCTCATCGGCCTCATCGTCGCGTCGATCGTCAACATCTTCCTCGGCTCGCCCGCGGTCATGTTCGCGATCTCGGCCATCGGCGTGCTGATCTTCGCGGGGCTGACCGCCTATGACACGCAGGCGATCAAGTCCGAATACGTCGCACACGCCGCCCATGGCGATCAGGAGTGGCTCGACAAATCGGCCACGATGGGGGCGCTGCGCCTCTATCTCGACTTCATCAACATGTTCATGTTCCTGCTGCAGTTCCTGGGCAGCCAGCGCGAGTGATCGCGCAGAGATCCTCGAGACCCGGGGCCGGCGCCACGCGCCGGCCCTTTTTCATCCGGGAGGGCGCGCGATGGCGCATTTCGGCCTGCACGAGGCGCTGATCGAAGAGGGCGACGGCGCGGACAACCCCTGCGGCCCATTCCGCGCGATTCTTCTCTCCGACACCGGCGGGCTCACGCAGTTCGGCGCCTTCATCGAGATCCTGCCGCCCGGCTCGCGCTCATCGCTGCGCCACTGGCACGCGGCCGAGGATGAGCTTGTGTTCATCCTCGCGGGCAGGGTGCGTCTGCACGAGGGCGCGGCCGTCCACGACCTCGGCCCGGGCGATACCGCGACCTTCCGGGCGGGCGATCCGGTCGGGCATTTCCTCGAGAACCCGGGCCCCGAGGAGGCGCGCTATCTCGTCGTCGGCACGCGCGCGGCGCATGATGTCGTGACCTATCCCGACCACGACCGCATCCTGCACCTGACGCGCAACCCGGACACGCACCATCACACCGATCTGGCAGGCAACCCCGCCGACACGCCCTATCGCCGCCCTGAGCGCGCATAAGCAAAAGGCCGCCCGAGGGCGGCCCTGCGAAGGTCAGTCAGGTGGCGGATCGCCTACTTGATCTTGCCTTCCTTGTATTCGACATGCTGGCGCACGACGGGGTCGTATTTGCGCACGGTCATCTTTTCAGTCATCGTGCGGGCGTTCTTCTTCGTGACGTAGAAATGCCCGGTGCCCGCGCTCGAGTTCAGGCGGATCTTGATCGTGGTCGGCTTGGCCATCGCAAATCTCCCTGCGCCGGGGTGAACCGGCGACTGCACGGGGCGCTTCTGCCCAAAGCGGGGGGGCGAGTCAACCGCGAAAAACGCGCCGCGCGCGCGGCTGCGCCCTCAGGGCCGGCTCCCGGCGATCGCGCCGAAGACCTGCGGCGCGGGGGCGTTCTCGGTCCAGATCCCGCTCACGCCCGTGGCGCCGGCGCCGTGGAAGCTGCCGCGCAGGCTCGCGCCGCGGACCCCCTCGCCGAGGCCCTCGAGGCGCAGCCCCTCGCCCGCGAACTCGCCCGTCGCGAGGTCGATCCTGATCCCCGCCCCCGAGAGGTGCAGATCCTGCGTCACGGCCTCGAGCGCGGCGCTGCCGGCGACGAAATCGGCCTCGAGCCGAAAGGTGCCATCCTGAAAGCCCCCGCCCGCGAAGCCGGCAAGATGCGCGCCGTCATAGACATAGACGCCGCGCGGCACGTCGCGCGGCAGCGCGCCGAGGGTCTGGAGCGTCATCGCCCCGTCGCCGTCGCGCATGAGATGGCCGATCGCGACGATGGCGCAAGACCCGCTGCACCCCGCGATCTGGCCCCCGACGGCGTGGCGCAGGATGGTCGCGACATGCCGGCGGCCCTGCGCATCGACGAAGCTGCCGCGGTGGACCGTCATGTCGGCCGTCTCGTTCAAGAGCACGATGCTCGCCGGATCGACCGGCGCGCCGGGGGCGTCGGGGACAAAGCCCGCGGCATCCGAGGCGAGCACGACATGCGCCCGCCCCTCGGCCGTGACGCGAAAGACGCCGCTGCCGTCGGCAAAGGCCGCGACCTGGCGCGCCGTTACTGGCGGGGGGGCAAGCGCGCTCCACATCGGGAGGAAGGTGTCGCTGAAGGGCGCGCTCGCGCCCGTCCCGCTGCCGCCACCGCCCGCGCCGCCGCCGCCGCCCAGGATGCCGCCGCCCGGCCCGGTCGCGCCGCCGCCGCAGCCCGCGAGCGCGCCGAGCAGAAGGGCGCCGATCAGCGCGCGCAGACCGCGGCCGATGGCGGGGGCGGGGAGCGGGGGGGCGATGCGCTGGGTCATGCCCAGATTGCGCCACAATCCCCCTGCGATTCGGTTAAGGCGCGTTCAGATCGCCCCGCCCCGCAGCACCCGGCCGAGGAAATGCCGGTCGCCTTCATTGGCAAGGATCGAGAGCGCCGCCTCCGGGTCTGCCCAGACGGCGGTGTGGCCCGCCTCGCTTGGCGGGCCGAGGCGGGCGACGGGGCGCGCGAGATAGACGGTGCAGAGCTTTTCGGCCCAGAGGTCGTATTCGGGCATGTAGGTAAAGCGGCGGAACGCCCCGAGGCGCCGCGCAAGCCGCATCGTCCAGCCCGTCTCCTCATAGACCTCGCGGTGGAGCGCCGGCAGCGGGTGCTCGCCCGGATCCACCCCGCCGCCCGGCAGCTGGAACTCGGGTGCGGGCGCCTCCTGATGCGTCAGCAGCATCTCGGAGCCGCGCAGCAGGATCGCATAGACGCCCGGGCGGCGGCGATAGCGCCGTCCGGTTTCGGGCGGGGTCTCGAATCGGCGGATCATCGCGGCCCTTGCGGTTGTGGGGCGGTCGGGATGGATGTATGGCAGCGCCGATCCGCGAAGGAAAGAACCCATGCCGACCGGCCCCCAGATCGTGTGGGACGACAGCGTCCTGCCGTTTCAGCTCGACCGCGCCGATGTGCGCGGCCGTTTCGCCCGCCTCGAGGGGTCGCTCGCGCGCATCCTTACGCGCCACGCCTATCCGCCCGCGATCGAGGGGCTGGTGGCCGAGGCGGTGCTCCTGACCGCGCTGATCGGCCAGGCAATCAAGCTGCGCTGGAAGCTCTCGCTCCAGATCCGGGGCAACGGGCCCGCGCGCCTCATCGCGACCGATTACTACGCCCCCGAGACCGAGGGCGCGCCCGCGCGGCTGCGCGCCTATGCAAGCTTCGATGCCGAGCGGCTCGACCCCGAGGGGCCCGGCTTTGAACAGATCGGGCAGGGCTTCTTCGCGATCCTGATCGATCAGGGCGCGGGTAGCGTGCCCTATCAGGGCATCACGCCGATCGCGGGCGGCGCGCTTTCTGCCTGCGCCGAGACCTATTTCGCCCAGTCCGAGCAGCTCGCCACCCGTTTCGCCACCGCGCATGCGCGTGATGCGGCGGGCGGCTGGCGCGCGGGCGGCATCATGCTCCAGGTCATGCCCAAGGCCTCGCCCGGCGCCGCGCCCCCCGCGGCCGACCCCGCCGCCGACGGCCTTTTGCGCGCGACCGACCTTCTCGGCGGGGCCGAGGGCGAGGATTGGGCGCGCGTCAACATCCTGCTCGACACCGCCGAGCCGCTTGAGCTGACCGGGCCCGAGGTGCAGCCGCCCGACCTCCTCGTGCGGCTCTTTCACGAGGAAGGCCCGCGCGCCTTCCCCGCCCAGCCGGTGCGCTTCGGCTGCACCTGTTCCGAGGAACGCGTGCGCGCCTCGCTCTCGATCTATTCGGCCCGCGACATCGCGACGATGACGACGCCCGAGGGCACGGTGACGGCCGATTGCCAGTTCTGCGGCG
>JAUREX010000083.1 GCA_030834485.1 Gemmobacter sp.
GTCGCGGGCAATGCGCTCGAGATCGCGGCGGCGATGGAGCTTCTGACGGGGGCCGCGCCGCACCCGCGCCTGCGCCGTCTGGTCGAGGTGCTGGGCGGGCGGCTTCTGGTGCTGGGCGGGCTCGCGCGCGACGATGCGGCCGGCATCGCCGCGATCGCGCGCGCGCTTGACAGCGGGGCGGCGGCCGAGACCTTCGGGCGGATGGTCGCGCATCAGGGCGGGCCGGGCGATTTCGTCGCGCGCTGGCGGGCGCATCTGCCGGTGGCGCCGGTGCGCCTCGCGGTCCCCGCGGCAGCCGCAGGCGTCATCGAGCGCCACGACACCCGCGCGCTCGGGCTCGCGGTCGTCGCCCTCGGCGGCGGGCGCGCGCGCGAGGGCGATGCGATCGACCATCGCGTGGGGCTTGCGGACATCCTGCCCGTCGGGGCGCGCGTCGCGCAAGGAGCGCCCGTCGCGGTCGTGCATGCCGCAGATGAGGCGGCTGCGCGCCGTGCGGCGCAGGCGGTTGCGGCCGCGGTGCGCGTGGGGCCCGGCCCGGCCGTGCCGCGCGATCTGATCCTCGGCTGGGTGTGATGGGGCGGGCGTTCCTGATCGTGCTCGATTCGGTCGGAATCGGCGGCGCGCCGGATGCGACCGCCTATGGCGACGCGGGCGCCGACACGCTCGGCAACATCGCGCGCGCCTGTGCCGCGGGCCGCGCCGAGAGCGGCCGGGCAGGGCGGCTGCGGATGCCGGTCCTCGATGCGCTCGGGCTTGGTGCTTCGGCGGCGCTGGCGTCGGGCCGCGCGCTGCCGGGGTTCGACGCGACCGGGGCGCGCGCGCAGGGGCGCTGGGGGGCGGCGGTCGAGACCTCGCGCGGCAAGGACACCCCCTCGGGCCATTGGGAGATCGCGGGCCAGCCGGTCGACTGGGACTGGACGGTCTTTCCCGACCGTGTGCCGGCCTTTCCGCCTGATCTGGCGGCGGCGGCGGCCGAGGCGGCGGGCACGGCGGGCATCCTCGGCAATTGCCGCGCCTCGGGCACCGAGATCATCGCGCGGCTGGGCGAGGAGCATCTGCGGACCGGTTGGCCCATCTGCTACACCTCGGCCGACAGCGTCTTTCAGATCGCCGCGCATGAGGGGGCATTCGGCCTTGAGCGGCTGATGGCGATGTGCGCGGCGCTGGCGCCCCGGCTCCATGCGATGCGGGTCGGGCGGGTGATCGCGCGGCCCTTCACCGGCGCGCCGGGGGCATTTGCGCGCACCGCCAACCGGCGCGACTTCGCGCTGCCCCCGCCGGCGCCGACGCTTCTGGACCTTGCCGTGGCGGCGGGGCGGGCGGTGCATTCGGTCGGCAAGATCGGCGACATCTTCGCCCATCGGGCGACGGGAACCCTGCACAAGGCCCCCGATGATGCCGGGCTGATGGCCTGCCTCGATGCGCTCGCGGCCTCGGCCGAGGCGGGCGCGCTGATCGTGGCGAATCTGGTCGAGTTCGACAGCCTCTATGGGCATCGGCGCGATGTCGCGGGCTATGCGCGCGCGCTCGAGGCCGCGGATGCCTGGGCGGGGCGCTTCCTGCCCCGGCTGGGGCCGGGCGACATCGCGATCTTTACCGCCGATCACGGCAACGACCCGACCGCCCCCGGCACCGACCACACGCGCGAGCGGGTGCCGGTCCTGATCGCGGGGGCGGGCGCGGGGCCCCTCGGCCCTTGCGTCCTGGCCGATGTGGGCGCAACGGTCGCCGCGCATCTGGGGTTGCCCCGGCCCGCGCATGGAAGGAACCTGCTGTGAGGGATCTGCCCAAGGTCGAGCTGCACCTCCACCTCGAGGGTGCGGCACCCCCCGCCCTCATCCGCGACATGGCGCGGCGCGCGCGCATCGACATCGGCGGCATCTTCGATGCCGAGGGCAATTACGCCTTTCGCGACTTTGCCCATTTCCTCAAGGTCTACGAGGCCGCGACCTCGGTCCTGACGACGCCAGACGCCTATTACCGGCTGACGCGCGCGGTGCTGGGCGAAAGCGCGCAGAACGGCGTCATCTATACCGAGGCGTTCCTTTCGCCCGACTTCTGCGGCGGGGCGGATCTGCACGAATGGCGCGACCATCTGGCCGCGATCGCGACCGCGGCCGCCGAGGCCGAGGCCGAGGACGGCATCGCGATGCGCGCCATCGTCACCTGCATCCGCCATTTCGGCCCCGAACAGGCCCGCGCCACCGCCCTGTGCGCGGCCGAGACGGCGGGCGATTTCGTCACCGGTTTCGGGATTGCGGGCGCCGAGACGGTCCATGCCCCGCGCGATTTCGCCTATGCCTTCGACATGGCGCGCGAGGCGGGGCTTGGCATCACCGCGCACGCCGGCGAATGGGCGGGGCCCGAGAGCGTGCGCGCCGCGCTTGCGGACCTGCGCCCCGCGCGGATCGGGCATGGCGTGCGCGCCATCGAGGACCCGCGCCTTGTCGAGGAGCTGGCCGAGCGGGGCACGGTGCTCGAGGTCTGCCCGGGTTCGAACATCGCGCTCGGCCTCTATCCGCGCTGGCGCGACCATCCGATCGGTCATTTCCACGACCGCGGGCTGCGCGTCACCGTCTCGACCGACGATCCGCCCTTCTTCCGCACCAGCATGCGGCGCGAATACGACCGCCTCGCCGATGCCTTCGGCTGGGACGAGGGCGTGTTCACGACACTTGCGCGCACTGCGGCAGAGGCGGCATTCTGCGACGATGCCACGCGCGCGCGCATCCTCAAGCGACTGGACAAGCCCCATGACTGAACATCTGACCATCGTCCGCCACCCGCTCGTGCAGCACAAGCTCACGCTCATGCGGCAAAAGGATACCTCGACGGCGGGGTTCCGCCGGCTCCTGCGCGAGATCAGCCTGCTTCTGGCCTATGAGGTCACGCGCGATCTCGAACTGACCACGACGCGGATCGAGACGCCGCTGTGCGAGATGGACGCGCCGATCCTCGACGGCAAGAAACTCGCGCTCATCTCGATCCTGCGGGCGGGGAACGGGCTTCTCGATGGCATCCTCGAGCTTATCCCCGCGGCGCGGGTGGGCTTCATCGGGCTCTATCGCGACCCCGAGACGCTCCAGCCCGTGCAATATTACTGCAAGGTGCCCGACCAGCTCGACCAGCGTTTCTCGATCATCGTCGACCCGATGCTCGCGACCGGCAATTCCTCGGCCGCCGCGGTCGATCTGCTGAAGGCGCGCGGCGCGCGCCATATCCGGATGCTGTGCCTGCTTGCCGCGCCCGAGGGCGTCGCGCGGATGCGCGAGGCGCACCCCGACGTGCCGATCGTGACGGCCGCCCTCGATTCGCATCTGAACGATCACGGCTATATCGTGCCGGGTCTCGGCGATGCGGGCGACCGGATGTATGGCACGCGCTGAGCGCGCTCAGACGTAATCCTGCCGCGTCAGCCCGTATTTCGTCATCTTTTCGTTGAGGGTGCGGCGCGGCAGCGCGAGTTCCTCCATCACCGCGACGATGCTGCCCTTGTGGCGGCGCATCGTCGCGTCGATCAGGAGCCGCTCGAAGGCGTCGACATGATCCTTGAGGGACTTGCCCTCGGTCGTGCGCGCCGGACCCGCCGCCTCGATGTCGGCCATGAGGAGCGAGGCGATCGAGCCCTGCCCGCGCCGGGCCTGCAGCACCGCGCGCTCGGCGATCGAGACGAGCTGGCGCACATTCCCCGGCCAGGGCGATTGCAGAAGCTGCGCGGCCTCCTGCGTCGAGACCTCGGGCGCCTCGCAGCCGTATTCCTCGGCAAACCGGCCGGCGATGGTGGCAAAGAGCGTCAGGATATCCTCGCCCCGCGCCCGAAGCGGCGGCAGGATGATCTTGTGCCCGCCGAGTCGGAAAAGCAGGTCGGGCCGCAGCACATCCTCGACCGTCGTGTCGGGGGCGTGGTCGTTGCAGATGGCGATGACGCGCGTCTCGGGCGGCGTGCCCTGCGCATCGAGAAAGGCCAGCAGCCGCGCCTGAAGCGCCGGCGCCAGCGTCTCGACATCCTCGAGGCAGAGCGTACCGCCGCGCGCTTCCTCGATGAGAGGGATCGCCGCCTCGCCCTCGGCGCCGAAGATGCGCGCGGCCAGCACGTCGGGTGTGAAGGCCGCGCAGGCGACCGAGATGAACTTGCGCCCCGCCCGCGGCCCGACCGCGTGCAGCGCGTGGGCAACGAGCGTCTTGCCCGTCCCCGTCTCGCCGTCGATCAGCACATGCCCGTCGGCCTGCCCGAGGTCGAGGATATCCTCGCGCAGCCGCGCCATCGCGGCCGAGGTGCCGATCAGCATATGCATGATCGTGGCGCCGTCCGAGAGTTCGCGCCGCAGCGCCCGGCTCTCGAGCGACTGGCGGCGCAGCGTCGTCGCGCGCTTGGCAAGCTCGGTCATCCGGTCGGGGTTGAAAGGCTTTTCGAGAAAGTCGAACGCCCCGACCCGCATTGCCTCGACCGCCATCGGCACATCGCCATGCCCCGTCACGAGGATGACCGGCAGCGCCGGATCGACCCCGAGCAGCCGCCGCAGGAGTGTCATGCCGTCGATGCCGGGCATGCGCACGTCGCTGACCACGATGCCGGGGAAATCCGCCCCGATCCGGCGCAGCGCCTCTTCGGCGCTGGCATAGGTCTCGGTGTCGAAGCCCGAGAGCGCCAGCCACTGGCTGATCGACTGGCGCATGTCGGCTTCGTCGTCGATGATGGCAACCTTCACGGCCCGATCCCCCGTTCCTGCGCGCTCATTCGGCGGCACTGAGCCCTTCGGCCCGCATCGGCAGCAGCACCTCGAACGCCGCGCCGCCCCCGTCGAGGTTGCGCGCCGTCAGGCGCCCGCCGAAATCCGCCACGATCCCCGACGAGATGGCAAGCCCGAGGCCCACCCCCTCGCCGGGCTTCTTGGTCGTCCAGAACGGCTCGAAGAGCTTCTCGAGGTCAGAGATGCCGCAGCCGTTGTCGCGCACCTCGAGCATCGCCATCCCGGTTCCGTCCGCATCGGGCAGAAGGGTGATCGCGATCTCGGGGTCGGGGCTCTCGCGCGTGGCGTCGAGGGCGTTGCGCAGGAGGTTGATGATCACCTGCTCTAGCCGGATGCGGTCGGCCATCACCATCACGGGCGCGCGCGGCATGCTGCGCAGGATGCGCACCCGTCCGGGCTTGAACTGCGGCTCCATGATCGAGAGCGCCTCGCCCACGCTCGCGCGCATGTCGATCGCGGCGACCGCCTCGCCGCCCTTGCGCGCAAAGGACTTGAGCTGGCGCGTGATCGCGCCCATCCGGTCGATCAGATCGTCGATACGCTGGAACGAGGCCAGCGCCTCGTCCGGCCGGCGCCGCTGCAGCAGGAGCCGCGCCCCCGCCAGATAGGTCTTCATCGCCGCGAGCGGCTGATTGAGCTCGTGGCTGACCGAGGCCGACATCTCGCCCAGAACGGCCAGTTTCGAGGATTGCGCGATCGTCTGCTCGGCGATGGCGAGGTCCTTTTCGGCGCGCTCGCGCTCGGCGATCTCGCGCTGGAGCCGCTGGTTGAGCATCCGCAACTCGGCCGATTCGCGCTCGAACAGGCGCGAGCGGCGGCTGGCGCGCCGCGAGGCGGCGTAGAACCCCGCCGCGAGCAGGATCGCGAAGGCCGTGATCTCGAGCGCGATGAAGGTGTTGACCTGATCGCGGATCGAATCGTAGCGCGTGAATGACACGATCCGCCAGCCGCGAAAGGGGATGCGCGTTTCGCTGCGCATCACCGCGACGCCGCGCAGATAGGTATCGGGGGCGGCCTTGCCCCAATCCGCCGTCGCCATGAGCGCGCGCGCGATGGCCGAGGGCGCATCACGCAGCGCGAGCGCGGCCTCGAGCGGCACGCCCCGCCAGCGCGGCTCCGTCGCCATGATGACGACGCCCTCGCTGTCGAGGACCGCGACCGCATCGGCAAAGCCCGTCCACGACCGCTCGAAGCGCAGCACATCGACCCGCACCGCCACGACGCCGATCACCCGCCCGTCGCGCACCACCGCGCGCGAGAAGTTGAAGGCATAGCCCCCCCCCTCGCGCTGGGCGACGGTAAAGCTCGTGTCGCGCTGGCGCAGCGCATCGACGAAAAAGCCCGACTGCCGGTGATTGGTCCCGAGCAGGTTGCGGTCGGTCGCCGCCACCGTGCGCCCGTCGATGTCGAGAAGGACGATCTCGGCCGTGCCGAGCTCATCCTGAAATGAGATGAGGCGCTGCGACGAGGTCGTGTAATCCGCCGCCCCGAGCGCCGAGATCAGCGCCGGGTCGCGCGCAAGCAGGAGCGGCACGACCGAATTGCGCTGCATCTCCGAGACGATGTTGCCAGCATAGAGCGCGAGGCGCAGCTCTGCCCGGTTGCGCGTCGTCTCGGTAAAGCGCTCGGTCAGAAGGCTGTTCGTCACCCAGATCGTGCCCAGCGCGACGATCATGAAGCCTGCGACAAGGATGCGCAGCCGAAGCCGCCCGACCGTCGCGACCATGCGGCGCCAATGCTCGAGGGATGCGGTCAGGCGTGACGACATGTCCCCATCCTAGCGCCGACGGCGCCCGCGGCAAAGGGCCTTGGCGCCATCAGGCGGGCGCCGTCGCACCCATCAGCGCGGCAAAGAGCGCCGCGCCGTCGCTGCCGCCTTGTGCTGCCTCGATCGCGCGTTCGGGATGGGGCATGAGGCCGAGCACGCGGCGATTTTCCGACAGCACACCCGCGATGTCGCGGGCCGCGCCATTGGGGTTTTGCGCATAGCGCAGCGCGACGCGCCCCTCGCCCTCGAGCCGGGCGAGCGTCTCGGGCGCGGCCTGATAATTGCCGTCGTGATGCGCGATCGGCAGCCGGATCCGCGCGCCCTGCGCCCAGCCGTCGGTAAAGGCGCTCTGGCCCGTGACGATCAGATCGACCGGCTTGCAGACAAAGCGCAGCCCCGCGTTGCGCATGAGCGCGCCGGGCAGCAGCCCCGCCTCGGTCAGCACCTGAAAGCCGTTGCAGATCCCGATCACGAAGCCGCCGCGCGCGGCATGGGCAGCGACGGCCGCCATGATGGGCGCACGCGCCGCGATCGCGCCGCAGCGCAGGTAATCGCCGAACGAGAACCCGCCCGGAATGCCCACCACATCGGTGCCCGCGGGCAGGGCGGTATCCTTGTGCCAGACGCGCGCGACATCGGCGCCCGCGGCGGCGAAGGCGACGGCAAGGTCGCGGTCGCAGTTCGAACCGGGAAAGGTGATGACGGCGGCCTTCATGCGCTCCCTCAGGCGGCGAAGTTGGTGATGATCGCGACCCCGGGCGGGGTCGGGCCGTTGAAGGCGCGCAACTCGGCCGAGGCGCCCGAGAGTGCCACCTCGCGCGCGATCAGGGGGGCGAAATCGACCTGCCCCGTCTCAATCAGCGCGAGCAGCGACGGATAGCGCCACGCCGGCATCCCGCGCGTGCCGTAAAGTGCGAGGTTGCGCATGTAGACCACGTTCATGTTGATCTCCATCCGCGCGGTGTGGCCGACGGGCATCCCCACCTGCACATGCCGGCCGAGCGGGCGCAGGCATTCGATCGAGCCGTTCGTCGTCGCCGCGATCCCGAGCGCCTCGACGCTCAGATGCGCGCCGCCGCCGGTGATCTCGAGGATGCGGGCCGCAACCTCGCCCTCGCGCGCATCGATCGCGGCATCGGCGCCGAGCGCAAGCGCATGGGCGAGCTTTTCGGGCACGACATCGACGACGATCACCCGCGCGCCGAGCGCCTTGCCGATCAGCATCGCCGACAGCCCGATCCCGCCCGTGCCGTGGATCGCGAGCCACTCGCCCGCCTGCAACGCCGCCCGCCCGGTCAGCGCGTGCCAGGCGGTCGTGACCCGGCAGCCGAGCCCCGCCGCCACCACGGGCGAGAGGCCCTCGGGCAGGCGCGCGAGGTTGTGGGCGAAGGGGACGGCGACATATTCGGCATAGGCGCCCGCTTCGGTAAAGCCGGGCAGACGCTGGTCGGGGCAGGTATGCGACTGGCCCGACTGGCACGAAGGGCAGGCCCCGCAGGCGAGGATGAAGGGCGCGACCACCCGATCGCCCACGCGCCAGCGCGCGAGCGGGCCCGCCGCCACCACCTCGCCGCAATATTCGTGGCCGAGGATGCGCCCGGGCTTGACGCGGGGATGCTCGCCCGTCCAGCCGTGCCAGTCCGACCGGCAGATCCCGCAGGCCATCACCCGCAGCACCACCCCATCCGCCGGGCAGTCTGGGTCGGGAACAGTCTCGATGCTCAGATCGGCGTTATAGTCGCGCAGGACGGCGGCGCGCATGGCCCCCTCCGTTCTTGTCAGACGATCTCGACGGCGTAGCGTTCGATCACGGTGTTGGCGAGGAGCTTTTCGCACATCGCGCGCACCTCGGCCTCGGCGGCGGCGCGGTCGGTCGCGGCGAGGTCGATCTCGATGAGCTTGCCTTGCCGCACCGCCTCGACGCCCGCAAATCCGAGCGCGCCGAGCGCTGCGCGCACCGCCTCGCCCTGCGGGTCGAGCACGCCCTGCTTCAGCATCACCTCGACCCGCGCCCGCATCGCCGCCCCCGTCAGTTGATCAGCGTCGGCCGCATCGGATGCGTCACCGCCGAGGGCAGCACGCCCAGCCGGCGCGCGAGTTCGGCATAGACATCCTCGGGCACGCGCGGGGTGGCGCGCCCGCCCTCGGGCAGGGGCCCCTCGCCGTCGCGCATGTCCCACAGCCGGCAGGTGTCGGGGCTGATCTCGTCGGCGAGGATGATGCGCATGAAATCACCCTCCCAGATCCGGCCGACCTCGATGCGGAAATCGGCAAGCCGCATCCCGACGCCGAGCATCACGCCCGAGAGGAAGTCGTTCACGCGCAGCGCAAGCGCCACCATGTCGTCGAGGTCCTGCTGGCTTGCCCAGCCGAAGGCGATGATATGCTCTTCGGTCACGAGCGGATCGCCGAGCTTTTCGTCGTTGAAATAGAATTCGACGATCGGGCGAGGCAGGGCGGTGCCCTCGACGATGCCCAGACGCTCCGACATCTCGCCGGCGGCGAAGTTCCGCACCACGACATAAAGCGGGATCACCTCGACCATGCGGATCAGCTGCTCGCGCATGTTCAGCCGGCGAATGAAGTAGGTCGGCACGCCGATCCCGTTCAACCCGTTGAGGAAGAACTCCGACAGGCGGTTGTTCAGCACGCCCCGCCCCTCGGCGAAGCCCCCTTCGGCGCCCTGGCCTGCTGCGGCGGTGCCGGCGGCCGGAACGGCCATCGCCTCGTCCTTGAAATACTGGATGAGCGTGCCGGGCTCGGGGCCTTCGTAGAGGATCTTCGCCTTGCCCTCGTAGATCTTCTTGCGCCGTGCCATGCATTCTCCGATCGGTCGCCGGCGCGCCCGGGGCGCGCGGCGATGTCAGCACCCTATACGTCAAGCGCGCTGTGCTCGCAAGGCAAAGGGGCTTGCGAGCAGGCGGCGCCGCACACATATCGCACATGCACAAGGCAGCATTCGACCACAGGAGGCATTTCGGGCCATGACATCCTTCGACGATCGTGAACGCGCCGCAGAGGCGAAATTCGTGCTCGACGGCGAGACCCAGTTCCGCGTGACCGCGCGGCGCAACAAGCTCGCGGGGCTCTGGGCGGCGGGCCTGCTCGGCAAGACGGGCGATGCGGCCGAGGCCTATGCCCGCGAGGTCATCCGCGCCGATTTCGAGGAGGCGGGCGATGAGGATGTGATCCGCAAGCTTTCGGCCGATCTCGGCGACAAGGCGAGTGCCGCCGACATCCGCGCCCGGCTGGTCGAGCTCGAGGCCGAGGCCCGCCAGCAGATCCTCGCCGGCTGAGGCGCGCGCACCGCGCTGCCACGGCTTTGGGTTTGCGCAAAGCGCCCAGCCGTGGCAGATGCGTCTGGGCGTGGCCGTCGCGGCCGGACACGTCGCAGATTACTCGCCGCCGGCAAGGTGCGACATGACCGACCCCCTCTCCCGCCTGCTTGCGACGCGCGACTGGATCATGGCCGACGGGGCCACGGGCACGAACCTCTTCAACATGGGGCTCGGGTCGGGTGACCCGCCCGAGTTGTGGAACGTCGAGCAGCCCGACAACATCCGCGCCCTCTATGCCGGCGCGGTCGATGCCGGCTCTGACCTGTTCCTCACGAACAGCTTCGGCGCCAATGCCGCGCGGCTCAAGCTCCATGGCGCGCAGGGTCGGGTGGCGGAACTCAACCGCGTCGCGGCCGCGCTCGGCCGCGAGGTCGTCGACCGCGCGGGGCGGGCGGTGATCGTCGCGGGCTCGATGGGCCCGACGGGCGAGATCATGGAGCCGATGGGCGCGCTGACCCATGCGCTCGCGGTCGAGATCTTCCACGAACAGGCCGAGGGGCTGAAGGCCGGGGGCGCCGATGTGCTCTGGGTCGAGACGATCTCGGCGCCCGAGGAATTCCGCGCCGCCGCCGAGGCCTGCGCGGCCGCCACCAGCGCGAGCGCGTGCGCCGCGAAGCGCGTGCTCGCGCGCGACGTCGCCTGCATGATGACAGGGCTTGCACTCTCGTTTA
>JAUREX010000084.1 GCA_030834485.1 Gemmobacter sp.
GTCCCCAGATCCTCGAGCAGCACGCCGCGCGGCTTCGAGAGTGCGGCGGCCGCCGCATCGACGATGCGGCCGGGGGTGTCGGGGTCCGAGGGTGCCAGCGCCTCGAACGTCTCGGGGCAGCCCGCATCGCGCGCCACCCGCCGCCAGAGCGGGGCGCCGTAGGTGTCGCGCAGAAAGCATTCGAGCGCGCGATTGAAAAGCCCGTGCATGAACGACCCCGACCAGAGCGGACGGGGCGATCCTAGCGCGCGGACCTTAACGAAACCCCAAGCAGGGCGGATCAGAAGTCGGTCGGCGCGCCGCCCTCGGCCTTGCGGCGGGCGACGAAGGCATCAAGCTCCTCGCGCAGCGCGGGATCCATCGGCGGCGGCTCGAACTCGCGCAGGATGGCGCGCGCGATGCGGTTCGCACGCTCGACCGTGCCGACGGCGCCATCCGCCGACCACGCCTCGTAATTGCGCCAGTCCGATGCGATCGGGGCATAGAAGGCCGTCGTATAGCGCGCCTGTGTATGCGCGCAGCCGAAGTAATGCCCGTTCGGCCCAACCTCGGCGATGGCGTCGAGCGCGATGTCCTCGGGCGCGGTGGCGAAGGTCGCGGGCTCGAAATAGCGCTGGATCATCTGCAGCACCTCGCAATCCATCACGAACTTCTCGATCGAGGCGATGAGGCCCCCCTCGAGCCAGCCCGCCGCGTGATAGACGAGGTTCGTGCCCGACTGAACCGAGGCCCAGAGGCTGTTCGAGGTCTCCCACATCGCCTGCGCGTCGGGGACGTTCGCCGCGCAGACCCCCGATGAGCGCAGGGGGAGCCCGTAGAAGCGGGCAAGCTGGCCGGTCATCTGGGTGGCGCGCATGTATTCGGGCGTGCCGAAGGCGGGGGCGCCCGACTTCATGTCGACGTTCGAGGTGAAGGTGCCGATCGCGACCGGGCAGCCCGGGCTGATCCATTGCAAGAGCGCGATCGCCGCAAGCCCCTCGGCGATCGAGAGGGTGACGGCCCCCGACATCGTCACCGGCGCCATCGCGCCCGCGAGCGTGAAGGGGGTGACGACGACGGGCTGACCGCGCCGCGCAAGCCGCATCGCGCCATCGAGCATCGGGAAGTCGTGCTTGAGCGGCGAGACCGAGTTGATGTTCGTGTACATCCGGGGGCTTGCGTTGAATTCCTCATGCGTCAGCCCGGCCGCGATGCGCGTCATCTCCATCGCATCCTCGACCCGCTCGCGCCCGAGGCTGTAGGCGTGGATGACCTTGTCGGTCAGCACGAGCTTTTCGCGGATGCAGTCGAGATGGCGGATCGAGGGGTGGATGTCGATCGGCTCAACCGGATAGCCGCCGGCGACATGGATGCAGTTGAAGTATTGCGTGAGCTTGATGAAGTCGCGGAAGGTCTCGAAATCGCCCGGCCGCTTGCCGCGCTCCATGTCCCAGGAGTTCGGGGGCGATGAGACGTTGACGAACACCATGTGCCGCCCGCCGATGACGATCTGGCGTTCGGGGTTGCGCGGCGTGATGGTGAAGGAGGGGGGCGCGCGGCGCACCATCTCCATCACGAAATCCTCGTCCATCCGCACATTCGTGCCCGCGATGCGGCAGCCGGCGGCGCGCAGATGCTCGATCGCCTCGGGGTTCAGGAACTCGATCCCGATGTCCGAGAGGATCCGCATCGCGCCCTTGTGGATCGCCTCGACCCCCTCGGGGCCGATCGGCTCGGTCGGGCGGTCGGGGTTCAGCGGGATGCGCCAGGGCATCTGGTCGATGACATGCCCACCGCCCCGCTGGCGGTTGCCCGCCCGTCCGCCCGCCCGCCGCCGTGTCGTCTGCTCTTCCGCCATCGTCATGGCGCGTCTCCGATCCGCCCGTGCCCCGCCGGCACGGGCGGAGATTGCGCCGAACCGCGCGCGCCCGAGCCAACATTTGCGACCGGTTACGGTCGTTTTCGGCTCATCCCTGCCGCTGCGGCAGCGTCGCGAGCCAGCCGGGCAGCGCGCCGATGTCGGGCAGCACCGCATCGGCGTGGGGGGCAAGATCGTGATGCGCGGCAAGCCCCGTCAGCACACCGACCGCGCGCATCCCGGCCGCGCGCCCGGCGTGCAGGTCGTGCAGGCTGTCGCCGACCATCACCGTGGCGCCGGGCGCAACGCCTGTTGCACGCGCGAACGCCAGCAGCTGCCCCGGCGCGGGCTTGGCGCCATGGCCCGAATCCGAGCCCGCGACGAAATCGAAAAGGTCCGAGATCCCCGCCCCCGCGAGATGGGCGCGCGCCGGCGCCTCGCCGTCGTTGGTGACAAGCCCGAGCAGCAGCCCCCCCGCCCGCAGATGAACAAGCAGCGGCCGCAGCGGTACCACCTCGGCCTGCCGCGCATCGGCCGCGCGCGCGTTCATCCGGTCGACGAGGGCACCCGCGCCCCAGCGGGGCAGATGCGGCAGCATGGCGGCGGCGATCTCGACCGGGGTTGCCGCGATGACGGGGCTTTCGGGATGAAAGCGGCGCGTGGGCAGATCGAAGCCGATCGCGCCGGCCAGACGCCCCGCAAGCGCCCCCTCGCCCTCCGACAGCTCGGCCAATAGCCCGGCGGTCCAGCCCGCCCAGGTCGCCTCGAAATCAAAGAGGGTGCCGTCCTTGTCGAAGACGATGGCCGCGATCACCCCTGCCCCCTTTGACCGATTGTGCCTGGCAGGATGCCTGTGCGGCCCGCCAAAGGCAATGCGTCAGGTCCAGTGCGGATCGGCCCCGCCCGGCAGATGGGCGCGCGCCGCGACGACCGCCTCGGGGCGCAACCTCGCATGCGCGGCAAAGCCCAGCACATGGGCATCCTCCGAGAGCACGAAGTCGAGCACCGCCGCCAGCAGGTCGGGGTCGGCCGCGCGCGCGCGCAGCACGTCGGGGTCGAGCCCGCTCTGGCCCAGAAAGGCGCCGATGCGCTCGGGATCCTCGGCGATCCAGCCGAGGGCCGAGAGGGCGAGGGCTTCGGCGGCATCCCGGGCAGAAGGCATGATCGCTCCGTCGCGAGGAAAGGTTTTCTTAACCTCTAAGGCGCAAGGTCACCGAAAGGTAAAGCGCCGCCTTGTCGCCCCTCGGCGGGAATCCTCCCGGGCAGGGGCGGGCGGCGTGCAGGCAGGGGGCCGTCCCGACCATGCAGGGCAAGATTCTGATCGTCGACGATTCGGTGACGAACCGGATCGTGCTGAAGGTCAAGCTCAGCTCGGCCTATTACGACACGCGCCAGGTGCGCAGCGCGGCCGAGGCGCTGGCGGCCGTCCGCGGCGGGCTGCCCGACCTCGTGGTGGTGGGGACGGATCTGCCCGACGCCGATGCGGTGGCGCTGGTCGCTGCGCTGCGCGAGGTGCCGGGGGCAGACCAGCTCCCGATCCTCGTGCTTGCGCCGGCGGGGGCGCGCGCGCTGCAACTGGCCGCGATCGCGGCCGGCGCGGATGATTGCCTGCTGCGGCCGGTGCCCGATTCGCTCCTGCTCGCGCGGGTGCGGAGCCTCCTGCGCGCGGGCGGGACGGCGGGGGAATATGCGCTGCCGGGCCGCGCGCAGGATCTCGACCAGCTCGCCGAGCCGGGTGCGGCCTACCTCCCGCCCGCGCGCATCGCGCTGGTCGCGGGCCGGCCCGAGACGGCGGTGCGCTGGCGCGTCGGGCTGATGGGCGAGATGGCCGAGCGGGTCGAGATCATGACGCGCGAGGAGGCGCTCGCGGCCGCGCCCGTCCCCGAGGTCGACCTCTTCATCATCGCCGCCGAGCCCGGACCGGCCGCGGGCCCCGAGGGGGGGCCGGCGGCGGGGCTGCAACTCATGTGCGATCTGCGCTGCCGGCCTGCGACGCGCGGCGCCGCGATGTGCATCGCGCTCGAGCATGACGACCTCGCGCTTGCGGTGGGCGCGCTCGATCTCGGCGCGGACGATCTGCTGCGCGGGCCCTTCGATGCACATGAGGCGGCGCTGCGCGCCCGCGCGATGATCCGGCGCAAGCACGCCGCCGACCGGCGCCGCAAGGCGCTGCGGCGCGGGCTCGAGATGGCGCTGACCGATCCGCTGACGGGGCTGCACAACCGCCGCCACGCGCTGCCCGCGCTCGCCGCCATGCTCGAGCGGGTGCCGCGCGGGGCTGGCTGCGCGGTGATGGTGATCGACATCGACCGCTTCAAATCCGTCAATGACCGCTTCGGCCATGCGGCGGGCGATCAGGTGCTGATCGAGGTGGCGCGCCGGCTCGGGCGCGACTGCACGGGCGCGGATCTGCTCGCGCGCATCGGTGGCGAGGAATTCCTGCTCGCGCTGCCCGATGTCGACCTGCAGGAGGCGCGCGCGCGCGCCGACCGGGTGCTGCGCGCCGTCGAGGCCGAGCCCATCGCGCTGCCGGGCGGGGCGGGGTCGCTGCGCGTCACCGTCTCGATCGGCCTCGCCCTCAGCGGCCCCGCCGACCCCCCGGTCGAGGAGGGGCGCATCAGGGCACTGATCGACCGGGCCGACCGCGCGCTGATGGTCGCCAAGGGGGGCGGGCGCAACCGCGTCACCCTCTCGCGCAGCGCCGCCTGAGGGCGGCAGCGCCGACCCGTCGCCTCTGGCTCGGCCGGGCTGCAGCGCGCGCGCGCGCAACGCTTGCTGAAGGCGCTCCGGTCCGCCCAGCACGCGGGCTGCAGCGCGCGCGGGCACAACCTGTCGGGCGATGCACGCGCCGCCCGCGCATGATCGGCGCCGCGCATGGCGCGATGTGCCGCGGTCGCACCTGCCCGTCATCCGAGGCGCGGTCCGCGCCGTTGATGCGCAGGCGCGCCCCCTGCCCCGCGCCCGAGCCGATCCGCCCCGGGCCGGGCCGCCCCGGGCCGGGCCGCGAGGTCGCCCGCCCGGGCATCGCCCGCATCCGCGCCGGCCGTACCGCGGCGCGCGATGGGGCGGGGTGCGCCGGCCGAGCAGGCGCGCGCGGTGCGGCGACGGGCCGACCGTCGGACCAAGGCGTGGCGCGCGACAGCTGCGACATGCCACGCGGCGGCCCCTGCGCTCGGGCAAAGGCGCAACCCGAGGGGCGCGGCCGCGCGCACAGCGACCTGACCCTGCTGCGACGCCCCGCGAGGGCCGCCCCGGCAAGGCGCTGCCACGACGGCTGCGGCCCCCGCCGCGCGCGATGACGCAGCCGTAGCCCTCAGCGTGCGCACGCGCCGTGCCGGAGGGCGGGCACCCGTGGTGGCGGCGGGTGCGACCGCGCGCGGGCTCAGCGCCGAGGATGGGCGGGCCTCGCGGTTGCGGGTGAGCGGGCCGTGCCGGATGCCGGCTGCCCGTGGAGGTGGTGGGTGCGGTCGCGCGCGACCATCGCACGAGGGGGAAGGGGCTGGTCGGGCCTCGCCCTCGGTTGGGAGACGTGGCTTGCGGAATGCCGGGCGCGCCTTGCGTCGGCGGGTACGGAACCGCGCGAT
Source organism: Gemmobacter sp. (assembly GCA_030834485.1). Classification (GTDB taxonomy): domain Bacteria; phylum Pseudomonadota; class Alphaproteobacteria; order Rhodobacterales; family Rhodobacteraceae; genus JAUREX01. The sequence goes on from JAUREX010000084.1 coordinate 5,422, forward strand.
GGCGCAGCCGGCCACCCCGAAGGCGGTGCCAAGACAGGGCGAGGGGCGCCGGTGGCGGGTGCGGCATCGCGCGGGCATCGCCGTGGGAGGCTGGGGCCTTGCGGGCAACAGGGGTGTGCCGATCGCCCTTGTGCTTGCGCGCTCGGGGCGCAAGCGCGCCCTCAGGGTGCGTCGGGGTGCGCGATGGCGCGCGCGGCAGCCGCCGCGCCGCCCGCCCCATGCGGAATGTCGAGCGCGATCAGGCCCGCCTCGATCGTCGCGAGCGCGCCGAGGATCATCTGCGCGTTGAGGTGCCCCATGTGGCCGATGCGGAAGAAGCCGCCCGCCTCGGGGCTGCCGGGGGTGGCCATGCCGAGGCCGATCCCGAGGGTCAGGCCCGCCTCGCGCTCGCACCAGGCGCGCAGCCGGTCGCCGTCGGGCGGCGCGATGCGCAGCGCTGTGACGGCGTGGCTGCGCTGGGCGCGCGCGGCGATGTTGCAGCGCAGGCTGCCGCCCGCACCCCAGGCCTCGACCGCCGCCCAGACGGCGCGCGCGAGCAGCCCGTGGCGGGCGAGGGCGGCGTCGAGCCCCTCCTCGTGCAGGAGCATGCCGAGCGCCTCGCGCAGGCCATAGAGGTGGTGGGTCGGTGCGGTGCCGCCGAAATACTGCCAGAACTCGGTCGGCGCGATGCGGGGGCGCCAATCCCAATAGGGGGTGCGGCGCGCCGCATCGGCCGAGCGCACAAGCGCGCGCTCGCTCAGCCACACGAAGCCGAGGCCCGGGGGCGTCATCAGCCCCTTCTGGCTGGCCGCGACCATCACATCGACGCCCCAATCGTCCATGCGGAAGTCGTCGCAGCCGAGCGAGGCGATGCAATCGACCGCGAGGAGTGCGGGATGACCGGCCGCGTCGATCGCGGCGCGGACCGCGGCGACATCGTTGCGCACCGAGGTCGCGGTATCGACATGGGTCAGCAGCACGACCCGGATCGCGCCGTCGCGGTCGGCGCGCAGCGCGGCCTCGACCCGGTCGGGATCGACCGGCGCGCTGCGGCCGAAGTCGATCCGATCGACCGCGACGCCCAGCGCCTCGACGCCCGCGGCCCAGCCCTCGCCGAAGCGACCGGTGATGAGCGAGAGCGCCCGGTCACCCGGGCTGAAGAGGTTGGTGTTCGCGGCCTCCCAGGCGGCGTGGCCGTTGCCGATGTAGATCGCGACATGCTGGCGCGTCCGCGCCACCGCGCGCAGATCGGCGACCAGCGCGGGCATCATCTCGACGACCTCGCCTGCATAGATGTTGGGCGCGGGGCGGTGCATCGCCCGCAGCACCCGGTCGGGCATGACCGAGGGGCCGGGAATGGCAAGATAGGGCCGGCCTGCTCCGGGATGCATCGCTTCCTCCTGCCCCGTCGGGCGTTCGCGGCGCAGCAGGGCTAGCCCCTCGCCCGCTCAAGGTCAATCCGCGCCGCAGCGCCCGGGGTGGCGGCTGGCGGCGAAGCCTCGGGGGCGTTATGACATCCGCACAGACCCGAGGAGGCCGCGATGGAGAGACCGCCCACCCCCGCCACGACCGCCGCCGCTGGGGGCGCGGTCGATCCGGTGGCGCTTTGCGCCCGCCTCGTGCGCTGCGCCTCGGTCACCCCCGATGAGGCGGGCGCGCTCGGGATCGCGGCCGAGACGCTGACGGCGGCCGGTTTTCGCTGCGTCAGGGTCGACCGGGGCGGGGTTGCGAACCTCTTTGCCCGCTGGGGCGCGCAGGGGGCGGCGCGGACCTTCGGCTTCAACGGGCATGTCGATGTGGTGCCGCCGGGCGACCGGGCGCTCTGGGCCGATGACCCCTTCGGCGGGGTGGTGCGCGACGGGCGGCTCTGGGGCCGGGGCGCGGCCGACATGAAATCGGGCGTCGCGGCCTTCATCGCCGCCGCCTGCGACCTCGTGCGGCGCGCGCCGCCCGAGGGCGCGATCATCATCACCCTCACCTGCGACGAGGAAGGCCCCGCGACCGACGGGACGCGCGCGCTCCTCGACTGGATGGCCGAGCAGGGCGAGCGGATGGATGTCTGCCTCGTCGGTGAGCCGACCTGCCCCGAGCGGCTGGGCGAGATGATCAAGATCGGCCGGCGCGGCTCGATCACCGCGCGGGTGACGGTGCGGGGGGTGCAGGGGCACGCGGCCTATCCCGACCGGGCCGTGAACCCCATCCATGCGCTGATCGACTATCTGTCGGAGCTGACGCGCGCGCCGCTCGATGCCGGCAGCGCCGATTTCGACCCCTCGACGCTTGCCATCACGACCATCGACACCGGCAACGCCGCCTCGAACGTGATCCCGGCCGAGGTGCGCGCGACCCTCAACATCCGCTTCAATGACCATCATTCGGGCGCGACGCTCGAGGCGATGCTGCGCGCGCGCGCGGCCGAGGTGGCGGCGCGCACGCGCGCGCGCTTCGAGATCGCGGCAACCGTCTCGGGCGAGGCGTTCCTGACGCCGCCCGGGCCGCTCAGCGACCTCGTCGCGCGTGCGGTCGCGGCCGAGACGGGGATCGTGCCGCGGCTGTCGACCTCGGGCGGCACCTCGGATGCGCGCTTCATCCGCGCCCATTGCCCGGTGGTCGAGTTCGGCATCGTCGGGCAGACGATGCACAAGGCCGACGAATCGGTCGCGGTCGCCGACATCGCGGCGCTGCGCTCGATCTATGCGCGCATCCTCGGCGATTACTTCGCATGAGCCCGACCATCGCGCGCAGCGACGATCTGGCGCTCTGCCTGCGGCTGCGCCGGCGCGTCTTCATCGAGGAACAGGGCGTGCCCGAGGCCGATGAGGTCGACGGCCGCGACCATGAGGCGGTGCATCTGCTCGCGCGGGTCGGGGGTGAAGCGGTCGGTTGCGCGCGGCTCCTGACGATGGGGACGACGGGCAAGATCGGGCGCGTCTGCGTGCTGCCCGCGTGGCGCGGCGGCGTGGCGCGGCGCTGGTGCAGGCGGCGGTCGCCGATTTCGCGGCCCGCGGCGGGCTTGCGCGGGTGCGCCTCGGGGCGCAGACCCATGCGCTCGGCTTCTATGCCCGCCTCGGGTTTGTGCCCGAGGGGGCGGAATATCTCGACGCCGGCATCCTTCATCGCGACATGGTGCGTGCGCTCTGATCCGCGCATCCGGGCGGGGTGCGCGCCGAGGCGACTCCACCCCCGCGCGGGGCTCTGCTAGAACGGGGACATGCCCCGCGATGTGCCGCCCCTCCCCCTCCTCACGATCCGCCCCGGGCGGATGGTGCTGCGGCGTACCGGGGCCGGCGGGGCGGGTGGCGTGCCTGAAACCCTTGCGGAATTCCCCTATGCCGAGGGGGCGGAGGATGCCGCCCTCGCCGCCGTCGCGGCGGCACTCGGGCCGGGGGCGGGCCCGGTCGCGCTCGGCCTGCCCGAATCGGTCGTGCGGGTCCTGACGCTCGAGGTGGCGGGGGGCGATGTGCGGCGCGGCGCGGTCGCGGCCGCGCTCGAGGGGCTGACGCCCTATCCGGTCGCGGAACTCGTCTTTGACTGGTGCCCCGATCCGGTGCCCAATCCGGCGCCCGATGCGCCGTCGGGGCAGGTGCGCGTCGCGGTCGTGGCGCGCGAGACATTGGCCGAGGCGGCGGCGGCGCTCGGGGCGCATGGGCTGTCGCTCGGCGCTGCCCTTGCCGAGGGGCTCGCGGGGTTCGAGGGCCCGGCGCGCTTCGAAGTAGCGGCCCCCGAGCCCGAGCTGCCGCCCGTCGTCCGCGCCACCCCCGCGGCCCCGGCCGAGGCGCTCGAGCGCATCGTCGGGCGGCTTGCGATCCTGCGCGCGCCGGCGCGGTCGGGTCGGCGTGCCTTCGCGGTCGCGCTGACGGCGGCGGCGGTGGTGGGGGCGCTCGCGCTCCTCGCGCTGGCGGGGCGCGGCGGCGGCCATGCCGAGGCCGAGCGCGCCGCGCTCTCGGCCATCGCCCCCCTCGCCGGAGCGCCAATGTCGACCGCCCCCGGCATCAACGGGCGCCTTGCGCAGGCGGTGACGGGCGAAGCGCCGGCCGAGGGGGCGGTGCGCAGCGATGCCGCGGCCCCCCCGGCCGTTGTGGCGGCGCGCGATCCGACCCTGTCGCGCATCGGTGTCGCGCTCGCGGCGGCGCAGCCGCGGCTGTCGGCGCTGACCCCGCCCGCGATCGCGGCCCTGACCCGCGCCGATCCGCCGGCCCGCGGCCTGCCGCCGCCGCCGCCGGGCGTCGTCTACACGCTCGACCCCGAGGGCGCGGTGGTGCCGACGGCCGAGGGGGTGCTCCTTGCCGATGGGGTGCGCCTCTTTGCCGGGGCGCCGCCCGTCGTGCCGCCGCTGCCGCCCGGGCGCGTCGCGGCGCCAGCGCCCGCCGCGGATGATCCGGTCGGGGCGGCGGTGGCGGCGGCGGTCGGGGCCGCGCTCGGGACCCCGTCTGCAGATGGCACACCGGCCCCGCCGCCCCAAGCCGGACCCGAGGCCGCCCTGCCCGAGGCCGAGCCTGCGCGCGCATCCGGCCCCGTGGCGATCCCGCCCCAGCCGCCTGCGGTGCGCGCGGCCCTGCGCGCGGCCGAGGCGCGGCGCAACGTCATCGTGCCGCCGCTGCCGCCGCGCGTGGCGCAGCAGGTGCCCGCGGCAGAGCCGGCAGCCGCCCCGCCCGAGGCTGCCCCGCCCGAGGCTGCCCCTCCCGCAGCTATCCCGCCCGCAGTGGCCCCGCCCGCAGCTATCCCGCCCGAAACGGCGCCAGATGCGGCGGCGCCCGCTCCGGCCGCCGAAGCAGCCCCGGCCGCGCCGGCCGTCGCCGAGACGCCCGCGCCGCGCCCGCTTGCCTTCGCGCCGCCGCCCCGGCCCTTCGCGCCTGCACCCGCGCCTGCACCCGAAACCGCCGCGGCGGCGCCGCAGCCCCCGCTCGCCTTCGCGCCCCCCGCGCGGCCGGTAGGCCTCGCA
>JAUREX010000085.1 GCA_030834485.1 Gemmobacter sp.
GATCAGCGTGTTCATGGCGGATTCCTTCATGGCTGCAGCACCGAGGACACCAGTAGCTGCGTATAGGGATGCTGCGGGTCGTCGAGAATCTGGTCGGTCAGACCGGACTCCACCACCCGCGAACGGCGCATCACCATCAGCCGGTCGGCCAGAAGCCGCACCACCGCGAGGTCATGCGTCACCACGATGGCCGAAAGCCCCATCTGCCGCACGAGCCCGCGCAGAAGATCGAGAAGCCGCGCCTGCACCGAGACATCGAGGCCCCCGGTCGGTTCATCCATGAAGACAAGCCGCGGCCCCGTCACGAGGTTGCGCGCGATCTGGAGGCGCTGCTGCATGCCCCCCGAAAAGGCGGTCGGCCGGTCGTCGACCCGGTCGGCCGCGATCTCGACCCGGCCGAGCCAGTCGATCGCGCTCTCGCGGATGCGGCCATAATGGCGCGCGCCGAGCGCCATCAGCCGCTCGCCGACATTGCCCCCGGCCGAAACGCCCATCCTCAGCCCGTCGCGCGGGTTCTGGTGCACATGCGCCCAGTCGGTCCGCGCGAGCCAGCGCCGCTCGGGCTCGGTCATGCCCAGCACATCGACCGGGCCGCGTTCGCGCGTGTCGAAGATGACGCGGCCGGCGTCGGGGCGCAGTTGCCCCGCGAGGCAGGCGAGCAGCGTCGACTTGCCCGAGCCCGATTCGCCCACGATCCCCATCACCTCGCCCGGCCAGAGGTCGAACGACAAATCGAGGCAGCCCACGCGCGCGCCATAGCGCTTGGATATCCCCTCGACTTGCAGAAGCGGGCGGGTCATGCCGCGTCCTCCTCGGCCAGCGCGCGCCGGCCGGCGCAGAAATCGGTGTCCGAGCACACGAACATCCGCCCGCCCGCGTCATCGACGATGACCTCGTCGAGATAGCTCTCGGCCGAGCCGCAGAGGCTGCAGGCGTGCGGGGCCTTCGAGGCCTCGAACGGGTAGTCCTCGAAATCGAGCGACACGACCCGGGTGTGGGGCGGGATCGCATAGATACGCTGCTCGCGCCCCGCCCCGAAAAGCTGGAGCGCGGGGCTCTCGGACAGCTTGGGGTTGTCGAACTTGGGGATGGGCGAGGGGTCCATCACATAGCGCCCCGCGACCGTCACCGGATAGGCGTAGGAGGTCGCGATCGCCCCATGCCGGGCGATGTCCTCATAAAGCTTCACATGCATGAGGCCATAATCCATCAGCGCATGCATCCGGCGCGTCTCGGGCTCGCGCGGTTCGAGGAAGCGCAGCGGTTCGGGGATCGGCACCTGATAGACGAGGATCTGCCCCTCGGTCAGCGGCGTCTCGGGGATGCGGTGGCGGGTCTGGATGATCGTCGCGGCGCGGGTCGATTCGGTCACCGCGACGCCCGCCGTGCGCTGGAAGAAGCGGCGGATCGAGACTGCGTTCGTCGTGTCGTCGGCGCCCTGGTCGATGACCTTGAGGCAATCCTCGGGCAGAAGACAGGCCGCCGTCACCTGCACCCCGCCCGTGCCCCAGCCATAGGGCATCGGCATCTCGCGGCTGGCAAAGGGCACCTGATAGCCCGGGATCGCCACGGCCTTGAGGAGTGCGCGGCGGATCATGCGCTTGGTGTCCTCGTCGAGATAGGCGAAGTTGTAGCCGCTCACAGGATCCCCCGCGCAGTAAGCTCGGCCGCGAGTGCCTCGGGCCCGGTGAAGTGATGCGCGGCCATCCCGACGGCGCGCGCGCCTTCGACATTGGCGGCCACGTCGTCGACAAAGAGGCAATCGCCCGCCGCGAGGCCGTTGCGATCAAGCAGCAGCCGGTAGATCGCGGGGTCGGGCTTGAGGATCCGCTCGTGCCCCGAGACCACGATGTCGGCGAAATGCGTGCCGAACGCCGGATAGCGCGCAAGCGCGGCCGGCCATGTCTCGGCCCCGAAATTCGTGATCGCATAGACGGGCGCGCCGCGCGCGCGCAGCGCCTCGACCAGCGCCCAGCTTCCGGCGATGGGGGTGCGGATCGTCTCGTCGAAGCGCGCGACGTAATCGGCCAGCGGATCGGCCAGCGCGCCATGTTCGGCGCGCGCGACCGCGAGCCCCTCTGCCAGCGTCCGGCCACCGTCCTGCGCATAGTTCCAGGCGTGAAAGCCCACGCGCGCCATCCACGCCTCGGCCTCGGCGCGGTCGGGAAAGCGGTGCGCGAAGGCCAGATGCGGCGCCCAGGCGATCAGCACATTGCCCACGTCGAAGACGACCCGCATCATTCGGCGGCCTCGCTTGCCATGGCCGCCGCGTTCGCCTCGGCCTCGGCCCGGAGCCGGCGGATCAGTTCAAGCTCGGCCTGGAAATCGACGTAATGGGGCAGCTTGATGTGTTCGAGAAAGCCGGTCGCCTGGATGTTGTCGCCGTGCATCACGACGAATTCCTGATCCTGCGCGGGGGCGCCCGTGTCCTCCTCGCCCAGTTCGCGCCAGCGCATCGCCCGATCGACGAGCGACATCGAGATCGCCTTGCGCTCTGCCTGCCCGAAGACGAGGCCATAGCCGCGCGTGAACTGCGGCAGCTCGGTCCGCGATCCCTTGAACTGGTTGACCGTCTCGCATTCCGTGAGCTCGATGCGCCCGACGACGACGGCAAAGCCCAGCTCGGGGATGTCGAGCTCGACCTCGACGAGGCCGATGCGCAGCTCGCCCACGAAGGCATGCGTGCGCCCATAGCCGCGCTGGGTCGAATAGGCCATGCCGAGGGTGAAGCCTTCGTCCGCGCGCGCGAGTGCTTGAAGCCGCAGCGCGCGCGGCGCGGGAAACTCGACCGGCTCGCGTGTGAGGTCGGGGGGGATGGCGTCGGTCGGGGTTTCGGCCTCGATCAGCCCGTCGCGGTTCAGAAAGCCCGTGATGTGGGGCATCGGCGCGGCGGGTGCCTCGGCGGGTGCAGGCGCGGGGGCGGGGGCCGCGCCCTCGGCCGCCAGCGCGAAATCGATCAGGCGGTGGGTATAATCGAAGGTCGGCCCCAGCACCTGCCCGCCCGGTGCATCCTTGAAGGTGGCCGAGATGCGCCGCACGCAGGCCATCGCGCCGGTGTCGACGGGGCGCGAGGCGCCGAAGCGCGGCAGCGTCGTGCGATAGGCGCGGATGAGAAAGACCGCCTCGATCAGATCGCCGCGCGCCTGCTTGATCGCGAGCGCCGCGAGGTCGGGATCATAGAGCGAGCCCTCGCCCATCACCCGGTTGACCGCGAGGGCAAGCTGCTCGCGGATCTGCGCGACGCCAAGCTCGGGCACGTCGGGCGCGCCGCGCCGGGCCCGCCCGAGCCAGTCATGCGCGGCCTCGATCGCGCGTTCGCCGCCCTTGACCGCGACATACATCAGAGCGCCTCCACCCGGGTGCTGCGCGGCAGCGCCATCGCCTCGGCCCCGGCCGTCCAGATGATGTCGATGCCCTGCGGGAACTGCGGCGTGCGCGCGGCAAGGATCGCGGGGTCGGGCAGGATCGCGCGCGCCTCGCCCGCGATGCCGGGGCCGGTGAGGCGCACGGGTGCCCCCGCGAAGGCCGCGCGGTCGACGATGAGGGTCGCGCCCCGGTCGGGGTATTCGGGCGTTCCGGTCGCAAAGCGCCCGAGCGGCAGCATCCCCGCCCAGTCGCCCAGCGCGAAATCGGCCTCGGCCGGGTCGGCGACGACGGGCGCGCCAGTGTGGAAGGCAACCCAGGCCCGAAGTGCGGCGGTGTCGTGCGAGGGCGCAAGCCAGAGCCGCGTCGTGCGGTCGGTCAGCACGAGGAGGGCGGCCCCCGCCGCGGCCGATGCGGGCGCGGGCGGGGCGGCGCCCGCGAGCGTCACCACCCGGCCCGGGCGTGCCATCGCATCGAGCAGCGCGCGAAAGACCCGCGCGCCTTCCTCGGGCGGGGCGGCGAAACCGCCTGCGAGCGCGTCTGCCCCGACTTGAACCGAGCCGCCCTGCATCAATCCTCTCCGCGCATGAGGGTAAAGAACTCGACCCGCGTCGCCGCCGCGGCGCCGGCGCGGGCGCGGTCGGCCGCCGCCTCGGCCTCGGCCAGTGGCTCGAGGACGGCGCGCCGGACCTCGGCCGCGCGCGGCCCCTGCATCAGCGCATCGATCAGTGCGGCGCGCGTCGCATGCGCCCGGTCGCGGCCCTGCACATGGGCCATGCCGACCGTGCCCTCGGCGGTGCGCAGCGCGCAGCGCGTCAGCGTCATCTCGCCGAGGTTGAAGGGCGCGCCGGTGCCGCCGGCGCGTCCGCGCACCATCACGGCACCCGTCTCGGGCGGGCGCAGCCAGTCATGCGCGGGCAGATCAGTTGGCATCAGCGCCGCGAGGCGCGCGGGTTCTGCGCGCGCGAGCAGCCCCATCCAGCGCTGGCGGTCGCCCTCAGCGGCGGCGGTGTCGGCGGTCGGAGACATGGGGCTTGCCCTGCGCGGTCGATACTATACAACTAGACAAGTTGTTACCCCTCGCCCGGCCCGAAGGCAACCCCGCCGCGGGTGAAGTTTTTATGACAGGTCGCCCATGGCGCGCACGCCGCTCTGGTCCGCGATAGCCGAGACGCTCGGCGCCGAGATCGGCGCGGGGCGCTATGCCGCGGGCGACCGCCTGCCGCCCGAGGTGCAGCTTGCCGCGCGCTTCGGCGTCAACCGCCACACGCTGCGCCGGGCGGTCGCCGCACTCGCGCGGCGTGGCCTCGTCGAGGCGCGGCAGGGGGCAGGCGTCTTCGTGACGGTGGGGCGGCGCATCGCCTATCCGCTCGGCCGGCGCGTGCGCTTCGAGGCGACGCTGGCCGCGCAGGGGGCACGGGCGCAGCGCACCATCCTCGGGGTCGAGACGCGGCGGGCGGATGCGGCCGAGGCCGAGGCGCTCGGCATCGCGCCGGGGGGGCGGGTGCATGCGATCGGCGGCGTCTCGCACGCCGATGGCGTGCCGGTCGCGGTCTTTCGCTCGGTCTTTCCGGCCGAGCGATTCGCGGCGCTGCCCGCGATCCTGGCCGAGACCGCCTCGATCACCGCGGCACTCGGCCGGCTCGGCGTCGGGGATTACACCCGCGCGCGCACCGAGATCTCGGCGGCAAACGCCGACGCCGCGCAGGCGCTGCGGCTGCGCCTCTCGGAGGGCGCGCCCCTCATCCTCACGCGCGGGGTCAACATCGACCCCGAGGGGCGCGCGGTCGAATACGGCGAGACATGGTTCGCCGCCGACCGGGTCGTGCTGACGGTCGCGCCCGAGGGCTAGCGCCCCTCAGACCTTCATCTCGAAGCCGAGGTGGCGGGCGACGGTGAAGATGTCCTTGTCGCCCCGCCCGCACATGTTCATGCAGATGAGGTGATCGGCCGGCAGTGCGGGCGCGATCTTCATCACATGCGCGAAGGCATGGGCTGTCTCGAGGGCGGGGATGATCCCCTCTTCCTCGCAGCAGAGGCGGAACGCCGCGAGCGCCTCGGTATCGGTGATCGAGACATATTCCGCCCGCCCGATGTCATGGAGCCACGCGTGCTCGGGCCCGATCCCCGGATAGTCGAGGCCGGCCGAGATCGAATGCCCCTCGAGGATCTGCCCGTCGGCGTCCTGCAACAGATAGGTGCGATTGCCATGGAGCACGCCGGGCCGCCCGCCCGTGAGGCTCGCGCAATGCTCCATCCGCTCATCGACGCCCTTGCCGCCCGCCTCGACCCCGATGATGCGCACCGATGTGTCGTCGAGGAAGGGGTGAAAGAGCCCCATCGCGTTCGACCCGCCCCCGATCGCGGCGATGATCGTGTCGGGCAGCCGCCCCTCGCGCGCGAGCATCTGGGCGCGCGCCTCCTTGCCGATGATCGACTGGAAGTCGCGCACCATCGCCGGATAGGGATGCGGGCCCGCGACCGTGCCGATGCAATAGAAGGTGTCGCGCACATTCGTGACCCAGTCGCGCAGCGCGTCGTTCATCGCATCCTTGAGGGTGCCGCGCCCCGAGGTGACGGGGATCACCTCGGCGCCGAGAAGCCGCATGCGAAAGACGTTCGGCGCCTGACGCTCCACGTCATGCGCGCCCATGTAGACCACGCATTTGAGGCCGAAGCGCGCGCAGACCGTCGCGGTCGCGACCCCGTGCTGGCCCGCGCCCGTCTCGGCGATGATGCGCTCCTTGCCCATCCGGCGGGCAAGCAGGATCTGGCCCAGCACGTTGTTGATCTTGTGCGCGCCGGTGTGGTTGAGCTCATCGCGCTTCATGTAGATCTTCGCACCGCCAAGCCGCGCGGTCAGCCGCTCGGCGAAATAGAGCGGCGAGGGGCGGCCAACGTAATGGGTCCAGAGGTCGTCCATCTCGGCCCAGAAGGCGGGATCGGTCTTGGCCTTTTCGTATTCGGCCTCGAGATCGAGGATGAGCGGCATCAGCGTCTCGGAGACGAACCGCCCGCCGAAGATGCCAAAGCGGCCGGCCTCGTCCGGGCCGGTGCGGTAGGAGTTGATCAGATCCTCGGCCATGGCGTCCCCCTGCGGGCCCCGCGCGGGCCCCGTCGAACGCGATCTAGCGCGCCCCGTCCCGGCGGTAAAGCCGTGAGCGCGCCCCTCAGCCTGCCCCGAGGATCATCGCCGCGCCCTTCTCGGCGATCATGAGGGTCGGCGCGTTGGTGTTGCCGCTCGTGATCGTGGGCATTACCGAGGCATCGATCACCCGCAGCCCCCCGACGCCGCGCACCCGCAGTTCCGGATCGACGACCGACCCCGGATCCGCCCCCATCCGGCAGGTGCCGACCGGGTGAAAGATCGTGGTGCCGATCCGGCCCGCGGCCTCGGCCAGTTCGGCCTCGGTCCGGGCCTCGGGGCCGGGGCGGAACTCCTCGGGGGCATAGGGCGCAAGGGCGGGCTGCGCCGCGATCCGGCGCGTCAGCTCGATCGCGCGCGCGGCCACCCGGCGGTCGCCCTCGGTCGCGAGGTAGTTGGGCGCGATCTCGGGCGCGGCGAAGGGGTCGGGCGCGACGATGCGCACATGCCCCCGGCTTTCGGGGCGCAGGTGGCACACGCTTGCGGTGATCGCGTCGAAGGGGTGGAGCGGCTCGCCGAAGGCATCGAGGCTCAGGGGCTGGACGTGGTATTCGAGGTCGGGTGTTGCGACATCGGGGCCAGAGTGCGCGAAGGCCCCGAGTTGCGAGGGCGACATCGACATCGGCCCGGTGCGCCGCAGCGCGTATTCGAGCGCGATGCGCGCCTTGCCCCAGAGGCTCGCCGACAGGGTGTTGAGGGTCGTGGCCCCCCGCACGCGGAAGGCGCAGCGCAGTTGCAGATGGTCTTGCAGGTTCTCGCCCACCGGCGCATCGCGCCGCACCGCGATCCCGAGCGCCGCGAGGTGGCGCGCCGGCCCGATGCCCGAGAGTTGCAGGATCTTGGGCGACCCGATCGCGCCCGCCGCAAGGATCACCTCGCCCGCCGCGCGCGCCGTCGTCATGCGCCCCTGATGGCGGTATTCGACCCCGACCGCGCGGCCCTCCTCGAACAGGACGCGCGCGACCTCGGCCCCGGTCACGACGCGCAGCCGCTCGCGCCCGCGCAGCGGGTGGAGGAAGGCGCGCGCGCTGTTCCACCGCCAGCCCGCGCGCTGGTTGACGCGGAAATAGCCCACGCCCGCATTGTCGCCGCGGTTGAAATCATCGGTGGCGGGGATGCCCGCCTCGGTCGCGGCGCGCGCGAAGGCGTCGAGGATCTCCCACCGCAGGCGCTGCCCCTCGACCCGCCATTCGCCGCCCGCGCCGTGGTGGGCGTCGGCGCCCCGCGCATCATCCTCGTGGCGCATGAAGAGGGGCAGCACATCCTCCCACCCCCAGCCGGTGCAGCCCAGCTGGCGCCAATGGTCGTAATCCGCCGCCTGCCCGCGCAGATAGAGCATACCGTTGATCGACGAACACCCCCCGAGGATGCGCCCGCGCGGATAGCGCAGCGCCCGCCCGCCGAGGCCCGGCTCGGCCCGGGTCGATAGCATCCAGTCGGTGCGCGGATTGCCGATGCAATAGAGATAGCCGATCGGGATCTTGACCCAGATGTAATCGTCGCGCCCGCCCGCCTCGAGCAGAAGGACCCGCCCCCGCGCGCTCAGCCGGTTGGCGATGAGGGCGCCGGCCGAGCCGCCGCCGACGACGATATGGTCCCACGCCTCCATCAGCCGCGCCGGCGCAGCGCCGCGACGATGCGCCCGAGCCCGCCCGGCACGAAGAAGGGCGCGAGCACGAAGCCGGCCCCGAACCCCGCAAGATCGGGGACAAGCCGCGCGACCCCCCCGAAGATCACCCCGAACACCAGTTGCAGCGCCACCAGCATCCCGATCAGCCCGAAGGCGCGCCAGCGCGGCCCGCCCACCTGCCCGAGCCGCGCCCAGAGCAGGAAGGTGAACGCCCCGATGAGGCCATAGGCCGCCGGAAAGCCGCCGATCAGCGGCTCCACACCGCTCAGCACGAAGGCGGATGCCGCGCCCCCCGCGATCGCCGCGCCGAAAAAGACCGCGATGAACCCCGTGCTGCCCAGCGCCTCGCCCGCGACCTTGCCGAGCGCGAGGGTGAGCGCGACCATGAAGGCCGCGTCGATCAGCCCGAGATGGACGAAAGGATAGCTCAGGAACCGCACGAGGCCGCCCTCGGTCCAGCCCCCCGTCTCGGCCATGAGGCGCGCGAGGTCGGGCACGAAGGCAAAGCGCTGGATCGCCTCGATCCGCCAGAACGCCCCCTCGGCCCCGCCCACGATCCCGAGGCCGGCGAGGCCCAGCACGACCTCCATCGCGATCATCGGCGTCACCACCGCCCAGACCACGATCGGCAGACGCGCGAACATCCCCTCGGCCTGTGGTTGCCCTTCCATCCCGCCAGCCCCCCACGCGATTGACGACCGTCAGGCCCAGCGATAAGGCGAAACGCTCCGATCCGCCAGCCTCAGCCGCGAGTCCGCCGCCATGACTGCCGCCCCTACGTTCAAGCCGCGCATCTTCTCGGGCATCCAGCCTTCCGGGGGCCTCACGCTCGGGAACTATCTCGGCGCGCTCAAGCGCTTCGTCGAGAAGCAGGACGAGGGGATCGAGACGATCTATTGCATCGTCGATCTGCACGCGATCACCGTCTGGCAGGAGCCCGAGCGCCTGCGCGCCGCGACGCGCGAACTGGCCGCGGGCTTCATCGCCGCGGGCATCGACCCCGCGCGCTCGGTCCTCTTCAACCAGAGCCAGGTCGCGGCGCACGCCGAGCTTGCGTGGATCTTCAACTGCGTCGCTCGCCTCGGCTGGATGAACCGGATGACCCAGTTCAAGGACAAGGCCGGCAAGAACGCCGAAAACGCGAGCCTCGGACTCTATGCCTATCCGGCGCTGATGGCCGCCGACATCCTCGCCTATCACGCCACGATGGTGCCGGTGGGCGAGGATCAGAAGCAGCATGTGGAGCTGACGCGCGACATCGCGTCCAAGTTCAACCACGACTACGGGGTCGAGTTCTTCCCGCTGCCCGCGCCAGTGATCGAGGGGGCGGGGACGCGGGTGATGTCGTTGCGCGACGGGACCAAGAAGATGTCGAAATCCGACCCTTCGGACCAGAGCCGCATCAACCTCACCGACGATGCCGACGCCATCGCCTCGAAGATCCGCAAGGCGCGCACGGATGCCGATGCGCTCCCCTCGGCGCCCGAGGGGCTCGAGGGGCGGCCCGAGGCGCGCAACCTCGTCAACATCTACGCAGCCCTTGCGGGGACGACGCCCGCGGCCGTGCTGGCCGAGGCCTATCGGACGGGGCGCGGCTCGATCCGGCTGCGCGCGCGCTGGCAGATCGAGGATCTCGGCCGCGGCACTTGGCAGATCGTCGTGACCGAGATCCCCTATCAGGTCGCGAAATCGCGGCTGATCGAGAAGCTCGCCGAGATCATCGCGACAAAGAAGCTGCCGATCCTTGCCGATGTGCGCGACGAGAGCACGGCCGAGGTGCGCCTCGTGCTCGAACCCCGCGCGCGCACGGTCGAACCCGAGATGCTGATGGCGCAGCTCTTCCGGCTCTCGGATCTCGAGGTGCGCTTCGCGCTCAACATGAACGTGCTGATCGACGGGCGCACGCCCAAGGTCTGCTCGATGAAAGAGGTTCTGCGCGCCTTTCTGGATCATCGGCGGGATGTGTTGCAGCGGCGGTCGAAATTCCGGCTGGAAAAGATCGACCACCGGCTTGAAGTGCTGGAAGGTTATATCGTTG
>JAUREX010000086.1 GCA_030834485.1 Gemmobacter sp.
ATCATGCTGCCGATCACGCCGCCGCACGCGCGGCCTTCGTGGCCGAGCAGCGCCGGCGCCTTCTGCGCCACATGATCGCCGGTCGCCTCGGCCCCGAAGAGGTCGCGCGCCTGATGCGCCGTCTCGGGCAGGGGCTCGCGGCGGGGGCGGCGCGCGCTCTGGCGCCGCTCGGGCCCCTGCCCGACGCCGCGCCGCCATTCCTGCCGCTTGGCGATACCGGGCCGCGCCCGGGCCGCATCCTGCGCGCCCCGCTGCTCGGTGGGGGCGCGACGCGCGACGCCGCCCTGCAGGCGCGCGAAGCCGGGCAGATCGTCACCGTCATCGGCCGGCGCGCCGGGCTGGGCGGCGTGCGGATCGGCTGCGACGCGTCCGGCGTCTGGCACCATCGGCTGGCGTTCCGGGCGGGGCGGGCGGCCCTTGCGGCCGAGGCCGCGCGCATCGCTGCGCTGCGCCCCCCCGATCCGACCGCCGCCGATTCCCTCGACCCCGGCTGAGACGCCCAAGCGCAGGGTTTACCTCGGGCGGTTTTGTGTTATGCGAAAGGCATTCATCCGCAAACGCCTTGTTAAGGTTGTTCACGCATCGTCGCGCAGGCAGCCGGGCCAGGGGGCCCCGCATCGCCTCTGGAAAGGAACGGATCATGCCGAAGCGACCCCTCATCCGCGCCCCGAGGGTGACCAAGGCGGTCTTTCCCGTCGCGGGGCTCGGGACGCGCTTCCTGCCCGCCACCAAGTCGATCCCCAAGGAAATCCTCACCCTCGTCGACCGGCCGCTGATCCAGTATGCGATCGATGAGGCGCGCGCCGCCGGCATCACCGACTTCATCTTCGTCACCGCCCGCGGCAAGAGCGCGCTCGAGGATTACTTCGACCGCGCGCCCGAGCTTGAATCCGCGCTGCGCCGGGCGGGCAAGCGCGACCTGCTGCGCGCGCTCGCGCAGACCGACATGCCCTCGGGCGCGATCGCCTATGTCCGCCAGAACCGCCCGCTCGGGCTTGGCCATGCGGTCTGGTGCGCGCGCCATCTGGTCGGCGATGAGCCCTTTGCCGTCATCCTGCCCGACGATGTGATCGCGGCCGAGACGCCCTGCCTGCGCCAGATGGTCGAGGCGCACGCCGAGACGCGCGGCAACATGGTCGCGACGATGGAGGTCGCGCCGGCGCAGGTTTCCTCCTACGGCATCCTCGATGCCGCCCCGGTGCAGGGGAAAGGGCGCCTTGTGCAGGCGCGCGGCATGGTCGAGAAACCCCGCCCCGAGGCCGCGCCCTCGACGCTGGCGGTGATCGGGCGCTACATCCTCGAACCCGAGGTGATGGGCCTTTTGGGCCGGATCGGGCGCGGCGCGGGGCGCGAGGTGCAGCTGACCGACGCCATCGCCCGGCGCATCGCTGAGGGGGGCGCGGTCTGGGGCTATCGCTTTGAGGGCGAGCGGTTCGATTGCGGCTCCAAGGCCGGGTTCCTGCGCGCGACCGTGGCCTTCGCGCTGGCGCGCGCGGATCTGCGCGACGATCTCGCGGCCTATCTCCAGACCCTGACGCGGACACGCCTTGCGGCCGAATAGCCCCGACGCAACCGCCCGGCCGGACCGGCCCGCGGCGGCGCATCTGCTCGATGTCGGCCGCCTCCTGTCGCGGGCCGGCAATGGGCCGCTCACCGGGATCGACCGGGTGGAGCTTGCGTATCTGACCGAGCTCTTGTCGCGCGGCAACCCGGTCTGGGGCGTGCTGCGCGTCGCGGGCGGGTGGGGGCTCCTCGACCGGGCGGGGCTCGAGGCGGTGGCGACACTCGCGCGCGGTGCGCGGGGCCTGCCGCTCCGGGCGGATCTCCGCGCGCGCCTCTATTGGCGCGATCCGGTGCGTGCGCGCGCCGATACGGCCGCGCGCGCCTTCGCGCAGGCGACGGCCACGCGCTTTGGCCTCGCGCGCCTGATGCGCCGGACCCTGCCGCGGGGGGTCGAATACCTTAACGTCTGGCACAGCCCGCTGCCGCCCGCCCTGATCGAGGCGATCCGCGCGGTGCCGGGCGCGCGCATCGGCGTGATGGTCCACGACACGATCCCGCTCGACCATCCGGCCTTTACCCGGCCGGGGCAGGGGGCGCGCTTCGGCGCCTGGCTGCGCCGGGCGGGCGAGGTCGCGGACCGCATCATCTGCAACTCGGCCCACACCCGCGCGCATGCGGGAGAGTGGTTCTCGCGCTGGGGCCGCGTGCCGCCGGCCGAGGTCGCGCATCTGGGCGTCGACCTGCCGCCCGGCGCGGCCTGGGCGCCGGCCGCGGGGCGGGCGTCGTTCCTCTGCCTCGGCACGATCGAGCCGCGCAAGAACCACGCGCTGCTCCTCGATGTTTGGGCGCGGTTGCAGGCGGGGCTTGCGCCCCAGCAGGTGCCGCGGCTCTGGATCGTGGGGCGGCGCGGCTGGCTCAACCGCGAGGTGTTCGACCGGCTCGATGCGCTGGCGCGACAGCCCGATCCGCCGGTCGTCGAACTGGGCGCGGTCGATGATGCGATGCGCCTCAACCTCATGGCCGGGGCGCGCGCGCTCGTGTTTCCGGCCCATGCCGAGGGCTTCGGCCTGCCGCTGGCCGAGGCGATGGCGATGGGGCTGCCGGCGCTGTGCACGCCGCTTGCGCCCTTTCGCGAATTCGCGGGCGACTGGCCCACCTATCTGCCGCCCGACGCGCCCGAGGCCTGGGCGCGCGCGATCCTCGCCCTCGCGGCAAGTCCTGCGATCCACGATCCGCCGGTGCGCGCGCCGCCCGACTGGGCCGCGCATTTCGACCGCGTGCTGGGCCCCCCCGCCTGAACCGCCCTCCCGACCCTTTCACCGCCGCCGATTTGATCCGATGTCCTTCGCCACGCCGCTTTTCACCCGATTGCGCCTGCGCCTGCGGCGCGAGCGGCTGCTTGCGCGGGCACGCCGGGCCTATCGGGGGCTCAGCCCGCTTGCCGACCGGACGGGGACGATCGCGCCGGATGCGGTGGTCCTCTGCGCCACGATCCGCAACGAGGCCGCGCGGCTCGGGCATTTCCTCGCCCATCACCGGCGGATCGGGATCGGGCATTTCCTCATCATCGACAACGCCTCGGACGATGGCTCTGCCAAGGCGCTGATGGCCGAGCCCGATGTCTCGGTCTGGTCGACGCGCGCAAGCTATCGCCGCGCGGGCTTCGGGATGGATTGGGTGAACGGCCTGCTGCACGCCCACGCCCGCGGCCGCTGGGTGCTGACGGTCGATGCCGATGAGGCCTTCGTCCACCCCCACGCCGACACGAGGCCGATCGGGGCGCTGACCGACTGGCTCGAGGGGCAGGGCCTGCGCGCCTTCGGGGCGATGCTGATCGACCTCTATCCCCGCGGGCCGGTCGAGGGTGCGGTCTGCCCGCCCGGGGCCGATCCGCTGACGGTCGCGCCCTGGTTCGATCCGGGCAATTACACGATCCGGCGCAACGCCACCCACGGCAACCTCTGGATCCAGGGCGGGGTCAGGGCGCGGGTGTTCTTTGCCGACGCCCCCGCCCGGGCGCCGGCACTCAACAAGATCCCGCTGGTGCGCTGGGGGCGCGGCATGGTCTATGCCAGTTCGACCCACATGCTGCTGCCGCGCGGCCTCAACAGCGTCTATGACCGCGCCGGGGGCGAATTCGCGTCGGGCGCGCTCCTCCATTCCAAGTTCATCGCGGGGCTCGCGGGCAAGGCCGCCGAAGAGCTGCGCCGGCGCGAGCATCACGCCGCCAGCCGCGAATACCGCGCCTATGCCGCGGGCCTCGCGGCCGGGGTCGATCTGTGGTGCCCGCAGTCGGTGCGCTACGACGGCTGGCGCCAGCTCGAGGCGCTCGGCCTGATGTCGGCGGGGAACTGGGCATGAGGGGGCGGCTCGGCGTCATCGTGCTCTGCCACGGCCGGCTGACGCGGGCGGCGGCCCTCGTGCGCCATTTCGCGCGCGCCGGCGTGCGCGTCGCGGTCCATGTCGATGCAGCCGTCCCCGAGGATCACGCCGGCCCCGTCATCGCCGCGCTGGCCGCACTCGAAGGCGTCGTGCTGGTGCCGCGCCATGCCTGCAGCTGGGGCGGCTGGTCGATCGTCGCCGCGACCGAGGCGGCGGCGCGTGTCCTGCTTGGGCGCTTTCCCGATGTCGGGCATGTGCTGCTGTGCTCGGGCGCCTGCCTGCCCCTGCGCCCGGTGGCCGAGATCGCGGCGCATTTCGCGGCCCTGCCCGACACCGACCACATCGAGACGCACCCCCTCGGCGCGACGCGCTGGACCAAGGGCGGGCTCGAGGCCGAGCGGTTCACCTTGCGCTTTCCCTTCGCCTTCCGCGGCCAGCGCCGGCTTTTCGATGCCGCGGTCGCGGTGCAGCGGCGCATGGGCCTCGCGCGCCGCCTGCCCGAGGGGATCGCGCCGCATCTGGGCGCGCAATGGTGGTGCCTGACGCGCGCGACCCTTGCGGGCATCCTCGACGATCCCGAGGGCGCGCGGCTGCGGCGCTATTTCCGGGGCGTCTGGATCCCGGATGAGGCCTATTTCCAGACCCTCGTGCACCGCCACGCGCGCGAGATCCTCCCCCGCTCGCCGACCTTCGCGCGCTTTGATGCCTCGGGGCGGCCGCATGTCTTTCACGACGATCAGGCCGATCTTCTGGCCGCGACGGGGGCGCTGCTCGCGCGCAAGATCTGGCCGGGGGCCGAGGGGCTCTATGAGCGGTTTCTGGGTGATCCGGGCCCGGCCCCGCCCGCCGACGGGCGGCTCGACGCGCTGCTCGCGGCCGCGGACCTTCGGCGCGCCGAGGGGCGGGCGGGCCTCGCGGCACCGGGGCGATTCGCCGACCGGTCGGGCAGGGCGCCGACGGCGCGGCCCTATGGCGTTTTCTGCGGGCTCGACGCCGAGGCGCGGCGGGCGGCCGCTGCGGCGGGCCTCGTGCTGCACGGGCACCTTTTCGACCCCGCCGGCGCGGCCTTTGCCGGCGGCGGGATGACCGGGCCGGGCGCGCTGCCGGCCGCGCCCTTCTGGCGCGACTATGCCCCTGCCGATTTCCTGCGCAACCTGATCTGGGCGGGGCGCGAGGGGACGCAGGCCTTCCTTTTGCGCGCGGCCGATGCGGGCGCGATCGGCCCCATCCTCGCGCGCGATGCGAACGCGCGCGGCCTTGTCGTCCTGCGCGGCCTGCCGGGCGAGGAGGCGCTCTGCGCCGCGCTCCGCGCCCCCGCCGCGCGCCACGCCATCGCGCTGATCGAGGCGCGCGCCTTTGATGCCGACCCGGCCCGCCACATCGGCGCGGCACTTGCGGCCCTCGGGCCCGAACCCGCCGGAGGGGGTGCGCGATGAACGCGCGGCGCTTTGCCTCCTTCGTCGTGCTGGCCGAGATGCGGACAGGCTCGAACCTCTTGCAGGCGCAACTCAACCGCGTGCCGGGCTTGCGCTGCCATGGCGAGGTGTTCAACCCCGCCTTTGTCGACGACCCCGCCACCCGGAGCTTTCTGGGCGTCGACAAGGCCGCGCGCGACGCCGACCCGATCGGCCTTCTGCGCCGGATCGGGGCGAAGGGCGATGCGCTCACGGGTTTTCGCCTCTTTGGCGACCACGACCCCGAGGTGATCGCGGAGTGCCTCGCCGATCCGACGCGCGCCAAGATCGTGCTGGGGCGCAACCCGCTCGAGTCGTTCATCTCGCTCCAGATCGCGCAGCAGACGGGGCAATGGGTGCTGGCGCCGGGGCGGGCGCGGCGGCGCGCGCAGGTGCGTTTCGATCCGGCCGAGTTCGCGGCCTTTCTCGCCCGCCGCGATACGTTTCGCCGACAGGTGATGGCCGCGCTCCAGACGACCGCGCAGACGGCCTTCTTTGTCGATTACGAGGATCTCGGGCGGCCCGAGGTGCTGGCGGGGCTCGTGGCCTTTCTGGGGCTGGAGGCGCCTGCGCCCGAGGTCCTCGCCGCGCCCGTCGCGCTGCGCCGCCAGAACCCGGAGCCGGCCGAGGCCAAGGTCGAGAACCCCGCCGAGATGGCGCGCGCCCTCTCGCGGATCGACTGGTGCGGGCTGGCGGGCGGTCCGGGCGCGCCGCCGCGTCCGCGGGCGTGGGTGGCCGATGCCCTGATCGCGGCGCGCGCACCGATCCTGTGGTTGCCGGTCGCGGGGGCGCTGCCGCGTGCGCCCGTTGCCGACTGGCTGGCCCGCATCGGGGCGGGGCGGCAGGCGGGCGGCGTCCTCGCGGGCTTCGGGCCGCGGGTGCTCGGCCGCTGGCTTGAGCGTAACGCCGGCCGGCGCAGCGTCTTTAGCATCATCGACCACCCGCTGCCGCGCGCGCATCGGGCCTTTGCGGCGGCGGTGATCGGCGGGGATGCGCCCGCGCTCGGGGCGCTGATCCGCCGGCGCGCCGGCATCGCGCCCGACAATCCTGCGCCCTTCGACGATCCCGCGCGCCACCGCGCGGCCTTTGCGGCCTGGCTGCGGCACATGGCCGAGGGGGGGGTCGGCATGGGGGATGCGGCGCTACCGCAGGCGGATCTGATCGCCCGCCTCTCGGGCATCGCCATGCCCGACCGGATCCTGCGGGTGGGCGCCATCGCGCGCGATCTCGCGGCGCTTGCCCGCGCGCATGACCTGCCCGACCCGGGCTGGATCGCGCCGCCCCCGGACCCCGCCGACCTGCGCCTCGCCGAGATCCGGGATGGCGAGCTTGACGCCCTCGCGGCAGAAGTGCTCTGGCGCGACCTGCGCGCCTTCGGCTTTGCCCGCTGGGAGGGGCCTCAGGCGGCCTGACGCGCGCTCGCCTCGATCAGGATCGCGTGCAGCGTCGCGGGGTTCGTGTTCGCGCGCAGCTTGGTGCAGACCGCCCCGTCGCGCATCGTGCGCGAGACGAGGGCGAGGGTCTTGAGGTGCTCGACCCCCGAATCCTTTGGGGCGAGCAGGGTGAAGATCAGATCGACCGGCTGGCGGTCGACCGCGTCGAAATCCATGGGCTTTTCGAGCCGCACGAAGATGCCCACGATCCGCTCGAGCGTCTCGAGCCGCGCATGCGGTAGCGCGATGCCATGCCCGACGCCGGTCGGCCCGAGGCTCTCGCGTTCCTGCAGCCCGTCGATGACCTGGCCCGCGTCGATGCCGTGGACGGCGGCCGCGATCTCGCCCAGTTCCTGAAAGAGGCGCTTCTTGCTGCCGGCCTTGCCGAGGACGCGCACAGCGCCCGGCTGCAGGATGAGTGAGATGTCCATGCGTTCCGCCCGTGGTCGCTGCCGCCTAGCGGCTGTTGCGAGGGTCGATCCAGCCGATATTGCCGTCGTCGCGCAGATAGACCACGTTGACGCCGCCGTGCCCCTCGTTGCGAAAGACAAGGAGGCGCTGCCCGCTAAGTTCCATCTGCATCACCGCTTCGCCGACGGACAATTCGGGCACCCTGGTCTCCATCTCCGCGATGACGACCGGCTGGAGCGAGTCTGCCTCGTCCGTGTCGGCATCGGGGTTCGCGAGGATATAGGCCGACCCGTCGCCGTATTCAACCGGGGCCGAGCGGCGGTCGTGGTGGTCGCGCAGGCGCCGCTTGTGGCGGCGCAATTGCTTGTCGAGCTTTTCGCGGCAGCTCTCGAAGGCGGGATAGATCTCGGCCGCATGGCCGCGCGCCTGCACCGTCAGACCGGTCGAGAGGTGCAGCGTCGCCTCGCAGACATGTTCATGCGCGTTGCGCGAAAAGACGATCACCGCATCGGTCGGCCGCTGGGCGTATTTCTCGATCGTCTCGCCCAGTTCCGAGGTTACATGTGTCTGCAGGGCCTCGCCGATGTCGATCTGGCGGCCGCTGATCTGATAGCGCATGGAACTGCCCTTCCTCCGGTTCGTCCGGGCCATTTGGCGACAGCGCCCGCGGCGCTGTCAATACGGGCCCGCAGCGATGCGACATCACAGGATGCGGAAGCGTTCGCCCAGATAGACGCGGCGCACGTTCTCGTCGCGCACGACCTCGTCGGCCGTCCCGCTCATCAGGACGCGGCCGTCGTGCAGGATATAGGCGCGGTCGACGATCTCGAGCGTCTCGCGCACGTTGTGGTCGGTCACGAGGACCCCGATCCCGCGCCGGCAGAGATCCTGCACGAGGTGGCGGATATCGTCGACCGAGATCGGATCGACCCCGGCGAAGGGTTCGTCGAGCAGCAGGTATTTGGGGTTCGCGGCCAGACAGCGCGCGATCTCGACCCGCCGCCGCTCACCGCCCGACAGCGACATGGCGATCGCGGCGCGCAGATGCTCGATCCGGAAATCCGCGAGCAGTTCCTCGAGCCGCTCGCGCCGCTTGTGGCGGTCGGTCTCGGCGATCTCGAGCACGGCCGCGATGTTGTCCTCGACCGAGAGGCCGCGAAAGATCGAGACCTCCTGCGGCAGATAGCCAAGCCCGAGGCGCGCGCGGCGATACATCGGCAGCCCCGTGATGTCGGTGCCGTCGAGCGTCACGCGCCCGCCGTCGGGGGGCACGAGGCCGGCGATCGCATAGAACACCGTCGTCTTGCCCGACCCGTTCGGTCCGAGCAGCGCCACTACCTCGCCCCGGTCGAGGCGCAGGCTGACGTCGCGGATCACCTGCCGGCGGCGATAGGCCTTGCGCAGCCCCTCGACGACAAGCCCGCCCCCGCCGCGCGTGACCGACAGCCGCGGAGCATCGGACGGCGGGGCCACGGGCGGCGGTGTCACGGGCCCGCCCCTTCGCCCGCGGGCACGAAGGTCGTGCGCACGCGCCCCTCCATGATGCCGGTCCCGGCCTCGAGGTCGGCGCGCAGGCTCGGCCCCTCGAAGCGCGTCGTGCCCTGCGTCAGGCGCACATTCCCCGTCATCTCGAGGGCGGCCGTCGCGATCTCGTAGATCGCAACATCGCCCGCGGCCGTCTCCATGCCCGTGTCGACGAGGACGTTGCCCGTCGCGATCAGCCGGCGCACACCGCCCTCGGGCCCGCTGTCGTATTCGACCTCGACCCGGTCGGCGGTCAGCCTCAGCGTGTCCTGCGTCGCGACGACCGACCCCTCGAAGACCGCAAGCCCCGTCGCCTGATCGATCGAGAGCTGGTCCGACGTCACCTCGACCGGCGCCTCGGGGTTCTGGCGCAGCGCCGAAAAGCCGATCCGCGCCTCCTGCGCCGGGGCAGGCGCCGCGAGCACGAGCGCCAACCCGACCATGAGCCAACGCCCCGACGCGGCAATTCTGGCGAGGCGGGGGGATGCAAAGATCATGGCTCGGGCGACTCGCGGTTCAATTTCGGCGAGTATACCAGCCGCACCCCGCCCTTGAAAACCACAACCTCGGCCCCCGCGACCGCGCCCGCGTAATCCATGCTGCCGGCGTCGAGCGTGCCGGCCGGGCCCTCGGCCGCGACCGGGCCCGGGCTTTGCAGCACATGGCCGTCGGTCGTGCCGGTCAGCAGCTCCGAATGCACGATCCAGCCCTGCGCGTCGCGGATCACCACCGCCCCCATCAGCGCCATCCGCCCCGCCGCGGCATCGAGGCGCGCCTCATTCGCCACCGCATCGATCCGCCCGCCGCCCGGCTGCACGAGGTTGAGGGTCGCGCGGCTGAGCGTCGTCTCGCTGCCCGCGGCCTTGGGCACGCGCGCCTCCTCGGCGCGCAGATGCACCTCGGTGCCGTCGCGCCCGACCGAGGCGTAGGAGGGGGTGCGCATGCTCGAGGGCAGATCGGCCGCCGAGATGGCGTCGCCCGCATCGGGCGGCGTCGGCGGATCGGCGCGGATCACGAGAAAGACGGTGGCAAGGATCGCGACGGCCAGCGTCGGCAGCACGACGCGCAGGACCTGCACGCGGCGGGTGTGGGCGCGTTCAGCCGCGTCCATCCGCCCGGCCGTCAGTGGCGATAGATGTCGCGCTCATCATCCCAGCCCATCAGGTCAAGCTCGGCGCGCACGGGCAGGAAATCGAAGAGCCGCGCCGCCAGCGCGCCGCGCCCCTCGCGTTCGAGCCGGGCTTCGAGTTCGGTCTTGAGGCGGTGGAGATAGAGCACATCCGAGGCCGCATAGTCGCGCTGCGCCTCGGTCAGCACCTCGGCGCCCCAGTCCGAGGTCTGCTGCTGCTTCGAGATGTCGACCCCGAGCAGATCCATGAGGAGGTATTTCAGACCGTG
>JAUREX010000087.1 GCA_030834485.1 Gemmobacter sp.
GGGGCTGTCGTCGCGCCAGAGGTTGACCTGGCCGTCCTGCCCGCCTGTCGCAAAGCCATCGGGGAGGGGGAGCACGGCGGTGACGGCACCGGTGTGGCCGCGCACGATCTGGGCGGGCGCATCCCCCGCCCAGCGGATCGCGCGGGTGTCGAGCCCGCCCGAGAGGATGCGCGCGCCATCGACCGCGAGCGCGCGCACCGGGCCGCCATGGCCGCGCAGATCCTGCGCCGCCGCCGGGAGCGCGGCCGCGAGGGCGGCTGCGGCGAGGGCGAGGGCGGCGAGGCGCACCGCTCAGAACTGGACGAGGTTGTCGCCCGGCGAGGTGATGCGCGCGCCCTCGGTGGTATAGAGCGCAGGTGTCGTTGTCTGGAAGCGGCTGTCGAGCAGTTGTGCCGAGCCGACGGCCACAATGATGCCCACGACGACGGCGGCGAGGAATGCTTTCATGGTCTGTCCTTTCGGTTTGGGTCCAGGTGTCATCCTGCCGCCGCGCGGGGCGCTGTGGCAAGCGATCGGCAAAGCGTCTCGGCCATCTGGCCGTAGATCTGCCCGAGCGGCCCCTCGGGGTCGCGGGCGAGGATCGGGCGGCCGGCGTCCGATGCGACGCGCAGCTCGATCGTCAGCGGCACGGCGCCGAGATAGGGCACGCCGAGGCGGCGCGCCTCGGCCTCGGCCCCGCCGGCGCCGAAGATGTCGTGGCGGCTGCCGCAGTCGGGGCAGAGGAAATGGGCCATGTTCTCGACAAGGCCGAGGATCGGGACATCGACCTTGCGGAACATCGCAATGCCGCGGCGCGCGTCGATGAGGGCGAGGTCCTGCGGGGTCGAGACGATGACCGCGCCCGCAAGCGGGGTGCCCTGCGCGATGGCGAGCTGCGCGTCCCCGGTGCCGGGCGGCATGTCGACGAGCAGCAGATCGAGCCGCCCCCAGTCGACCTCGGCGATCATCTGGGTGAGCGCGCTCATCACCATGGGGCCGCGCCAGACCATCGCGGTCTCGGCATCGACCAGAAGGCCCATCGACATGGCCTTGAGGCCATGCGCCTCGAGCGGGACGAGCCGGCGGTCGGCGCCGACCCGGGGGCGGCCATGGAGCCCGAGCAGCGTCGGGAGCGAGGGGCCGTGGACGTCGGCATCGAGGATGCCCACGCGCAGGCCACGCGCGCGAAGGGCAAGCGCGAGGTTCACGGTGGTCGTCGACTTGCCGACCCCGCCCTTGCCCGAGGCGATGGCGACCACATGTGCGACCCCCGGCAGCACGGCGGGCGGTGGCGCGGGGCGGGCCGGTGCAAGATCTGGCGGGGGGGCGGCGCGGTCGGCCGTCAGCGCGACCATCGCGCCCGCCCCGCCCGGGATCGCGCGTAGCGCCCCTTCGGCCGCGGCGCGCAGGGGGGCGAAGGCCGCGGCCTCATCCGGGGCGATCGCGATAGCGAGGCTGAGCCGCCCGCCCGCCACGACCGGCCCGGTCAGCCGCGCCGAGCCCAAGAGCGCGCTGCCGTCCGGCAGGCGCAGCGGCGCGAGTGCGGCGCGCGCATCGGCGAGGATGTCGTCGGGGGCTGTCATGCGCGGGGGCCTGTGCAAGCTGCGAGGGCCCCGCCTTGGCAGGGCCCCCGGTGGTTCTCTCGTGCCGAGCTGGCGCCGGGGCGGGGTATCGCGCCCGGCCTATTCGGCCGGCGCGACGCGGCCGCCGCCTTGCGACCCGGCCGACTTGCCCTCGACCTCTTCGACCCAGAGCGAGTGATGCTCGCGCGCCCAGTTGAGGTCGACCTCGCCCGAGCCCATCGCGTCGAAGGCACCCTCCATCCCGATCGAGCCGATGTAGATATGCGCCAGGATCACCGCCGTCAGGAGCGCCGCGGCGATCCCGTGGATGAGCTGGTAGAGCTGCCAGTCCGCCTGCGTGCCGGCGAGCACCGGGAAGAGGAGCATCACGCCCGTGAACGACAGCGCCGCCCCCCCGACCACGACCGACCAGAAGATGAGCTTCTGGCCCGCGTTGAACTTGCCCGCCGGCGGGTGGACGCCCTTCTTGAAGAGCCCGCCGCCCATGGCGATCCAGGTCAGGTCATGCGCCTTGGGCAGGTTGCGCCCGACCCAGACCACGAAGGCGAGCGCGAGCCCGAGCATGAAGGCCCAGCCCATGTAGTTGTGCACGATCTTGCCCGAGGCCGAGAGCGCGCCGAACGCCCCCTCGCCGATCATCGGCAGCAGGACGCTGCGCCCGAGCACGAGGTTGAGGCCCGTGAGTGCGAGCAGGATGAACGACACCGCCATGAGCCAGTGCGCGAAACGCTCGACGCCGCCGAAACGCTTGATCGTGCGGCCCGAGGGGCCCGCGTCGATGCGGATGCGGCCGCGATAGGCGTAGAAGATGCCGAGCAGCGCGACCATGCCGATCATCGTCCAGACCGTCAGGGCGCGGATCGTGCCGGTGTGGGTGTCGGCCCAGCCCTTGTTGCCCGGCTTGATGAGGCCCGGCGCCTTGGGGTCGGGGATCGAGGCGCGGCCCTCGATCATCTGATCGCCGCGCAGCGCCTGAAAGAGCTTGTCCTCGGTCACCGACTCGGCGGTGGGGTTGACCTGCTGCGCCTCGGCCATCGGCGCGAGGGGCATGAGGGGGGCGCCCACGGCCCCAAGGGCCGCAAATGCCGCGATCGCCAGAAGGCGGGTCAGTCGGGTCATGTTCTTTCCTTCCCTGCCTCAGACCGTGATCGTGTCGCCATAGGCCGTCCGCCAGCCCCAGGCGCCCGAGCCATAGCCGCGCGTCACCACCCGCTCGCGATAGATGTCGGCGATGATGTCGCCATCCCCCGCGAGCAGCGCCTTGGTCGAGCACATCTCGGCGCAGAGCGGCAGCTTGCCCTCGGCAAGGCGGTTCGAGCCGTATTTGACGTATTCGGCCTCGGCCATGTCCTGATCGGGGCCGCCCGCGCAATAGGTGCACTTGTCCATCTTGCCGCGGGTGCCGAAGTTGCCGACCTTGGGATATTGCGGCGCCCCGAAGGGGCAGGCGTAGAAGCAGTAGCCGCAGCCGATGCAGGTGTCCTTGCTGTGCAGCACCACCCCGTCGGCGGTGGTGTAGAAGCACTCGACCGGGCAGACCGCCGCGCAGGGCGCGTCGGTGCAGTGCATGCAGGCCATCGAGACCGAACGCTCGCCCGGCAGGCCGTCGTTGATGGTGACGACCCGACGCCGGTTGATGCCCCAGGGCACCTCATGCTCGTTCTTGCAGGCGGTGACGCAGGCGTTGCATTCGATGCAGCGGTCCGCGTCGCAGAGGAATTTCATGCGCGCCATTTGCCTTGTCCTCCCTTATGCGGCCGCGATCTGGCAGAGCGTCACCTTGCCCTCGTGCATGCCCGTGACCGGGTCATAGCCATAGGAGGTGATGACGTTCACGCTCTCGCCCAGAACGATGGGGTCGGTTCCTTCCGGATATTTGCCCCGCTGATCCTCGCCCTGGAACCAGCCGGCGAAGTGGAAGGGCATGAAGGCCACGCCGGGCGCGACACGCTCGGTCACGAGCGCCTTGACGCGGGCCTTGGAGCCGCCCTCGGGACCCGTCACCCAGACCCAGCCGCCGTCGGCGATGCCGCGGCTGCGGGCGTCGGCGGGGTTGATCTCGACGAACATGTCCTGCTGCAACTCGGCCAGCCAGGGGTTCGAGCGCGTCTCTTCGCCCCCGCCCTCGTATTCCACGAGCCGCCCCGAGGTGAGGATGATCGGGAACTTCTGCGCCAGCCCGTCGGCCGCCGCCTTGTCCTGGATCGTCTTGCCGATGTTGGGCATGCGGAACTGCCGGCCATCGTCGCGGGTCGGATAATCCGCGAGCAGGTCGGTGCGCGGGGTATAGATCGGCTCGCGGTGGACCGGGATCGGGTCGGGCAGGTTCCAGGCGACCGCCCGGGCCTTGCCGTTGCCGAAGGGGATGCAGCCATGCGCGATCGCGACGCGCTGGATGCCGCCCGAGAGGTCGATCGACCACGACACATTCGCGACGTTCTCGGGGTCGTTGCCGCCGATGCGCTGGATGGTGGCGAGTTCCTCGGGCGTCAGATCGGCATCCCAGCCGAGCTTCTGGAGAACCCCATAGGTGAACTGGGGATAGCCGTCGGTCAGATCGCCACCCACGGGTGCGCTGCCTTCGGCCAGAAGCGTCACCCCGTCCTTCTCGAGGCCGAAGCGCGCACGGAACGTGCCGCCGCCGTCCTTCGCATGAAGATTAGTGTTGTACAGCGTGTGCGTACCCGGGTGCCTGATCTGCGGCGTGCCCCAGCAGGGCCAGGGCAGGCCGTAATAGTCGCCCGTCACCTCGGCTGGCGCATCGGGCAGCGCCCTGAGCGTCACGAGGTCGAACTTGTCCTGATGCGCCATATGGGCCTTGAGCCGCTCGGGGCTCTGGCCAGTATAGCCGGTGGACCAGCCGCCGCGGTTGATCTCGCGCAGAACGGATTCGGGCGTCGGCTCGAGCGTGTATTTGCCCTGCACCATCTCGTAGTTCTTGAACATCTCGTCGGCGAAGCCGAGCTTCTGCGCGAGGCGATAGATCACCGCATAATCGGTGTCGGATTCGAAGATCGGATCGACGACCTTCTCGCCCCACTGGACCGAGCGGTTCGAGGCCGTGCGCGAGCCCGAGCATTCGAACTGCGTGCAGATCGGCAGCAGATAGGTGTTGTCGCTGCGCGAATGAAGCGCGGCGAAGGTGGTCGGGTGCGGGTCGGCGACGACGAGAAGGTCGAGCGCGTCCATCCCCTTTTGCGCATCGAGCATGCGCGGCACCGTGTTGCCGCCATGGCCGAAGACGATCATCGCCTTGATGTTGTCGCGCTGATCGACATCCTCGGCATCGAGCAGCGCCGCATCGAACCAGCGGGTCGAGGGGATGCCCGACACTTCCATGTTCTGCTGCGGCGTGCGCGGATCGCGGCCGCCCTTGGCCGGCACCTCGTCGAAGCGGCCCACGAAATAGTCGTAGGGCACATCCCAGACGCGCGACCAGTGCTTCCACGCCCCGGCGCCGAGGCCGTAATAGCAGGGCAGGTTGGCGATATCGAGGCCGAAGTCCGTCGCGCCCTGGACGTTGCAATGGCCGCGGAAGATGTTGGCCCCCGTCCCCTCGCCGCCGACGTTGCCGGTCGCGAGCAGGAGGTTGCAATAGGCGCGCACGTTCGCGGTGCCGACGGTGTGCTGCGTGCCGCCCATGCACCAGATGAAGGTCGAGGGGCGTTGCGTCGCGAAGGTCTCGGCGACGCGGCGGAGCTGGTCACCCGGGATGCCGGTGATGCGCTCGACCTCGGCGGGGTTGTATTTGGCGACCTCGGCGCGGACCTGATCCATCCCGTAGACGCGGGCGGCGATGTAGTCCTTGTCCTCCCAGCCGTTCTCGAAGATGTGCCACATGATGCCCCAGACCACCGCGATGTCGGTGCCCGAGCGCATGCGCACATAATCGGTCGCATGCGCGGCCGTGCGGGTGAAACGTGGGTCGATGACGATGACGTTGGCGCGGTTCGTCTCCTTGCCCGTCAGGATATGCTGGAGCGAAACGGGATGCGCCTCGGCCGCGTTCGAGCCCATGAAGATGATGGTCTTCGAATTGCGGATGTCGTTATAGCTGTTCGTCATCGCGCCGTAGCCCCAGGTGTTCGCCACACCCGCGACCGTGGTCGAGTGGCAGATGCGCGCCTGGTGGTCGACGTTGTTCGTGCCCCAGAAGGCCGCGAACTTGCGGAAGAGATAGGCCCCCTCGTTCGAGAACTTGGCCGAGCCGAGCAGATAGGCGCTGTCGGCCCCGTTCGCGGCGCGGATCGCAAGGAGCTTGTCGCCGATCTCGTCGATCGCCTGATCCCACGAGATGCGGACCCATTTGCCGCCTTCCTTCTTCATGGGATATTTGAGCCGCCGGTCGCCGTGCACCAGCTCGCGCACCGAGGCGCCCTTGGCGCAATGCGTGCCGCGGTTGATCGGGCTGTCCCAGGCGGGCTCCTGCCCGACCCAGACGCCGTTCTGCACCTCGGCCTTGACCGTGCAGCCGACCGAGCAATGGGTGCAGATGTTCTTCTTCACCTCGACCGGCAGGGCATGGTTCATGGGCCCGGCCTCGGCCTTGCGGACGGTGGCCGCCCCGAGTGTGCCGAGTGCCGCGAGGCCGCCCACCGCGAGCCCGGAGGCGCGCAGGAAGCTGCGCCGGTCAACGGGTTTCGCGGCGACAGAGGCCGCCATCGCGGCGAGGCTGCCGCGCGCGGGCTCGAGGGTTCTGCGCTTGACGAGCATCTCTCTCACTCCCCCTTGTAGTAACGGTTGGTCTCGTAGAAGGCCTTCACATGGTCGGTGAGCTGATAGCGGGCCTTCGTCCGCTCATCCCACGATTCGGTCGCGAGCGCGGGTGTCGCGCTGCCCTGAACGAGGGCCGCGCCCGAGGCTGCCGCGGCGGCGACCCCGAAGAAGCCGCGCCGTCCGATTGCCTGACGTTTCGTGTCCTCTGCCATGTCATCCTCCCTGTCCTGCGTCGCCCCCGGGGGGCGCTTGTTCATGATCCGTCGGTTCAATGTATCCGTCCGCCCGCTGCGGCGCGCGGTGCGGCTGCACCTGCGCGCGCCATGGCGAAGGCGCGTGTTTCGATCCCGATCCAGAGCGCGCCGACCTCGGCCACTGCCCGGTAGAAATCCGCGCTGGGTGCCTGCGCCAGATCCTCGAAGAACTGCGCCGCCCAGGGCTCGATGTGGCGGGCGAAAAAGCCCGCCTCGCCGGCGCCGCCGCAGCCCAGCCCCGAGGCAACGAAGCCGCCCGAGGCAATGCCCGCCATCACCTCGCAGAGCGTCGCGATATGGTCCTCGGGGTCGTGGCGGCCGGCCGCCCGCTCGATCCCGAGCGCGCCGAGGTCGCGGCGCAGCTCTGCAAGCGGGCGTTCGTTGAGGAAGCCGGTCAGATAGAAGGACGCATAGGGCAACAGCTCACCCCGCCCGACGCCCACGAAAAGCTCGAAGAACTCCTGCCCGATGGCAGCCGGATCCGCGACTGCCGCACGCGCCCCGAGCGCGCCCCACGCCTGCCCGAGCGGGGTGTCGTCGGCCGTGACCGCGGCGAGGGCCTGAAGCGTTGCGGCATCGGGGGGCGCGACCATGAGGCGGGCAAGCCCCGCCCAATGCTGCGCCCGCAGCACATCCTGCTCTGCGATGAAGGCCCCCGTATCGGCGGGGTCGGTTGCGTCCTCGATGCGATGCACTGCTTTGCCGCGTCAAAGATGCCGGGGCGCACCATAGCGGACCCGGGAGAATTGCAGGAAGATACATGGAATTTCTTGGTCAGCAAATATTTTTGTGGCTTTGCATGTCAGACGCATCGCCGCAGGCCGTGCCCGCTTCAGCCCGGCACGGCGCCACCGTGGCGTCGGCGGAGGGGCAGCGCGTCCCTTCGCAGAGCCTTGTCCGGGCCTTGCGGCGCAAGCGAGGCCGCGACGGTCTCTGGCGGGGCCGGGGCGAAGGGCGGATCGACGGGCGGATCGACGGGCGAAACGGAAGCGGCGGGCACCTCGGCGACCACGTCATGCGCCTCCGCCGCGTGCGTTTCGGGAGGGGTCTCCGCGGCATCTTCGGGCGAATCGCCCTGCGGCTTCTCCTCGGGGCCGACGATGTCGCGCAGCATCTTCGCGACCCGCTCGGGGTCGAGCGTGCCGCCCCCGCCGGGCACGCCGCCCGGGGCGTTCCAGTCCCAGAAATAGTCGCGCGCGGGGTCCTCATACGCCCCGATCAGCGGATCAGCGGCCCAGGCGCGCCGCAGCGCGGCATTGCGCAGCGCCGCCGGCACGCCCGCCTGCAGGAAGACGCGGATGTCGGTCTCGGCGGTGATCTGGTCGATCGGCGGCAGGATCGCGCGCCATTCCTCCTCGGTCTGGGGCCCGGGCGCAACCTCGGCACCCGCCTCTGGCGCCACCTCGGGCAAGGGCTCGGCGGCGGGCGGGGCCTCGGCTTCGGCCGCGCTCTCGGCCTGCGCGGCCCGCTTGCGGCGCGACCAGCGGTCGAGGAAGCCGCCCTCGGTCATCGCGCGCCCCATTTCTGGTCGGGCGCGAGGATGCGCGGCGCGCGCGGGTCGGCCTCGGTGATCGAGGCGGGCTTGCGCTTGCGCTTCTCGAAGGGTTCGGGGGCGTGGTGGGCGGCGACGAAGGCGGCGACCGCTGCGCAGACCTCGGGCGGCATCGCGACGGCCTCGACCACGCGCTCGGGATCGCCCGCGAGCGCCTCGCCCTCGAAGGGGTCGGGCGTCACCAGATGCACCCGCGCCCCGTCGAGCGAGACCCAGACCGAGGGCCTCGCCGCGCCGAGGTTCATGAGGTAATGCGCCGTCTCGCCATGGTGCAGCATCAGCGCGTGATCGCCCAGATAGACCGTCTGGACGCCCTCGATGTCCGACATGACCGTGCCCGCCGCCAGCGGCGCCGGAACCGGCAGCACCGCGACCGGCCGCAGCACGCGCCCGCCCCAGACCGTCGCGGGCGGGTGCGAGCGGGCGACGATGCCGAGGCGCAGGATCTCGCGCGGCATCTCAGGCCCTCCCCCGCGGCCCGGTCGCGAGCGGCAGCCCCGCGATCAGGTTCTGCGGCTTCATCCGGATCACCCTGTCCTTGCCCATCCCGAGGAGCAGCCAGACCGGATGGCCCGCGACCTCGGGCAGCATCGCCGAGGGCGGGTCGATCTCGAGCGCAAAGAGGCCGACGAGCGTCTCCTGCACCGGCCGGCCGTGCCAGAGCGCGTTGCCGATCGCGGTGCCGACGGGGTCGAGCCCCACGAACCAGCGCAGGTCGACATCCTCGGCCCGCACATGCGGCACCACCCGCACCTCGAGCCCGAGGAGATGGCGCAAGAAGGCCGCGATCACCCGCGCGAAGGCCTCGCGCGCTTTGGGGTCGGCGCCGAAGGGCAGCACCATCGTGTGGGCGTCCGAGCGGCTCCAATACGTCCAGCCGTTGCCCTCGCCCAGCACGTCGAGCGCCGACACCCCGCCCGACATCATCGCCATCAGCGGGTTCTGGTGCTGTTCGACCTCGAGCTCGGCCACGAGCTCGTCATCGGCGAGCATCAGCGCGTCATCCTGGAAATGCGCGCGCTGCGGGCGAAAGAAGATCTCGGCCGCGCGCAGCATCCGCACATCCTCGCAGCCGTCGAGCGCGTTGCGCAGCACAAGCTGCACGAGCTGGTCGTAGAACACGAGCGGCAGCTTCGCCCCCTCGCGCACGAGCGCAAGATAGCCCGCCTCGATCGTGCCCGCCGCGATCAGCCGGTCGCGCACTTGCGGATCGTAATCCATCGCACGCCGGTTCAGCATTTCGCGGTGCAGGTGCCCACCCTCGAAAGCAGTTATGATGAAGGCGGCGCTGCGGGCGCGGGCGGCGGCTGCGGCCGAGGGGCTCGCGATCGTCAGTGCCGAGATGGCCGCGCAGACGCCCCTCGTCGCCGCGGGCCTCGCCGCCGGTCGCAGCCTTGAGCCCTATCGCCGCGCCGAGGCCGAACAGCGCGGCGAGGCCGCAGCACTTGGCGCCGAGATCGCGCGCGCCGAGGCCGCACTTGAGGCCGCGCGCGCCCGGCGCGACAGCGCGGCCGAGACGCGCCGCGCCGCGATCCTTGCCGAACTGGCCGAGGCCGAGGCCGCGCTGGCCCGGCTCGAGGCGCGCCGCCCGGCGCTCATGGCGCTGATGGCCGCGGCCGAGATCCGCAGCCCCGTCGCCGGCCGGCTCGAACTCCTCGAGCGGGTCGAGACGGGGGCGGCGGTCGCGGCGGGCCAGCCGCTGCTCAAGGTGCGTCCGCAGGGGACGGAGCTGCAGCTCAGGGCGCTGATCGACCCCGGGCAGGCGGCGGGCCTCCGCCCCGGCCTGCCGGTCAGGCTGCGCCTCTCGGGCCCGGGGGAGGATCGCGGGCGCGGCGGGCGCATCATTGCGATCGAGCCCGCCGCGCAGGATGATGGCGCGATGCTTT
>JAUREX010000088.1 GCA_030834485.1 Gemmobacter sp.
CGCCGAGGCCAGGGCCGCCATGGCCGCGGCCGGCATCGCAGTGAGGCAGGGATGAGCGCGATCGAGAGGCTTGCCAACACCATCGCGGCGCGTGCGGGCGCCGACCCCGACACCTCATGGACCGCGCGCCTGCTCGGGCAGGGGCCCGAGGCCTGCGCGCGCAAATTCGCCGAAGAGGCGCTCGAGGCCGCTTTCGCCGCGCTGAAGGGCAACCGGGAGGGGCTGACGGCCGAGGCTGCGGATGTGATCTATCACCTGCTCGTCATGCTCGCCGCGCGCGGCGTCACGCTCGCCGAGGTCGAGGCCGCACTCGCTGCGCGCGAGGGGCGCTCGGGTCTGGCCGAGAAGGCCGCGCGCAAGGGCTGATTCGCCCTCGCCCGACTGCCGCGCGCTGCACCATGCGCGGGTCTATCTGCCCGGAAAATGAGCGAAATTTTGTTGCGCGGGGCGGTTAGAATTTATTTGATGTGCGATGGCGCGCGTCTATGTATACGGATCGCCGACCCGCGACCGTCCGTCGCGGGGGCTGTCGATATCAAAACGGGAGGGAATACCCCATGGATCGCCGTTCATTCCTGAAGAACTCCGCACTCGGCGGAACGGCCGCCGCCGCTGCGGCGCTCGCAGCGCCTGCCGTCGCGCAGGGCGCCAAGACGATGACCATCGTTTCGACCTGGGGCCGCGACCTGCCCGGTCTCGGGACGTCGGCGCAGCGCCTTGCGGCGCGTATTGCCGAGCTGTCGAACGGGGCGCTCAACGTCGAATATTTTGCCGCCGGCGAGAAGGTCGGCACGCTCGACGTCTTCGACGATGTCGCGGCCGGCAACTCGAACGCCTACATCGGCGCCGAATACTACTGGATCGGCAAGCACCCGGGGTTTGCCTATTTCTGCACCGTCCCCTTCGGCATGACGGCTTCCGAGCACAATGCCTGGATCAAGTTCAAGGGCGGTCAGGCCCTCTGGGACGAGCTTTCGGGCGGCTTCGGCCTCAAGGGCATCCTGTGCGGCGCCTCGGGCACGCAGGCGGGCGGCTGGTTCAACAAGGAAATCAACTCGGCCGAGGATTTCCAGGGCCTCAAGATGCGCATCCCCGGGATCGCCGGCTCGGTCCTCTCGAAGCTCGGCGCCTCGACCGTCGCGCTGCCGGGCGGCCAGATCTATGAAAACCTCGTCTCGGGCACGATCGACGCGACCGAGTGGGTCGGCCCCTACAACGACTACTTCATGAAGTTCTACGAGGCCGCCAAGTACTACTACACCGGCGGCATGCACGAGCCGGGCGGCAACCTCGCGATGGGCATCAACACCGCCTGGTGGGGCACGCTCTCGGATTGGGAGCGCGCGGTCATCACCGCCGCCTGCCACGAGGAAGTCGGCAACCAGTATGAAGAGGCGATGGCCAACAACGGGGCCTATCTCACCAAGCTCGTGACCGAGCACGGGGTCGAGGTGCGCAACTTCAACGATGACGTGTGGGACGGCTTTGGCCGCGCCGCCGCGGCCGCGTTCGAGGAAATCCGCGCCCATTCGGACCTCGCGACGCGCATCGACGATTCGTTCCAGTCAACGCTGCGCGAGGTCGGCGCGATGATGGCGCGCTTCGAGGGGACCTTCGTCAACCAGCGCAACCGCGTTCTGGGCATCGACGCCTGATCCGGTTTCGGTCGGGCGGTACGCCGCCCGACCGATGCTCCGGTCGGCGCGGCCTGCCCTGCGCGGCGCCGCGCCTGACCCTCTCACGGTCGGACGGGCCGCGCGCGGCCCTTCCTCCGCTGATCGCCGCGAGGGAACGATGTCTATTGCGATCTCCGATCGGACGGTGCCGCGCTTTGGTGCACCGGCCCCCCTGATCCGCCTCTTCGGCTGGGGTGTGCTCGCCTTTCTCGGGGCGTTCCTCGTCGCGAATGTGCTGATCGTCGGCTGGGGTGCGCCCGGCCTTGCGGTGCTCTGGTCCGAGGGGCGGATCGGTTCTGTCGCGGGGGTCTACGCGCTCGCAGCCGCGGCGGTGGCGGCCTATGTCGCCCTCTCGCCCATGACCTCGCTGCGCTGGGATGCGCATATCATCCACCGCTTCAACCTCTATGTCGTGCGCGCCTGCTTCTGGGCGGTGTTCCTCATCGGGGTCGTCGACACCGCGATCGCCTTTCTGCGCGCCGAGCAGCTTCTGGCCGGGATCGTGGGCGATGCGCTCGCGACGCAACTCGGCCTTTCGCGCTTCGTCGGGCCCTATGTGCACGGCCCCCTCATCCTCGCCGGCATCGTGCTGGGCCTCTTTACCCGCACGCTCGGCGTTCACTGGCTGGCGCTGCTCACGGTGCTTGCCGAGCTGCTGATCGTCATCTCGCGCTTCGGCTTTTCCTACGAGCAGGCGTTCATGGGCGATCTGGTCCGCTATTGGTACGCCGGGCTCTTTCTCTTTGCCTCGGCCTATACGCTCCATGAAAACGGCCATGTTCGGGTCGATGTGTTCTATGCGGGCATGTCGACGCGCCGGAAGGGCATCGTCAACGCCATCGGGGCGGTCGCGCTCGGGATCGGCACCTGCGCGCTCATCCTCTCGATCGGCCTCAATGGCCCCTCGGGCATCATCAACAGCTCGGTGCGCAACTTCGAGGTCAGCCAGGTCGGGCAGATGGGGATGTTCACCAAGTTCCACATGGCGGTTTTCCTCGCGATCTTCGCCGTCACCATGATCGTGCAGTTCGTGAGCAGCTTCTTCGAAGCGGTTGCCGACATGCGCGACGAACCGGGCCGCCGCGAGTCGGCCGCGATCCAGCACTGAGGGGCGGCCGCGATGGAGATCTTCTTTCTGTTCGTGCTGCTCGCCACCATGGCGATCGCGCTCGGCTCGGGCTATCCGGTGGCCTTCGCGCTGCCCGGCGCCGCGATCATCTCGATCGGCCTCGCGGCCGGGGCGGGGATGCTGTTCGGGGGCGGGCCGGATGCGTTCTTTCACACCGGGGGGCCGTCGCAATGGCTCTCGGCCGGCGTCACCAACCTGCGCGGCGTCTATTGGGAGGTCGAGCGCGACACGCTGATCGCGATCCCGCTCTTCATCTTCATGGGGATCATGCTGCAGCGCTCAAAGATCGCCGAAGACCTGCTGATGACGATGGCGCGGCTCTTCGGGCCCGTTCCGGGTGGCCTCGGGATCTCGGTCGTGGTCGTCGGCGCGCTGCTTGCGGCGACGACGGGGATCGTCGGCGCCACGGTGGTGGCGATGGGCCTCATCTCGCTGCCGGCGATGCTGCGCAATTCCTATTCCGTCCCGCTCGCGACCGGCACCATCGCGGCCTCGGGGACGCTCGGGCAGATCATCCCGCCGTCGGTCGTCCTCATCATCCTTGCCGACCAGCTCGGCTCGGCGGCCGATCAGGCGGCGACGCTGCGCGCGGGCCTCTACAAGGAAGCGACCGGCGAGGCGTCGCTGCCCTCGGCCTTCGGCGTCACCTCGACGAGCGCGGGCGAGATGTTCATCGGCGCCTTCATCCCGGGCCTCGTGCTCGTCGCGCTCTATGTCCTCTTCATCCTCGTCGTCGCGATCGTGCGGCCGAGCATGGCCCCGCCCGTGCGCCACGAGGGGCGCTTTGACGTCGATTTCTGGATCAACGTCACGCTCGCGCTCGTGCCGCCGCTCGCGCTCATCTTCGTGGTGCTGGGCTCGATCATCTTCGGGATCGCGACGGTCAACCAGGCGGGCGCGGTCGGGGCGGCGGGCGCCCTCATCATGGCGAGCTATCGGCTGATGCCGCGCAAGGCGACGACCTTCGTGCCGGCGCTGATCTCGATCGTCGGGGTGCTGATCCTCGGCTATGCGATCTCGGCCCACAACATGAACGTCAAGGCCGCGATCTCGGCAGGGGACCTCTCGGGCATCTGGATCGGTGCGGTCGGCGCGGTGCTGATCCTCATCGGGATCGCCTGGAGCACGCTGCGCATCTATCGCATCGACGGCACGCTGAGTGCAGTGATGATCGAGACGGCCAAGACCTCGTCGCTCGTCTTCATCATCCTCATGGGTGCGGCGATGCTGACGGCGGCGTTCCGCGCCTTCGGCGGCGAGGACATCGTGCGCGATTTCCTCACGACGCTGCCGGGCGGGTTCTGGACGCAGTTCCTGATCGTGATGCTCGTGATGTTCATCATGGGCTTCTTCCTCGACTTCATCGAGATCGCGGTGGTGGTCGTGCCGATCGTGGCGCCCATCCTGCTGTCGGACCCCGAAGCGAACATCACCGCCGTCTGGCTGGGCGTGATGGTCGGCCTCAACGTGCAGACATCGTTCCTGACGCCACCCTTCGGCTTTGCGCTCTTCTATCTGCGCGGCGTGGCGCCGGCGATCGTGCGCACGGTGCAGATCTATCGCGGCGTCCTGCCCTTCATCGGGCTCCAGATCGCCGCACTCGGGATTGTCGCGGCGACGCCGCCGCTCGTGAACTATCTGCCCAACCGGGTGAGCTATCTGGCCGAGACCTCGCCCCCGCCCCGCAACCCGCGGCTGGGCGTCTGCGTGCAGGACTACATGATGGAGGGCCTCGCCGACGCCTCGGGCGCGCTCCGCACGACGCTGGCCGAGGGGCCGCGGATCGATCTGTCGGCGCTGCCCGCCCCCCTCGCGGCCAAGGTCGGCGGCGCGCTCGGGGCAGGGGCCGAGATGGCGGTGCTGCGCGATGGCCTCCTCGCCGCCGGGGCCGAGGTCGATGCCGCGACGCCGGCCTATCGTCCGATCCTGCGCGCGGTGCGCGACCTCGAGCGTCGGGTGCGCAACGACCAGCGCGAGATCGACCGCCTGCGCGCCGCGGTCAACCGCCTGCAGGGCTCCGAGCCCGATGATGCGGCGCGCATGCAGGCGCGGATCGCCGAACTCGAGGCCGAGATCACCGCGCTGCGCGACCAGATCCCGGCCGACTGGACGGCGACGCATGATGCGTTCAAGGCGCTCCTCGATGCGCGCGACGCTGCCGCCAACCGCTTTGGCCGCACCGCCGAGAAAGCCTATGGCGATGTCGCCGAGGTGGTCGCGATCCTGCAGGGCACGCCCGCCTTCGAGGCGCTCGGGCCCGACCTCGCGGCGCTGCGCCCCCTCGTCGAGGGGGCCGACAAGGCGACGGCCGAAGAGGCGGTCAAGGCCTTCGAGGCGCGGCTGCGCGATGTCGCGAACACCTCCGAGATCGCCTCGGCGCTTTCCAAGGTGCGGCGCGGTCTGGGTTCGACCGACCGGACCCGCGCGCTTGCCGATTACGAGGCGGCGGTGGAGGAGTATGAGGGGCAGATCGGCTGGCGGACGGCGGCGCAGGCGACGCTGCTCCCGGCCCTCGCGGCCCATGCCGAGGCGATCCGCGACCGCGTCGGCATCCGCACCGAGCAGCGGATGAACCGCGAGCAGGCGCTCTTCATGGCCTCCTGCATGGCCGACCACCGCGACCTCTCACTCTATTTCTAGCGCGCCGCGGCCCTAGCCGTAGCGCGCGATCGGCGTGCCCGCCAGCGCCGCGATATTGAGGAGCCCGCGCGCCGTCACCGAGGGCGTGGTGATATGCGCGCGGTTGCCCATCCCCATCAGGATCGGCCCGACCTCGAGCCCGTCGCCGCGCACCTTGAGGATGTTGCGCACCCCGTTCGCGGCGTCGGAATTGGCGAAGATCAGCACATTCGCCGCCCGCTTCAGCCGCGAATTGGGAAAGACGCGGGCAAGCAGTTCGGGGTCCATCGCGGCGTCGATGTTCATCTCGCCCTCATAGGCGAAATCGGCCTCGCGCCCGTCGAGGATGTCGAGTGCCGCGCGCATCTTGCGCCCCGAGGCGATGTCGAGGTTGCCGAACTGCGAATGCGAGCAGAACGCGACCGCCGGATCGAGGCCGAAACGGCGGACATGGCGCGCGGCGGCGATGGCGGTGTCGGCGATCTGCTCGGGCGTCGGGTCGGGGTTCACCTGCGTGTCGGCGATGAAGAGCGGCCCCTCGGGCTGGATGATGAGCGAGAGCGCCGCGACCGGGCGCAGCCGGTCGCGCGCCAGCACCTGCCGGACATAGTTCAGGTGCCACAGATACTGCCCGAAGGTGCCGCAGATCATGCTGTCGGCCTCGCCGCGGTGGACCATGACGGCGGCGATGGCGGTCGTGTTCGTGCGCATGATCGCGCGCGCGATGTCGGGTGTGACGCCGCGCCGCTCCATCAGGGCGGCGTAGGTCTCCCAATAGTCGCGATAGCGCCGGTCGCTCTCGGGGTTGACGATCTCGAAGTCGCGCTCGGGCCGGATCGGGAGGCCCGCGCGTTCGCAACGCATCGAGAGGACCTCGGGACGGCCGATCAGGATCGGAATGTCGCCCGTCTCTTCCATCGCGGCATGGGCGGCGCGCAGCACGCGGTCATCCTCGCCCTCGGCAAAGACGACGCGGCGCTTGGCGCTGCGCGCAGCCTCGAACACGGGCCGCATGATGAGGGCGCTGCGAAACACCGTCCCGTCGAGGCCCTCCTTGTAGGCCCCGAGATCCGCGATCGGCCGCGTCGCGACGCCCGTCTCGGCCGCGGCGCGCGCCACCGCCGACGCGACCACCCCCATCAGCCGCGGATCGAAGGGCTTGGGGATGAGGTAATCGGCCCCGAAACTCATCCGCTCGCCGCTATAGGCCGCGGCCGCCTCGGCCGAGGTGGTGGCGCGCGCAAGCGCCGCGATCGCCTCGATGCAGGCCAGTTGCATCGCGTCGTTGATCTCGGTCGCGCCCGCATCGAGCGCGCCGCGGAAGATGAACGGAAAGCACAGCACATTGTTGACCTGGTTGGGATAATCCGACCGGCCGGTGGCGATGATCGCATCGCTCGCGGCGGCGCGCACCGCCTCGGGCATGATCTCGGGCGTGGGATTGGCGAGCGCA
Organism: Gemmobacter sp.; assembly: GCA_030834485.1. Lineage (GTDB taxonomy): Bacteria > Pseudomonadota > Alphaproteobacteria > Rhodobacterales > Rhodobacteraceae > JAUREX01. The sequence goes on from JAUREX010000088.1 coordinate 6,878, forward strand.
AAGACGATCGGGCGCGGCGCCATCCGCGCGACCATCTCCTCGGTCAGCACCCCGGGCCCCGAGAGGCCGAGGAAAAGATCCGCCCCCCCGATCACCTCGGCGAGCGTGCGCGGCCCGCCGGGCTGGGCAAAAGCCGCCTTTTGCGGGGTCATGTCGATCTCGCGCCCCTCATGCACGAGCCCGTGCAGGTCGCAAAGCCAGATGTTCTCGCGCCGCACCCCGAGTTTCACGAGCATGTTGAGGCAGGCGATCCCCGCCGCGCCGCCGCCGGTCGAGACGAGCTTGATCCGATCGAACGCCTTGCCCGCGACATGGAGCGCATTCGTCGCCGCCGCGCCGACGACGATCGCGGTGCCGTGCTGGTCGTCGTGAAAGACGGGGATCTTCATCCGTTCGCGGCAGAGGCGCTCGACCGTGAAGCAGTCGGGCGCCTTGATGTCCTCTAGGTTGATCGCGCCGAAGGTCGGCTCGAGCGCGCAGACGATGTCGGCCAGCCGCTCGGGGTCGGGCTCGTTGAGCTCGATGTCGAAGCAGTCGATGTTGGCGAATTTCTTGAAAAGGACCGCCTTCCCTTCCATCACGGGCTTGGACGCGAGCGCCCCGATGTTGCCAAGCCCCAGCACCGCCGTCCCGTTCGAGACGACCGCGACGAGGTTGCCGCGCGCGGTGAAGCGGCGCGCCGAGGCCGGATCGGCCTTGATCTCGAGGCAGGCCTCGGCGACGCCGGGCGAATAGGCCCGCGACAGGTCGCGCCCGTTCGCGAGCGGCTTAGTCGGGCGGATCTCGAGCTTTCCGGGCCGCGGAAACTCGTGATAGTCGAGCGCCGCCTGCCGGGCGTTGTCGTGCCGCGTATCGTCCATCCGGCTGTCTCCTCAAGGATTGTTCAACGTTAAACCATCGCGTGTGGGTCGCCAAGGCCCGTCGCGACGGCGCCGCATGCGCGCGGGTGCTTGCATCGGCACGCGCGCGCGCGCAGTCTTTGCGCCGCCGCCAAGGGGGGACATGATGGAGAGTTGCGCAGAGGTTCTGGTGCCCTCGGCCGTGCTGACCGAGGATCTCGACTTCTTCACCAAGGTCCTCAGCTTCAGGCTCGAGCTGATCTATCCCGCCGACGATCCGCGCGTCGCCGTCGTCTCGGGCCATGGGCTGCGGCTCCGGCTCGAGCGGGGCGCGACGGCCCCCGCGCCCGTGATCCGCATCCTGGCCGAGGATCCGGCCGCCGTGGCGGGGGGGGCGCGTGTGCTGAGCGCCCCGAACGGGACGCGCATCGAGATCGAGGCCGCGAACCCGCCCCTGATCCTGCCCGAGACCGAACACGCCTTCGTTGTCCGCCGGCTTGCCGATCAGGCGCCCTGGGTGATCGGGCGGGCCGGGATGCAGTATCGCGACCTCATCCCCGACCGGCTGGGCGGCGCGATCATCGCAAGCCACATCCGCATCCCCGACGGCGGCCCCGTCCCCGACATGGTGCATTACCACACGATCGGCTTTCAGTTGATCTTCTGCTATCGCGGCTGGGTCGATCTCGTCTACGAGGATCAGGGCCCGCCCTTTCGCCTCTCGGCCGGGTGCTGCGTGATCCAGCCGCCGCAGATCCGCCACCGCGTCCTCCATGCCTCGGACAACATCGAGGTGATCGAGATCGGCGTGCCGGCCGAGCATCTGACGACGATCGACCATGCCATGACGCTGCCCAACACCGACGCCGCCGTGCCGGGGCGCGAATGGGACGGGCAGCGTTTCGTCCACCACCGCGCCGAGGGGGCCGCCTGGGCGCCCTTTCGCGTGCCGGGGTTCGTCGCGCGCGACACCACGATCGCGGCGAACACCCGCAACGTCGCGGGCGTGCAGGTCGTGCGCGCGGCGCCGGGCGATGGGGCAGGGGCCGTGCGCCACGACGCCGACATCCTCTTTGGCTTCGTGATGGAGGGGGCGATGACGCTCGAGGGCGAGGGGGCCGCACCCGTGCGCCTGACGCCCGGCGATGCCTTCGTCATCCCGCCCGGGATGGCGACGCGCTACGCCGGGCCGAGTGCCGATTTCGAACTGCTCGAGGTGTCACTGCCCGGCGCCTTCACGACGCTGCCGGCCTGAAGGGAGGGGACGCGATGGACGACGAACTTCTGCGTGCGGCGACGGCGGTGCGCGCGCATGCCTATGTGCCCTATTCGCGCTTTGCCGTGGGCGCGGCGCTGCGCGGGGCGTCGGGCGCGGTCTATGCCGGCTGCAACGTCGAGAACGCCGCCTATCCCGAAGGCACCTGCGCCGAGGCGGGCGCCATCGCGGCGATGGTCGCGGCCGGCGAGACGCGCATCCTCGCCGCCCTCGTCATCGCCGACAGCCCGGTGCCCGTCTCGCCCTGCGGCGGCTGCCGGCAGAAGCTTGCCGAATTCGCCCCGCCCGAGGTGCCCGTGACACTCTGCACGACGCGCGGCGAAGTGGCCGAGACCACGGTCGGCGCCCTTCTGCCCGGCGCCTTCGACAAGGGGCAGATGCCGACGTGATCGATGCGCGCGCCGTCATCATGGCCGTGCGCGAGGGCCGCCCGCCAGGCCCCGAGGCGATCCGGGCCTTTGCGACGGGCCTTGCGCGTGGCGAGGTCAGCGACGCGCAGGCGGGCGCCTTCGCGATGGCCGTCTGCCTGCGCGGTCTGGGCGAGGAGGGCCGCGTCGCGCTGACGCTCGGGATGCGCGATTCGGGCTCGGTGCTCGGCTGGGACCTGCCGGGGCCGGTCCTCGACAAGCATTCGACGGGCGGGATCGGCGATGCGGTCTCGATCCCGCTCGCGCCGGCGCTCGCGGCCTGCGGGGCGTTCGTGCCGATGGTGTCGGGACGCGGGCTCGGGCACACGGGCGGCACGCTCGACAAGCTCGAGGCGATCCCGGGCCTCGGGACGGGCGTTGCGCCCGAGGCGCTGCGCGCCCAGATCCGCGCCATCGGCTGCGCCATCGTCGCCGCTGGCCCCGACATCGCGCCGGCCGACCGGCGGCTCTATGCCATCCGCGACGTGACCGCGACGGTCGAGAGCATCGACCTCATCACCGCCTCGATCCTCTCGAAAAAGCTC
>JAUREX010000089.1 GCA_030834485.1 Gemmobacter sp.
CGGCGTGCTCGAGCCCATGCAGGCGGGGCCGACGATCATCGAGGATGACTGCTTCATCGGCGCGCGTTCGGAGGTGGTCGAGGGCTGCATCGTGCGCGAGGGCTCGGTGCTGGGCATGGGCGTCTTCATAGGCAAGTCGACCAAGATCGTCGACCGCGAGACCGGCGCGGTCAGCTATGGCGAGGTGCCGCCGGGGTCGGTCGTGGTCGCGGGCTCGATGCCCTCGAGCGGGGGCGTGAACCTCTATTGCGCGGTGATCGTCAAGAAGGTCGATGCGCAGACGCGCTCCAAGACCTCGATCAACGAACTCCTGCGCGACTGAGGCGGCGGTGGCGCAAGGGGTCTTTACCCTGCTCGTGCAGGTCGGCCGCAAGGCGGATGACGGGCTGCCGGCGGGCGCGACCGGGGCGGGGCTGTTGTGCTATGCCTCGGGCAAGGACGAGGCCGAGGCGGTGCGCGAGACGGTCGCACTCCTCAAGCAGTCGGGGCTCGCGCCGCTCGAGGTCACGGGGATGGGGACGCTTGCCGAACGCGAGGCGGCGGGCGAGCGCGTGGACGACGCCGAGCGCGACCTGATGGCGCGCGCGGCGGCCGAGAATGCGGTCGTGGTGGCCGACGTCACGCCCTTCTTCGACGATGACGACGACCCCGAGGACGAGCCGGCCGACGACTGACCGGCGCGGCCTCAGACCCGCACGACCTTGCCGCCGGCCGCGGCCCAGTCGCCAAGCCCGCCCGCATTCGTCACATCGCGATAGCCGAGCTGCGCGAGGATCCCGCAGCCAACCTGCGAACGTCCGCCCGAGGCGCAATAGAGCGCGACGGGGCGGGCGGGCGCAAACGCCGGATCATGCGCGGGGCTGCGCGGATCGGCGACCTGCGCGAGCCGGCCGAGCGGCACATGCACCGCCCCCGAGGCGATGCCCGAGGCCTGCACCTCGGCACTTTCGCGCACATCGACAAGAAGAACCTCGCCGCGCGCGTGGCGGGCGACCAGATCGGCGGCCGAGGGGCGGGCCGAGCGCGAGAGCATGTTGGCGAACATCGGGGGGACTCCGTTTGGGATGCCCCTTCATACATTCACGTTTATGAATGTCAACCGCGATCTTTTCTGCGCCTTTTCGGCGATGTTCGCTCTGCGTTCGTGCTTTCCGGTTGGCGGCGCGGCGCGGCGGGTCTATGTGTCTGCGGGGCGCGGGATGCGGGCGGGTGGCGGCATGGCAGAACAGAAGTTCATCGAGGTGCGCGGCGCGCGCGAGCACAACCTCAAGAACGTCGATGTCGCGATCCCGCGCGATTCGCTCACGGTGCTGACGGGGCTGTCGGGGTCGGGTAAATCCTCGCTCGCCTTCGACACGATCTATGCAGAGGGGCAGCGGCGCTATGTCGAATCGCTCTCGGCCTACGCGCGCCAGTTCCTCGACATGATGCACAAGCCCGATGTGGACCATATCTCGGGCCTCTCGCCCGCGATCTCGATCGAGCAGAAGACGACCTCGAAGAACCCGCGTTCGACCGTCGGCACGGTCACCGAGATCTACGACTATCTGCGGCTGCTCTTCGCGCGCGTCGGCACGCCCTACAGCCCGGCGACGGGGCTGCCGATCGAGGCGCAGCAGGTGCAGGACATGGTCGACCGCATCATGGCGATGCCCGAGGGCACGCGCGCGCATCTGCTGGCCCCGATCATCCGCGACCGCAAGGGCGAATACCGCAAGGAGATGCTCGAGCTGCGCAAGCAGGGCTTTCAGCGGGTCAAGGTCGACGGGGCGTTCCACGAGCTCGAGGATCCGCCCGTGCTCGACAAGAAGCTGCGCCACGACATCGACGTGGTGGTCGACCGCATCATCGTGCGCCCGGGGATGGAGACGCGGCTGGCCGACAGCCTGCGCACCGCGCTCGACCTCGCCGACGGGATCGCGATCCTCGAGACCGCGCCGGCGGAGGGCGAGCCCGAGCGCACGACGTTTTCAGAGAAATTCGCCTGCCCCGTCTCGGGCTTCACCATCGCCGAGATCGAGCCGCGGCTCTTTTCCTTCAACGCCCCCTTCGGCGCCTGCCCCTCCTGCGGCGGGCTCGGGCAGGAGCTTTTCTTTGACGAAAGGCTTATCGTGCCCGATCAGGCGCTCTCGATCCCGCAAGGGGCGATCGCGCCCTGGGCCAAGTCGAAGTCGCCCTATTTCACCCAGACGGTCGAGGCGCTGGCGCGCCATTACGGCTTCGATCCGCGCAAGAAATGGCGCGACCTGCCCGAGGCGGTGCGCGACGTCTTCCTGTGCGGCTCGGACGGGCAGGAGATCGCCTTTCGCTATGACGAGGGGGGGCGGGTCTATCAGGTCAGCCGCACCTTCGAGGGCGTCATCCCCAACATGGAACGCCGCTGGCGCGAGACCGACAGCGCCTGGGTGCGCGAGGAGTTCGAGCGCTATCAGAACAACCGCCCCTGCGGGGCCTGCGGCGGCCACCGGCTGAAGCCCGAGGCGCTCGCGGTCAGGGTCGCGGGGGTGCACATCGGCGAGGTCGTCGCCAAATCGATCCGCGAGGCGCATGACTGGACGCTCGGCATCCCCGAGCACCTCGGCGCGCAAAAGAACGAGATCGCGCGCCCGATCCTCAAGGAAATCCGCGAGCGGCTGGGTTTCCTCGTCAATGTGGGCCTCGACTATCTGACGCTCGCGCGCAACGCGGGCACCCTCTCGGGCGGCGAGAGCCAGCGCATCCGGCTTGCGAGCCAGATCGGATCGGGGCTGACCGGGGTGCTCTATGTGCTCGACGAACCCTCGATCGGGCTTCATCAGCGCGACAACGACCGGCTGCTCGGCACGCTCAAGAACCTGCGCGACCAGGGCAACACCGTCCTTGTCGTCGAGCATGACGAGGAGGCGATCCGCGAGGCGGATTTCGTCCTCGACGTCGGGCCGGGGGCGGGGGTGCATGGCGGGCGGATCGTGGCGCAGGGCACGCCGGCCGAGATCGCGGCCGACCCCGCGAGCCTGACGGGCCAGTATCTGTCGGGCAAGCGCGCCATCGCCGTGCCCGCCACCCGCCGCAAGGGCAACGGCAAGAATGTGAGCGTCATCAAGGCGAGCGGCAACAACCTGCACGACCTCTCGGTCGATTTCCCGCTCGGGCGCTTTGTCTGCGTGACGGGCGTCTCGGGCGGGGGCAAGTCGACGCTGACGATCGAGACGCTCTTCAAGACGGCGGCGATGCGCCTCAACGGCGCGCATGAGACGCCCGCCCCCTGCGAGACGATCCGCGGGCTCGAGCATCTCGACAAGGTGATCGACATCGACCAGCGCCCGATCGGGCGCACGCCGCGGTCGAACCCCGCGACCTATACGGGCGCCTTCGGGCCGATCCGCGACTGGTTCGCGGGCCTGCCCGAGGCGCAGGCGCGCGGCTACAAGGCGGGGCGGTTCAGCTTCAACGTCAAGGGCGGGCGCTGCGAGGCCTGCCAGGGCGACGGCGTCATCAAGATCGAGATGCACTTCCTGCCCGACGTCTATGTCACCTGCGAGACCTGCAAGGGTGCGCGCTACAACCGCGAGACGCTCGAGGTGAAGTTCCGCGGCAAGTCGATCTCGGATGTGCTCGAGATGACGGTCGAGGACGCGCAGGGCTTTTTCGCCGCGATCCCCGCGGTCCGCGAAAAGATGGACGCGCTGGTGCAGGTCGGGCTTGGCTACATCAAGGTAGGCCAGCAGGCGACGACGCTATCAGGCGGCGAGGCGCAGCGGGTGAAGCTCGCCAAGGAGCTTTCGCGCCGCGCGACGGGGCGCACGCTCTACATCCTCGACGAACCGACGACGGGGCTGCATTTCGAGGATGTGCGCAAGCTGCTCGAGGTGCTGCACGAACTCGTGGAGCAGGGCAACACCGTCGTCGTGATCGAGCACAACCTCGATGTCGTGAAGACGGCCGACTGGATCATCGACATCGGCCCCGAGGGGGGCGACGGGGGCGGGCGCATCGTCGCGACCGGCACCCCCGAAGAGGTCGCAGGCGTCGAGGCAAGCCACACCGGCCGCTATCTGCGCCCGCTGCTGGCCCGGGGCCGGGTCGCGGCGGAATAGCGCCGCTCAGCCCCGCTTGACCGGGCAGGTGCTGATCCCGATCAGGCTGTAGAGCCCGCATGTCCCCAGCACCCCGGTCGCGAGCGGGATGATGCCCACGAGATAGAGCCAGCGCAGCGAGGCGTCGGGGTTGAGGAAATACCCCGCGATCAGCGCAAGCCCCACGACGATGCGGATGATGCGGTCGATGCCCCCGACATTCTGCTTGAACATGGCAAACCCCTTTTGAAATCGCCGTAGCCACAGGATAGGCCCTCCTGGCGGCTCCTGAAAGCGCATCCATGCCGCAGCCGTGACAAGCGCAGGCTTTCCGTCGCGCGCGGGCGGGGTTATCGTGACGGATGCCCCTGCCGAACCCTGCCGGAGGACCCATGCCGCGCGCCCTGATCCGCCTCGTTGCCCTCTTGATCGCGGCCCTTGCCGCCGGACCCGTCGCCGCCGCCTTCGAGACGCGCGCAGGCGCGGCCTGGGTCTATGACGTGGGCACCGGGACCGTCCTGCTCGAGAAGGACGCCAACCGACCGCTGCCGCCTGCGTCGATGTCGAAGCTCATGACGCTCTACATGCTGTTCGAGGCGCTGAAGGACGGGCGGGTGACGATGGAGACGACCTTTGCGGTCTCGGCGCGCGCCAAGGCGATGCGCGGGTCGACCATGTTCCTCAACACGCAGGATCGTCCGACGGTGCGCGACCTCATCATCGGGATCATCGTCAATTCCGGCAACGATGCCTGCGTCGTGGTGGCCGAGGGGCTTGCCGGAACCGAAGAGGCCTTTGCCCGCCTCATGACCGATCGCGCGCGCGCCCTCGGGATGGAGCACACGACCCTTGCCAACGCCTCGGGCTGGCCCGACCCGAACCACCGCATGTCGATGCGCGACCTCGGGCTGCTGACGGTGCGGCTGATCGAGGATTTCCCCGAGCACTACGGGTTTTTCGACCTGCGCGAGTTCGACTACAAGAACCGCTCGCCGGCGAACCGGATGAACCGCAACCCGCTCTTTCGCCTCTTTCCCGCAGAGCCCGGCAACGCCGATGCGATCCGCGCCGACGGCCTCAAGACCGGGCATACCTCCGAGGCGGGCTATGGCATCGTCGGCTCGGCCGTGATGGGCGAGCGGCGGGTCGTCGTCGTCGTCTCGGGGCTCGAATCCGAGCAGGCGCGCGCGGATGAGACGGCGCGCATCCTCAACTGGGCGTTCCGGCAGTTCCAGTCGGTCGATGTCGCCCGCACCGGAGAGCCGCTCGGCGCGGCCGAGGTCTGGCTCGGCGCCGCCCCGACGGTCGGGCTGGTGGCGGGTGCGGATGCGCGCCTGCTGATCCCGGCCTCGGCGCGCGAGGGGATCACCCGCGAGGTGGTGCTGCGCGCGCCCGTGCCGGCGCCGATCCGGGCGGGCGATCCGCTGGGCGAGATGATCGTGCGCGTGCCCGACATGCCTGAACGGCGCGTGCCGGTCCTTGCGGCGGGCGATGTCGCGGGGGCGGGCTTTGCGGGCAGGCTCGGCGTCGCGGCCGAGGTGCTGCTCGGCCGGGCGCGGTCGCTCGCGGGCTTCTGAGGTCGTGGCGCGCTTCATCAGCTTCGAGGGGATCGACGGCTCGGGCAAGTCGACCCAGGCGCGGATGCTGGCCGAGCGGCTGCGCACCGCGGGGCGCGATGTCGTGCTGACGCGCGAACCCGGCGGATCGCCCGGCGCCGAAGAGATCCGCGCGCTTTTGCTGCGGGGCGAGGCCGACCGCTGGTCGGCCGAGACGGAGATCCTCCTTTTCACCGCGGCGCGGCGCGATCACCTCGAACGCACGATCCGCCCCGCGCTCGGGCGGGGTGCGACGGTCGTGACCGACCGTTTCGCCGATTCGACGCGGGTCTATCAGGGCATCACGCGGGGCGATCTGCGCGCCATCGTCGACCGGCTGCACGCGCTGATGATCGGGGTGGAGCCCGATCTGACCTTCGTCATCGACATTGCGCCCGAGACCGGCCTTGCCCGCGCCGCCGCCCGCAAGGATGGCGAGCAGCGGTTCGAGGGGATGGGCCTTGCGATGCAGCGGGCGATGCGGGCGGGGTTCCGCGCGCTCGCGCAGGATTTTCCCGACAGGGTGCGGATCATCGACGGCGACCGCCCGCCCGAGGCGATCGCCGCCGAGATCGCGGGCCTCATGGCATGAGCGACGCGGAAACCCCCGAGGCCGACCGCCTGCCCGGCGCCCCGCACCCGCGCGAGACGCCCGTCCTTTACGGCCACGAGGGGGCCGAGGCCGAGTTCCTTGCAGCCCTTGGCCGCGGCAGGCTGCATCACGGCTGGCTGATCGCGGGGCCGCGGGGGATCGGCAAGGCGACGCTCGCCTGGCGCATCGCGCGCCATCTGATCACGACGCCCGAGGCGGCCGAAGGGGGCCTCTTCGGCGCGCCCGAGCCGCCGCGGACCCTCGATCCGCCGGCGGGCCATCCTGCGCTGCGGCGCATCGCGGCGCTGAGCGAGCCGCGCCTTTTTCTGCTGCGCCGCCCCTTCGACGACAAGACGGGGCGCCTGCGGACCGAGATCCCGATCGACGAGGTGCGCCGCCTCGGGGGGTTCTTCGGCATGTCGGCGGCGGATGGCGGGCGGCGCGTCGTCATCGTCGATGCGGTCGACGACCTCAACGCCGCGGCGGCCAATGCCGTGCTGAAGCTCCTCGAAGAGCCGCCGGCGGGCGCGGTGATGCTGCTGGTGGCGCATCAGCCGGCGCGCATCCTGCCCACGATCCGCTCGCGCTGCCGGATGCTGCGGCTCGGGCCGCTCGGGCCCGCCTTCAGCCGCGAGGATCGCGCCGCGATGCGCGCGGGCTTTGCCGACCGGCGCGGCAGCTTGCGCGAATCGCTCGCGGCCGATCGGGCGGATGCGGCGGCGATGGCGCAGGCGCTCAGGGCCGAACCCTTTGCCCCCGAGGCGGTCGGGGCGATCGTGGCGCGGATGCGCGCGCGCGCCCATGGCCGCATCGACGAGGGCCTCGCGGCGGTCGAGCGCCATCTCGGCACGCTCGAGCCCGCCGCGCGCCGCGCCCTCGCCGACCGGATCGAGGACACGCTGCGGCGCGCCCCGCGCGAGTGACCCCCGCGCGACTGAGCGCGCCGCCCGCTTGACCCCGCCCCCCCGGCGCGGCAGCCTCGGGCCATGGCGCCGATCCTGCACCGGACGATCCCCCACGAACCCTGGCGGACGGCGCACCGCCTGCCGGGGATCGCGCCGCTTGACCCCGCGCGCTGGATCCTGATCGATGAGGCCTATGGCCCGCAGATGGCCGAGCGCGACCGCCTGATCGCGGCCATGCCCGAGCGGGTGCATGCGCTGGACGAAGCGGCGCGCCCCGCGGCCGAGGAACTGCTCGCGCGCGTGCTGGCCGAGATCGCGCGCGTGCCGGGCTTTGCCGTCGGCCCCGACCAGGTGGTGCGGCCTGATGGCGTGCGAATCACCTGCGACCGCGCCGCCCCCCTCCTGACGCTCGGGCGCCTCGTGGCGCAGGATTTCTGCCTGCTCGAACGCCCCGAGGGCAGCGCTGAACATGTGCTGACGGGCGCGATCCTGTGCTTTCCGGCGCGCTGGCGGCTGGCCGAGAAGATGGGCCGCCCGCTGATTGCGATCCATGACCCGGTCGAGGTCTATGATGCCGCCCTCGCGCCCCGCGTGCAGCGGCTGTTCGATGCGATCCGGCCCGAGGCGCCGCTCTGGCGGGCGAATGCACTTCTCTATGCCAACCCCGCGCTTTTTCAGCCCGAACGCGCGCAACCCGGCACGCCCGAGGCCGCCGCCCCGCCGCGCTATTTCCGCTCCGAGCGCCAGTGCCTCGTGCGGCTGCCGCAGAGCCGGGCGGTGGTGTTCTCGATCCACACCTATCTCATGGCGCTCGGTGATCTGCCGCCGGGCGCGGCCGAGGGCATCGCCGCCGTCGCGCCCTGACCGCCCCCCGCGCCCTTCAACCCGCGCTTAAGGTTCGCCCGGCATAGTCCCTTTCAACCGAGGGTCGAGCACGGGGGATGGACGATGACGCGCAGGATGTCCGAGGGTGGGGGTTGGATCTGGACGGCCGTCCTCGGGCAGCGATGGGCGCTGCCGCAGGTCATGGCGGCGACCGCGCTCTCGCATGTGCTGGGGCTTGCGGTCGCGATCTTCCTCATGGCGGTCTATGACCGCGTCCTGCCGGCGGGGGCGGCGGGCTCGCTCGTGGCGCTGGGTGCGGGCGTGGCGCTGGCGGTCGGGTTCGACACCGTGCTGCGCCTCCTGCGGGCGCGCATCGCCGATGCCGCGGGCCTTGCGGTCGAGCGCGAGGCCACACTCGCGCTTGCGGGTGCGCTCGGCGCCGGGATGGTGGCGCCTGCGCGCGACGAGGCGCTGGGCGCGCTCGCCGAGGCCGAGGCGCGCCGCGACGGGCTGGGTGCGGCCCTCCTGACCGCGGCGGGGGATCTGCCCTTCGTCGCGCTTTATCTGCTTGCGATCTGGCTCATCGCCGGGCCGGTGGTGGCGGTGCCGGTGCTGGCGCTGGCGGCGGTCGCGGCGCTTGCGGTCGGGCTTGGCGGGCGGATCCGGGCGCTGGCGGCCGCCGATGCCGCGGCCGGGGCGCGGCGGCGCCGCGCGCTCGGCGATCTGGCGGCCGGGGCCGAGACGCTGCGCGCCATGGCGGGCGGGGCGGCGCTGCGCACCACGATCGCACGGCTTGCGGATGAGCAGTTCGGCCGGCGCGCCGCGCTGCGCGCCCGGATGCAGACGGTGGTGCAGGGCGGCTATCTCGCGCAGCAGGCCGCGCAGGTGGGCGTCGTGCTCTGGGGCGCGCTTCTGGTCATTGACGCGCGGCTGAGCGGGGGCGCCCTGATCGCGGCGGTCCTCCTGACGGCGCGCGCGCTCGGCCCGGCGCAGTCGGTCGCGCAGCTCGCAGGCCAGATCGTCGCCGCGCGCGGCCGCGCGACGCCTGCGCTGCGCCCGGCGGCCCCCCGCCTCGCCGCCGCGGCCGAGACGCTCGCCCCGCCCGATTTCGCGCTCGAGTTGCGCGGGGTGGCGTGGGCGCCGCCCGGGGCGGCTGCGCCCGTCCTGCGCGCGATCTCGCTGCGCGTTGCGGCGGGTGAGCGGATCGCGCTCACGGGACCGGCCGCGGCGGGCAAGAGCGTGCTGCTGCGCCTCATCGCCGGGCTCGAGCAGCCCGCCGAGGGGCGCGTGCTGATCGACGGCACCGACCTGTTGCGCCACGACCCGCTCCGGCTCGGGCGCCATGCGGGGGTGGTGCTCGACCCGCTCTGGCTGCCGGCCGGCACGCTGCGCGAGGTGGTCGCGGCCGGGCGGCCCTGGATCGAGGGCGCCGCGCTCGGCCGCGCGGCCGAGATCGCGGGGCTGGGCGGGCTGATCGGCGCCGACCCGCGCGGCTGGGACCGCCCGCTCGAGGCCGGCGCGCGCGACCTCTCGGCCGGCCAGCGCCGCGCGCTCGGGCTTGCGCGCGCGGTCGCGGGGGGGCCGGGCCTTTTGCTGCTTGACGATCCGACCTCCGATCTCGACCCGCGGGCCGAGGCGGGACTTGCGCTCGCGCTCGACCGGGGTGCGGCGGGGGCGACGATGGTGATCGTGACCCACCGCCCGGCGATGATGCGCATCTGCGACCGGGTGGTGGTGCTCGACCAGGGGCGCATCACGGCCGATGTCGCGCCCGAGACCTATCTCGCGCGCGCGGCCGAGGCGGCGACGCCCGCCCCCGCAGCCCGGACCGGGCGGCATGCCCATGCGGTCTGAGGACGCCCACCGCCCGCCCTCTGCCGCGTGGCTGATCGGGGTGAT
>JAUREX010000008.1 GCA_030834485.1 Gemmobacter sp.
ACCGACGACGTCTCCTTCCGGATCCGGCAGGGCGCCGAGTTCGCGAACCTGCTGTTTCCGCGCCATCTGATCGACGCGCATCTGCCGCGCGACCATGCGCCGGCGATCCGTGCGCTTGCGCGCGAGATCGATGCGGTGCTGGCGGGCTTCGTGCGCGGGCAGCTTTCGGTCTGCCTCATCCTTGCGGTGTTCTATGCGGTCGCGCTGATGGCGGCGGGCTTGCAGTTCGGGCTGGTGGTGGGGGTGGTGACGGGCCTCATCTCGTTCATTCCCTATGTCGGCGCGATCATCGGCGGGGTGCTCTCGATCGGGCTGGCGCTTTTCCAGTTCTGGGAGGCGCCGCTCTGGATCGGCGTCATCGTCGCGATCTTCGCGGCCGGGCAGTTCCTCGAGGGCAACATCCTCGTGCCGCGCCTCGTGGGCGGGTCGGTCGGGCTGCATCCGGTGTGGCTTTTGTTCTCGCTCTCGGTGTTCGGGGCGCTGTTCGGCTTTGTCGGCATGATGGTGGCGGTGCCGGTCGCGGCCGCGATCGGGGTGCTCGCGCGGTTCGGGCTGCGCGCCTATCGCGAGGGGCTGCTCTATCGCGGCAAGACGGGCGGGCCGGGCGACAGCTTCGGCGTCGGGGAATGACGGCGCAACTGGCGTTCGATCTGCCGCATCGGGCGGCGCGGGGGCGGGCGGATTTCTTCGCCGCACCCTCGAACGCCCCCGCCCTTGCCGCGATCGAGGGCTGGCGCGACTGGCCGGGGGGGCGGCTTGTGCTGACGGGGCCCGAGGGGTCGGGCAAGTCGCATCTGGTGCAGATCTGGGCCGAGGCGGCGGGTGCGGCCATCGTGCCCGCGGGGCGGCTGGCGCGTGCCGCGCTGGTTGCGCTGGCCGAGGGGGGGCGCGTTGCGATCGAGGATGCCCACCGCCTCGGCGGCGATCCGGCGGCCGAGCGGGCGGCGCTGCATCTGGCGAACCTTGTGGCCGAGGGGGGCGGGCATCTCCTGCTCGCGGGGCGGGGGGCGCCGCGCGGCTGGGGCATCGCGCTGCCCGACCTCGAGAGCCGGATCCTCGCGGCCGCGCAGATCCGCCTCGAGCCGCCCGATGAGGGGCTGGTCGCGGCCGTCGTCGTCAAGCTGCTGGCCGACCGCCAGATCGCGCTCGATCCAGACCTCGTGGGGTGGATCGTGGCGCGGATGGACCGCTCGCTCGGCGCGGCGGGGGCGGTCGTTCAGGCGCTCGATGCCCAGAGCCTCGCGCGCGGCCGGCCGATCGGGCGTGCGCTCGCGGCCGAGGTCCTCGAGGCGCTTGCAGAAGGGGGGGCGGGCGGGCGATAGTCGGAGCCCGGCAACCCCCAAGGCCCAGATGCCCGTCAACGCCGATTTCCTCGCTTCCGACCCGCCGCCGCCCGTGGCGCTGCCCGAGGTTGCCGCCGGTCCGGGGCGGTTCTTCAACCGCGAGCTGTCGTGGCTCGATTTCAACTGGCGCGTCCTCGAAGAGGCCGCGAACCCCCGCGTGCCGCTCCTTGAGCGGCTGCGGTTCCTGTCGATCTCGGCCACCAACCTCGATGAATTCTACACCGCCTGCGCGCGCAGCCTGCGCGAGCTGGCGCGGGCGGGCAAGGGGCAGCCCTCGGACGATGGCCTGATGCCGGCCGAACAGCTCGTGCGGATCAATCAGGATGCGCGCGCGCTGATGCAGACCCAGCAGCGCACGCTGCGCACGCTGCGCCGCGCGATGGAGGCCGCGGGGATCGCGATCCTCGGCCCCGCCAAGCTCACGCGCCGCGACCGGGCCTTTCTCGAGGCGCATTTCGTCGCGCAGGTCTTTCCCGTCCTCTCGCCGCTCGCGATCGACCCCGCGCATCCCTTTCCCTTCATCCCCAACGGCGGCTTCTGCCTCGGCCTCGACCTCGCGCGCAGCGGGGGCGGGGGGCGGACGCTGGCGGCACTTCTGCCCATCCCCCAGCAGGTCGCGCGCTTTGTCGTGCTGCCCGCCCGCGAGGGGCGGCTGCGGGTCCTGCCGCTCGAGGATCTGCTTCTTCTGCACATCGACCGGCTCTTTCCGGGCTATGCGCTGCGGGGCCATTGCGCCTTTCGGGTGCTGCGCGACAGCGACCTCGAGGTCGAGGATGAGGCCGAGGACCTCGTGCGCGAGTTCGAGGTGGCGCTCAAGCGTCGCCGGCGCGGCGAGGTGATCCGCCTCAAGATCTCGGCGGGCGCGCCGCCGGCGCTGCGCGACACCATCATGGCCGAGCTTGGCGTCACCGCCGATGAGGTCGTCGAGGTCGCGGGCCTTCTGGGCCTGACCGATCTGCGCGAACTGGTCACCGACAGCCGGCGCGACCTGCTCTGGCCGCCCTTCACGCCGCGCGTGCCCGAGCGCGTCCACGACCACGACGGCGACATCTTCGCCGCCATCCGGCAAAAGGACATGCTGCTCCACCACCCCTATGAGAGCTTCGACATGGTGGTGCGCTTTCTCGAGCAGGCCGCGCGCGACCCCGATGTGCTCGCGATTAAGCAGACGCTCTATCGCACCTCCTACGACAGCCCCGTCGTCGGCGCGCTCTGCGAGGCGGCCGAGGCCGGCAAGTCGGTGACGGCATTGGTCGAGATCAAGGCCCGCTTTGACGAGGCCGCGAACATCCGCCAGTCGCGCCGGCTCGAACGGGCGGGGGCGCATGTCGTCTATGGATTCCTGCACCTCAAGACCCACGCCAAGATCTCGACCGTGGTGCGGCGCGAGGGCGAGGGGCTCGTGACCTATACCCATTTCGGCACCGGCAACTATCACCCCATCACGGCGCGCATCTATACCGACCTGTCGTTCTTCACCGCCGATGCCGCGCTGGGGCGCGATGCGACGAAGGTGTTCAACTATCTCTCGGGCTATGCGATCCCCGAGGGGCTCGAGAACCTCGCGATCTCGCCCCTGACGCTCAAGCCGCGGCTGTTGCAGATGATCGCGGCCGAGGCCGAGATCGCGCGCCGCGGCGGGCGGGGCGAGATCTGGGCCAAGATGAACAGCCTCATCGACGCCGAGGTGATCGACGCGCTCTATGCCGCAAGCCAGGCGGGGGTGCGCATCAGCCTGATCGTGCGCGGCATCTGCGGGCTCCGGCCCGGGGTGCGGGGGCTTTCCGAGACGATCCGCGTCAAGTCGATCGTGGGGCGGTTCCTTGAGCACAGCCGGATCATGTGCTTCGGGGCGGGGCAGGGGCTGCCGTCGGCGGGGGCGCGGGTGTTCATCTCGTCGGCCGACTGGATGGGGCGCAATTTCGCCGGCCGGGTCGAGACGCTGGTCGAGATCTCGAACCCGACCGTCAAGGCGCAGATCGTCGATCAGATCATGGCCGCGAACCTCGCCGACACGGCCCAGAGCTGGGTGCTCGATGCCGCCGGGCGCTATCGGCGCGACGAGGCGCATGACCCCGAGAGCGCCTTTTCCTGCCACGCTTTTTTCCTCGAAAACCCCTCGCTCTCGGGCCGCGGCAGCGCGGGGGCGGCGGATGTGCCGGTGCTGGCGCCGGCCGCGGGTGCAGGGCGCAGCCACGCCGGGGATTGACCGGGCGGGCGCATCGCGCCACCTTTGCAGCCGCAGAATCGATCCGACCTGGACGGCCGATGGACGACGCTCCCCTTCATGCCGGCGACGAGTGGGGACCTTTCGGCCCCCCGCTGTTCGACGATCCCTCGGCGCGCGCGCTCTCGCGCGTCGGCGTGATCGATGTCGGCTCGAACTCGGTCCGCATGGTCGTCTTTGACGGGGCCGCGCGCTCGCCTGCCTATTTCTTCAACGAAAAGGTCATGGCGGGCCTCGGCCGCGGCCTGCCCGAGACCGGGCACCTCAACCCCGAGGGGCGGGTGCGCGCGATGGCGGCGCTGCGCCGCTTTGCGCTGCTCGCGCGCGCGATGGAGGCCGCGCCCCTCATCGTCGTGGCGACGGCCGCGGTGCGCGAGGCCTCTGATGGTGCGGACTTCGCGGCCGAGGTGCTGGCCGAGACGGGCCTGCGGATGCGCATCATCGACGGCGACGAGGAGGCGCAGCTCTCGGCGCAGGGCGTGCTGCTCGGCTGGCCCGAGGCCGAGGGGGTGGTGTGCGATCTGGGCGGCAATTCGATGGAACTTGCGCGGATCGGGGGCGGGGGCGTGGGGGCGCGCGCCACGACC
Source organism: Gemmobacter sp. (assembly GCA_030834485.1). Classification (GTDB taxonomy): domain Bacteria; phylum Pseudomonadota; class Alphaproteobacteria; order Rhodobacterales; family Rhodobacteraceae; genus JAUREX01. The sequence continues at coordinate 4,158 of JAUREX010000008.1, forward strand.
CCGCTCGGCCCGTTCCGCCTCGGCCAGCTCGGGCAGAGCCCGCGTGCGAGGGCCGAGGCGATGCGCGCGATCCTGGCGCGCGTCGCGGATGATCTGGGCGCGCGCGGCGCGCGGCTTTATCTTGTCGGCGGATCGTGGCGCGTGATCGGGCGCATCGACATGGAGCGGCGGGGCTATCCGCTGACGGTGCTGCACGAATACCGCATGACGCCCGCACAGGTCGCCGAGACGATCGAGTGGATCGGCAAGGCCGACCTCGGGGCGCTGCGCGCCCATGCGCCCTGCACCTTCGAGATGGGCGACCCCGATCGGCCCGCCTATGGCGTCTTCACCTCGGGCACCTCGGGCCAGTCGCGCGCGGTCATCCACGCCCACCGCGCGCTCTGGGCGCGGGGGATGATGCATGCGGGCTGGTATGGGCTGACCGAGGGCGACCGGCTCATGCATGCGGGCGCCTTCAACTGGACCTTTACCCTCGGGACCGGCCTCCTCGATCCCTGGAGTGTCGGGGCAACCGCGCTGATCCCCGCGGCGGGTGTCACGCCGGCGCAGATCGGCCTCCTCCTCGCGCGGCACGAGGCGACGCTTTTCGCCGCCGCACCGGGCGTTCTGCGCCAGATGCTGCGGGCGGGGCTGCCTGCGCTGCCGCGGCTGCGCCATGCCCTCGTCGCGGGCGAGAAGCTGCCCGAGGCGCTGCGCGCCGCCTGGCAGGCTGCGACCGGCACGGCGCTGCACGAGGCGTTCGGGATGTCCGAATGCTCGACCTTCATCTCTTCCTGCCCCGACCGCCCGGCGCCCCCCGGCGCGATCGGGCACGCCCAGCCGGGGCGGCGCGTCGCGATCGTCTCGGATGAGGGCGCGCCGGTCGCGCGCGGGGCCGAGGGGATCATCGCGGTCGCGCGCGACGACCCGGGGCTGTTTCTGGGGTATCTCGACGCGCCCGAGGAAACCGCGGCGCGCTTTCGCGGCAACTGGTTCCTGACGGGCGACCGCGGCGTGATGGCCGATGACGGCGCGATCGCCTATCTCGGCCGCGACGACGACATGATGAACGCGGGCGGCTTTCGCGTCTCGCAGCTCGAGGTCGAGGCGGCGATGGCCTCTTGCCCCGGGATCGAGGAATGCGCCGCGGTCGAGGTCGAGGTGCGACCCGACGTGCGGGTGATCGCGCTCTATTACACCGCGGCCGAGGAACTTGACATTGCCCGCCTGACGGCCCACGCGGGCACAAGGCTCGCGCGCTTTCGGCAACCGCGCCTTTACCGGCACATCGCGGAACTGCCGCGCGGGGCCAACAACAAGATCCTGCGCCGCGCGCTCCGCGCGATGCCGGTGCCTGCGGAGCACGCTGGGGATGATCGACCTTGACGTTTACGCCGATCCGGTCTGCCCCTGGTGCGCCATCGGCAAGGCAGAGCTTGACCGCGCGCTCGCGGCGCGCCCCGATCACCCCTTCGTGCGCCGCTGGCTCCCCTTCGAGCTGAACCCCGACCTGCCGCCCGAAGGCGTGCCGCGCGCGGCCTATCTCGAGGAGAAGTTCGGCGCCGAGGCGGTGGGCGCGATGCTCGGGCGCGTGACTGAGGCGGCGGCGCGCGCGGGTGTGGCGATGGACTTCGCGCGGGTCGCGCGCCAGCCCAACACGCGCGATGCGCACCGGCTGATCCTCTGGGCGGGCGTCGAGGGGCTGCAGGATGACGTCATGGCCGCGCTGATGCGGGCCCATTTCGAGCAGGGCCGCGACATCGGCGACGCCCCGACCCTTGTCGAGATCGCCGCCGAGGCGGGGATGGACGCCGCGGTGGTGCGCCGCCTGATCGGCTCGCAGGCCGATTGCGAGACGGTCGCCGCCATGGGCAACGAGGCGCGCATGATGGGCATCACGGGTGTCCCGAGCGTCGTGATCGGCGGCGCCCATGTCGTCGTCGGCGCACAGCCCGCCGATGTCTGGCTCCGAATCATCGACGATATCGCCGCGCATCCGGACCGCTGGACATGAGCCTTGCCGAACCGGAGCGCGCCGCGGCGCGGCTGTCGCTGCCCGAGTTCGTCGCGCTGACGGCGATGCTCTTCTCGACCATCGCGCTCTCGATCGACGCGATGCTGCCGGCGCTGCCCGAGATCGCGGCCGAACTCTCGGCCGAGGCGCCGAACCGGGCGCAGCTTGTCCTGACGAGTTTCGTTCTCGGGATGGGGGTGGGGACGTTCATCGCGGGGCCGCTGTCGGATGCCTTCGGGCGGCGCACGGTGATCCTCGGCGCGAGCGCGCTCTATTGCCTCGCCTCGGCCTGGGCGGCCGCTTCCGACAGCCTCGGGATGCTGCTCGTGGCGCGGGTCCTGCAGGGGATCGGCGCCTCGGGCCCGCGGATCGTCTCGGTCGCGATGATGCGCGACCTCTATTCGGGCCGGATGATGGCGCGGATCATGTCGTTCGCGATGATGATCTTTACCCTCGTGCCCGCGATCGCGCCCTTGCTCGGCGCGACGATCATGATGTTCGCGGGCTGGCGGAGCATCTTCTGGGCCTTCGTCGGATTTGCGCTTCTCTCCTCGGTCTGGCTCTGGCTGCGCCAGCCCGAGACGCTCGCGCCCGAGCAGCGGCGCGCGCTGCGCTGGGCCGAGCTCGTCTCGGGCGCGGCCGAGGTCGTCCGCCACCCGACGGTGCGCGGCGCGATCGTGGTGCAGTCGCTGCTCTTCGGGGCGCTTTTCGGCACACTCTCGTCGATCCAGCCCGTGTTCGATCAGACCTTCGGCCGGGGCGCGAGCTTTCCGGCGTGGTTCGCCCTCATCGCGGTGCTGGGCGGCAGCGCGAGCCTTCTCAACGCGCTCCTCGTCGTGCGTCTGGGGATGCGGCGGATGGTGACGACGATGCTCGGGGCGCAGATCGTCATTTCGGGGCTTATGACGGCGGCGAGCCTCATGCTCGGGCCCGATCTGCTCTTTTTCGTCTTTGTCGGCTGGATCACCACGGTCTTTTTCATGGCGGGGGTGACGCTCGGCAACATCAACGCCATCGCGATGGAGCCGATGGGCCATGTCGCGGGGATGGCGGCCTCGGTCATCACGGCGGCGGCGACGGTGGCCGCGGTCGCGATCGCGGCGCCGATCGGGCTGGCCTTCGACGGCACCGCGCTGCCGCTCGTGATCTCGGTTCTGCTGATCACGACGCTCGCGCGCATGGCGATGGCGCGCCTGCCGGGCGGGCGGGCGGGTTAGCGCCCGCGGGTCCGCCCCTCAGTCCGCAAAGACGCGGGCGAAGATCGTGTCGACATGGCGCAGGTGATGGGCCAGATCGAAGAGCGCGCCGATCTCGGCCTCGGTCAGATGGGCGCGCACCTCGGCGTCGGCGCAAAGCTCGGCGCGGAAGTCCGCGCCCGCCTCCCAGACCTTCATCGCATTGCGCTGGACCAGCCGATAGGCGTCCTCGCGGCTCGCCCCCTTCTGGGTCAGCGCGAGCAGCACGCGCTGCGAATGGACAAGCCCGCGCAGCCGCTCGAGGTTCGCGGCCATGTTGGCGGGATAGACCACCAGCCGCTCGATCAGCCCCGCGAGGCGGTGGAGCGCGAAATCGAGCGTCACCGTCGCGTCCGGGCCGATCATCCGCTCGACCGAGGAATGGCTGATGTCGCGTTCGTGCCAGAGTGCGACATTCTCGAGCGCGGGCACGACCATGCCGCGCACGATGCGCGCAAGCCCCGTGAGGTTCTCGCTCAGCACCGGGTTGCGCTTGTGGGGCATCGCGCTCGAACCCTTCTGGCCGGGGCTGAAATATTCCTCGGCCTCGAGCACCTCGGTGCGCTGCATGTGGCGGACCTCGGTCGCGATGTTCTCGATCGAGCTCGCGACGACGCCAAGGGTCGCGAAATACATCGCATGGCGGTCGCGCGGGATCACCTGGGTCGAGATCGGCTCGGGCACAAGGCCCATCTGCGCGCAGACATGCGCCTCGACCGCCGGGTCGATGTTGGCGAATGTCCCGACCGCGCCCGAGATCGCGCCGGTCGCCACCTCGGCGCGCGCCGCGCGCAGCCGGTCGCGCGCCCGCGTCATCTCGGCGTAGAACCGCGCGAAGGTCAGGCCCATCGTGACGGGCTCTGCGTGGATGCCGTGGCTGCGCCCGATGCGCGGCGTCAGGCGATGCTCATGCGCGCGCGCCTTCAGGGCGGCGCGCACCCGCTCCACCCCCGCGATCAGGAGGTCGGCGGCGCGCACAAGCTGGATGTTGAAGCAGGTGTCGAGCACATCCGAAGAGGTCATGCCCTGATGGACGAAGCGCGCCTCTTCGGCGCCCACGATCTCGGCCAGATGGGTGAGGAAGGCGATCACGTCATGCTTGGTCACCGCCTCGATCTCGGCGATGCGGTCGGCATCGAAGGTCGCATCGCGCGCGCGCCAGACGGCGGCGGCATTGGCGGCCGGGATGACGCCGAGGGCGGCCTGCGCGTCGCAGGCATGGGCCTCGATCTCGAACCAGAGCCGATAGCGCGTCTCGGCCGACCAGATGGCGACCATCTCGGGGCGGGAATAGCGCGGGATCATGGGCGGACCTTTCGGGGGCGGACCTTTCGGGCGGCGGATGGGATGGCCCTTAGCGGCCTTGGGCGGGCTATTCCAGCCCCGCGATGACGGCGCGCAGCGTCGCGATGCCCTCGCCGATCTCGGAAGAGGTCAGCACCATCTCGGGGAATGCGGCCGGATGGCGCGCGAGTGCGGCCCCCACGCCCGCGATCAGCGCGGGGCGGTCGCGGGCGGGAATCTTGTCGGCCTTGGTCAGCACGACCTCGAAGGGCACGGCGGCGCGATCGAGAAGCACCATGATCTCTTCATCCGCTGTCTTGACCCCGTGGCGGGCGTCGATCAGCACGAAGGCGCGCCGCAGGCTCGCCCGGCCCGAGAGATAGGCGCGCAGCAGCGCCTGCCAGCGCGCGACGATGGCCTTGGGCGCCTCGGCATGGCCATAGCCCGGCAGATCGACGAGATAGCGCGCCTCGCCCAGCGCGAAGAAATTGATCTCTTGCGTCCGGCCGGGGGTGTTCGAGGCCCGCGCAAGCGCCTTGCGCCCCGTCAGCGCGTTGATGAGGCTCGATTTCCCGACGTTCGAGCGGCCGGCAAAGCAGACCTCGACCCGGTCGCCCGGCGGCAGCCCGTCGAGCGCCACCACCCCCTTGACGAAGGTGACCGGCCCCGCAAAGAGCTTGCGCGCCGCCTCGGCCGCCTCGGGCTCGGCTTCGGGCGCGAGGGTGAAGGTCAGATCCATCGCGCAAGATCCCCACGCGCGATCCGCCCGCCCGCGACGACCATCGCATAGGCGCCGAAATCGGTATGGCCCCAGCCGTCCTCGAGCGCGGCAAGCGTGCCCGCATCGCGCCGCCCGGTTTCGGGATTGGCCTCGGTCGCGCGGCAGCGGGTGATCGGCTCGCGCACGCGCAGGCGGGCGGGGCCGATCGCGATCTCGCGGCCGATCATCGTCATTTCTTCCCAAGGCGCGAGGCCATCGAGCCAGAGGTTGCCGCGCCAGCGCCCGACATCGAGCGCAACGCCCATATGCGCGCCGAGTGCCCGCTGCGAGGCCAGCGAAAGGATCGCGACCGAGGGGAAATCCGTGTCGGTAAAGGGCTGGGCGGCGCGAACAAGACGCACGGGGCGCGCCCGGTCGGGTGGGTTCAGCGGCGCGGCCCAGGCGATGAAACGCGCTGCATCCTCGGGGTCGTCGGGGGCAAAGGCGATGTCGGGCAGGTCGGGGTGGCGCAGATGGATGCGCCCCGCGCCTTCGTCGAAGGCAGCCGAGATCGCCATCAGGGCGGGCGCCTTGGCCCCGCGCGCAAAGTTCTGGCAGGGCGCCCAGGCGCCGGGCTCGAGCCGTGCGGCCTCATGCGCGACGGCCCAGGCGCGATCCCAGGGCAGCGTCGCGCCGGGAGAGAGCGTCACCGCCCCGAGCGGCTCGCGCCCGTGGCCCTTGATCGGATGGCGCCAGATCTCGGCGAGATGGGCCGTCATTTCGCCGCGGGCTTGCCGCCCCGCCGGAAGCCCGCCCGGATGTTGCCGAAGATGTCGGGCTTGTGGCCGTGGCTGCGCATGATCGCGTATTGCTGCACGAAGGTGATGATGTTGTTGCAGATCCAGTAGAGCACGAGGCCCGAGGCGAAGCGGCCGAGCATGAACATGAAGACCCACGGCATCCAGGCAAAGATCATCGCCTGCGTCGGATCGGTCGGTGTCGGGTTCAGCTTCTGCTGGAGCCACATGGTAATCCCTAGGATGATCCCCATGATCCCGATCAGGATCAGCGCGGCGAAGGACATCGGGTCGGGCGCGGCCCAGGGCAAGAGGCCGAAGAGGTTGACGACCGAGGTCGGATCGGGCGCCGAGAGGTCCTGCAGAAAGCCGAAAAAGGGCGCGTGGCGCAGCTCGATCGTGACGAAGATGACCTTGTAGAGCGCGAAGAAGATCGGGATCTGCAACAGGATCGGCAGGCACCCCGCGGCGGGGTTCACCTTCTTGTCGCGATAGAGCTTCATCATCTCCTGCTGCATCTTCTGGCGGTCGTCGCCGACGCGGGCCTTGAGCGCCTCCATCTCGGGCTGAAGTTCCTTCATCCGCGCCATCGAGACATAGGATTTATAGGCCAGCGGAAAGAGCAGCGCCTTGAGCACGAGCGTAAGCGCGATGATCGCAAGACCCATGTTGCCGATCGCGGCATTGAGCCAGTGCAGCACCGCAAACATCGGCTTGGTGAGGAAGAAGAACCAGCCCCAGTCGATCGAATCGATGAAGCGATCGACCTTTCCCGCGTCTTCGTAGTCGCGGATCGCCTCCCACTCCTTGGCGCCGGCGAACATGTCGGTCGTGACCTCGGCGCTCGCGCCCGGCGCGACGGTCACGGCCGGAAGGCGGATCGAGGTGCGATAGATGTCGCTCTGGGGCAGATGCTTCATCACCGCCGTGAAGGGCTGGCCCGCGCGGGGGATCAGCACCGTCTGCCAGAAGTGGTCGGTAAAGCCGATCCAGCCGCTGCTCGCGACCTCCACGACCTCGGCCGGGCCGCCCTCGGCCACGATCGGCTCGAGATCGGCAAGGCTGCCATAGTCGGTCTCCTGCAAGACGCCATCGGCGACGCGCACGATCCCCTCGTGCAGGATGAAGAAGTTCTTGAGGTCGGCCGGGATACCCTTCCGCTCGGCGACGCCGAAGGGATAGAGCGCGACGGGCGCGGCACCAGCGTTCGCGACCCGCTGGGTGACGGTAAAGAGGAAATCCTCGTCGACCGAGATCACGCGCGAGAACGTCAGCCCCGCCCCGTTCGACCATTCGAGCGTCACGGGCTTGCCCGGCCCGAGCACATCGCCCGCCGCAAGCGTCCAGACCGTGTTCGGCCCGGGCAGCAGGTCGGGCCCGATCGCGCCATCGACCGAGCCCCAGCCGTAATGGACATATTGCGCGCCCGCCTCGCCCACAGGCCGCAGGACCCGCACGATGGGCGCATCGGGCGCGAGCGTCTCACGATAATCCCTGAGCGCGAGATCGTCGATCCGCCCGCCGGCAAGCGCGATGGTGCCCTCAAGGCGCGGCGTCTCGATCGGGACGCGCGGCGCGCTCGCCGCGGCGGCGGCGGCCGTGCCCTCGGCGCCCGTGACGGGTGCGGCCTCGGGTGTGGGGGGCAGCAGCGTCTGTTCGGTCACCGCCGGGGGCGCGGTCTGCTCGGGCGGCGGAAAGAGGAAGAACCACACGAGGATGACCAGAAAGCTCAGCGCCGTCGCGAGGATCAGGTTGCGGTTCTGGTCATCCATGTCGCTCGGGCCTTCGGGTCTCGGGGTTGCAGGACTGCGCTTTGCGGGGGTCGGACCCGTTCAACAGAAGGGGGCGGGAAAGGTCAAGACTGTTCGCCCGGAGCGCCCCCCTTGGGCCCAAGCGCAAGTGCCGCGAAATCGAAGAGCGCGGGGTCGGGCAGATGCGAGGGGCGCGCGTTCATCAGCGCGCGGAACATCACCTGCCGCCGCCCCGGCGCCTTGGCCTCCCACCCGTCGAGCATCGCCTTGACCTGCGCGCGCTGGAGCCCTTCCTGGCTGCCGCAGAGATCGCAGGGGATGATCGGATAGTTCATCGCGCGCGCGAACCGGTCGCAATCGGCCTCGGCGGCAAAGGCAAGCGGGCGCAGCACGAAGAGATCGCCCTCCTCGTTGACGAGCTTGGGCGGCATGGTGGCCAGGCGCCCGCCGTGAAAGAGGTTCATGAAGAAGGTCTCGAGGATGTCGTCGCGGTGATGCCCGAGCACCACGGCCGAACACCCCTCCTCGCGCGCGATGCGATAGAGATGCCCGCGCCGGAGCCGCGAGCAGAGGGAGCAATAGGTCCGCCCCGCCGGGATCTTCGAGACGACGACCGAATAGGTGTCCTGATACTCGATCCGGTGCGGCACCCCCATCCGGGCGAGGAACTCGGGCAGGACGGTCGCCGGAAAGCCGGGCTGTCCCTGATCGAGGTTGCAGGCCAAGAGATCGACCGGCAGAAGGCCCCGCCATTTGAGTTCGTTGAGGATCGCAAGCAGCGCATAGCTGTCCTTGCCGCCCGAGAGGCAGACAAGCCAGCGCGCGCCGGGCTCGACCATCGCATAGGTCTCGATCGCCTCGCGCATGTTCTGCACCAGCCGCTTGCGCAACTTGCGGAACTCGACCGAAGAGGGCGCGCCCTCGAAGAGCGGGTGGATCGCGCCGCCCTCGTCCGCGCCGCCGCGCTCGTCCTCGCCCTCGTCAAGCATGATGCCCGCCCTTGCGCCGGTCGTGCTCGGGGTCGGCCCCCGGCACCGGATCATAACCCGACCCGCCGAGCGGGTGGCAGCGCGCGATCCGCCGCAGCATGAGCAATCCGCCCCGGATCCCGCCGTGCCGCTCAAGCGCCTCGAGCGCATAGGCCGAGCAGGTCGGCTGATAGCGGCAGGAATGCCCGAGCCAGGGGCTCAGCACCAGCCGATAGGCGCGCACCGGCAGCGCGATCAGCCGCGCGAGCGGGCTCATCGGCCCGCGGCCTTGCGATGCAGCGTGCCGAGCGCGCGCGCGAGGTCGGCCTTCATGGCGGAGAAATCATGCACGACCGTCGCACCCGGCCGCCCGACCAGCACATAATCCCACCCCGGCCGCGCGAGGCCGGGCAGGACGGCGCGCGCGACCTCGCGCAGGCGGCGCCGCGCGCGGTTGCGCATCACGGCATTGCCGACCTTGCGCGAACAGGTAAAGCCCACGCGAATCGCATCAGACCCATCAGCGCGCTGCCGCCCCTGCAGCAGGAACGCATCGGTGCCCTGACGCAAAGCCGAAGCGGCGCGCAGGAACTCTGCACGCCGCTGCAGCCGTTCGGGTGCTGCGAGGGCCGGCCCGGGCGCGTCATGCGCGGCGGGCAGCGCATCTGCCCGCGCGGTCATCGCCGCCCTCAGGCCGACAGGCGCTTGCGCCCCTTGGCGCGCCGCGCCGCAAGCACGAGGCGCCCGCCCTTGGTCGCCATCCGCGCGCGAAAGCCATGGCGGCGCTTGCGCACGAGGTTCGAAGGTTGAAAGGTGCGTTTCATCGCGTATCTCCTGCCGATGCCGGTCGGGAATGCCCGCCGCCCGGAACTTCACCGGCTGCCCATAGCAGGGGGGCGCGCGCGAAGTCAACGCCGGAAGCGGCCGGGAACGCGTCGGTGAAGGGGGGGCAGGGACAGGCACGGCATGCTGCGGGCAAATACCCTCTCGGGGCGGTTTCTCGGGCTCACGCTCGTGTTCGTGGCCCTTGCGCAGGTGCTGATCCTCGTGCCCTCGGTCGCGCGGTTCCAGCACGACTGGCTGGTGCTGCGGCTCGAGAAGGCGCAGATCGCGGCCCTCACCCTGCTCTCGAGCGAGGGGGCGGTGCCGGCTGCGCTCGAATCGGAACTGCTCGACAATGCCGGCGTCTTCAACGTCGTGCTGCGGCGCGATGCGGTGCGCCAACTCGTGCTGTCGTCGCCGCTGCCGGGGCCGGTCGCGCGCACGGTCGATCTGCGCGGCGCGCGCTCGCCCGAGCTGGTCGCGGCGGCCTTCGCGACGCTCCTGCGGCCCGATCCGGGGGTGCTGCGGGTGATCGGGGCGCCCTCGCATGATGCGGGGCTTTTGATCGAGGTCACGGTTGACCCCGCGCCGCTGACGGCGGCGCTGCGGTCCCATGCGCTGCGGCTCCTGGCGCAATCGGCGCTGCTGAGCCTCGCGACGGCGGTTCTGCTCTTTCTCGCGGTCGAGCGGATGATCCTGCGCCCGATCGCGCGCCTCTCGGGTCAGATGCAGGCCTATGCGGCCGACCCCGAGGATGTGCGGCGCATCATCGAACCGGCCTCGGACCTTGCCGAGCTGCGCGCCGCCGAAACCGCGCTGCGCCAGCTCGAGACCGATCTGACGGCCGCGCTGCGCCAGAAGGACCGCCTCGCGCAGCTTGGCACCGCGGTCGCGAAGATCAGCCACGACCTGCGCAACATGCTGACCGCGGCGCAGCTTTTCGCCGACCGCATCGAAGGGAGCGCCGACCCCGCGGTGGCGCGGGCGGCGCCCAAGCTCGTGGGCTCGATCTCGCGCGCGATTGCGCTCTGCGAGGCGACGCTCGCCTTCGGCCGGGCCGAAGAGCCGCCACCGCGGCTGGCGCGCATCCCGCTGCGCCCCCTCGTCGAGGAGGTGCTGGAGGCCGAGGGGCTGGGGACGGAAGGAGGCGCGCGCGCGGTGCGCGCGCTCATCGACGTGCCGGCGGGGATGATGCTGCGCGCCGATCCCGAACAGCTCTTTCGCGTGCTGGCCAACCTCGTGCGCAATGCCCGTCAGGCGATCGAGGCGACCGGCCGGCCCGGCACGGTTGAGGTCTCGGCCGCCGAGGACGACGCCGAATGGCGGCTGCGCGTGGGCGACGACGGGCCGGGCCTGCCCGAGCGGGCACGCGCGCATCTCTTTGCACCGTTCCAGGGCGGGGTGCGGCAGGGCGGCGCGGGGCTCGGCCTTGCCATCGCGGCCGAGCTTGTGCGCGGCCACGGCGGGCGGCTCGCGCTTGAGCGCAGCGACGCCGACGGAACCGTCTTCGCGATCCGCCTGCCCAAGGATGTCGCGGCCGCCGGGGGCTGAGGCCGTCAGGCCGCGCGGATGATCCGGGCGAACTCCTCGGGCTTGAGCGAGGCGCCCCCGACCAGCGCGCCGCCGACGCCCGGCACCGCGAAGATCTCGGCAGCATTCGCCCCCGTCACCGACCCGCCATAGAGGATGCGCACCCCCTGCCCCGCCGCGCCGAAGGCACCCGCGATCTCGCGGGCCAGGAGCGCATGCACCGCCGCGATGTCGGCCATCGCCGGCACGCGGCCCGTCCCGATCGCCCAGACCGGCTCATAGGCCAGATCGAGGCGCGCCGGATCGACCGGCCCGGCCGCGGCGAGGGCCGCGCGGAACTGTGCCGCGACGACATCGCCCGTGCGGCCCGCGTCGCGCTCGGCCTCGGTCTCGCCCACGCAGAGGATGACGCCGAGGCCCGCCGCCTGCGCCGCCGCGATCTTGGCGCCAATCGCGGCATCATCCTCGGCGCGGTCGCGGCGGCGCTCGGAATGGCCGAGGATCACGCGGCGCGCGCCCGCATCGATCAGCATCGGGGCCGAGATCTCGCCCGTATGCGCACCCTTCGCGGCCGCGTGGCAATCCTGCCCGCCCACCCAGATGCGCCCCGCGGCCGCCCCGGCCAGCGCCGCGATCAGCGTCGCGGGCGGGCAGATCGCGACCTCGGCCGCGCCCCTTGGGGCCGCCGCCTCGTAAACCGGGCCGAGCGCGCCCAGATCCGAAGCCATCCCGTTCATCTTCCAGTTGCCGACCACCAGCCGCCGCATCCCGCGATCCCCCGCACCACTGCCACGCGCGGCATAGCAAACAGCGACGGGGCGGGGCAACCGCACCGCGCCGGCCTTGATGCGGGGCCGCGCTTGGCCTAAACGCAGGGCGATTGGGCTGATGCGGGGGCATGTCATGGGCGGGGGTCTGATGGCGGGGCGGCGGGGTCTGATCATGGGCCTCGCCAACGACAAATCGATCGCCTGGGGCATCGCGCGGATGCTGGCCGATCATGGCGCCGAGATGGCGTTTTCCTATCAGGGCGACGCGCTGCGCAAGCGGGTCGAGCCGCTCGCGGCCTCGCTTGGCACGCCTGTCGTGCAGGAATGCGACGTGGGCGACGAGGCTTCGCTCGATGCGCTGTTCGAGAGCCTGCGCGAACGCTGGGGCACGCTCGACTTCGTCGTGCATGCGATCGGCTTTTCCGACAAGAACGAGCTGCGCGGCCGCTATGTCGATACGAGCCGGCAGAACTTCCTGATGTCGATGGACATCTCGGTCTATTCCTTCACCGCCGTCTGCCAGCGCGCCGCCGCGATGATGGGGCCGGGGGGGTCGCTCCTGACGCTGACCTATTACGGCGCCGAAAAGGTCATGCCGCATTACAACGTCATGGGGCTCTGCAAGGCCGCGCTCGAAAGCTCGGTGCAATACATCGCCGAGGATCTCGGCAAGGACGGCATCCGCGTCAACGCGATCTCGGCCGGGCCGATCAAGACGCTCGCGGCCTCGGGCATCGGCGACTTCCGCTATATCCTGAAGTGGAACGAGCTCAACTCGCCGCTCAGGCGCAACGTGACGCAGGAAGAGGTCGGCAAGGCCGCGCTCTATCTGCTCTCGGATCTCGGCTCGGGCACGACGGGCGAGGTGCTCCATGTAGATGCCGGCTATCATGTCGTCGGCATGAAGGCGGTCGACGCCCCCGACATCGACGCGGTGACGGGCCGCAACAACCATGGAGCGCGCGAATGACCGACCGGCTGCCGCATGAGAGGGGCTTTCACGTCAGCTGGGACCAGATCCACCGCGATGCGCGCGCGCTCGCCTGGCGGCTGCAGGGACAGGGCCCGGACGAGGGCAACTGGCGCGCCGTCGTCGCCATCACCCGCGGCGGCATGGCGCCCGCGATGATCGTCAGCCGCGAGCTCGACATCCGCGTCGTCGATACGATCTCGGTCAAGTCCTACAACCGTCAGGAACAGACAGAGCCGCATCTGATCAAGGCGCCCGTGGCCGAGGTGATGGGTGCCGACGGCGCGGGAGTCTTGATCGTCGATGACCTCGTGGACACGGGCAAGACGCTCGAACTGGTCCGGCGCCTCTATCCTCGGGCGCATTTCGCGACCGTCTACGCCAAGCCCGCGGGCCGCGCGATGGTCGACACCTACATCACCGAGGTGAGCCAGGACACCTGGATCTTCTTTCCCTGGGACATGGCGCTGCAATACGTCGAACCGATCCGCGGCCGAGACTGAGGGCCCGCATGGCGCTGCCGCTCAACCCCGCCTTCGCCGAGACCTTCGCGCCCCCGGTGATGGAGGCCCGCCGCTGGCTGGCCGAGACGCCCCAGCCCGCCGGCCGGGCGATCCTGAACGTGAGCCAGGCCGCCCCGATCGATCCGCCGCCCGAGGCGCTGCGCCGCGTGATGGCCGAGGCCGCGCTGAACGACCCGGCCGCGCATCTCTACGGCCCCGTCCTCGGCCTGCCCGACCTGAGGGCCGAGGTCGCGGCGCAATGGTCGGCCGCCTATGGCGGGGCGATCGGGCCGGGCGATGTCGCGATCACGCAAGGGTGCAACCAGGCCTTTTGCGCGGCACTCGCGACCGTCGCAGGGGCGGGCGATGCGGTGATGATGCCGGTGCCGTGGTATTTCAACCACCGCATGTGGTGCGACATGGCGGGGATCGAGACGATCCCGCTGCCGGTCGGGCCCGGCATGGTGCCCGACCCGGCCGAGGCCGCGCGGCGCATCACCCCGCGCACGCGCGCCATCGCGCTCGTCAGCCCCAACAACCCCTCGGGCGCGGAATATCCCGCCGCGACGCTCGCGGCCTTTCGCGATCTGGCGCGCGCGCATGGCCTCGCCCTCATCCTCGATGAGACCTATCGCGACTTCGACGCAAGGCCCGGGCGGCCGCACGAGCTTTTCGCCGACCCCGACTGGCGCGACGTGCTGATCCATCTCTATTCCTTCTCCAAGGCCTATCGCCTGACGGGGCACCGCGTCGGCGCCATCGTCGCAGGGGCCGCGCGCATGGCCGAGATCGAGAAGTTCCTCGACACCGTCGCGATCTGCCCCGCCCAGATCGGCCAGATCGCGGCGCTGGCAGGCCTGCGGCAGATGGCGCAATGGGTCGCGGGCGAGCGGGCCGAGATCCTCGACCGCCGTGCGGCCATCCACGATCACGCCCACCGCGCGCCCGGCTGGCGCATCCTGCAATGCGGCGCCTATTTCGCCTGGGCCGAACACCCCTATGACTTGCCCTCGGATGAGGCCGCGCGCGCCATCCTCGCGCAGGCCGGCATCCTCATGCTGCCCGGGACCATGTTCGCGCCCCCGGGCGATCCGGTCGGGACCCGCGGCATGCGCATCGCCTTCGCCAACATCGACCGTGCCGGCATCGCCGAGATGTTCGACCGCCTCGGCCGGGTGGATCTGCCGCGCATCTGATCGCTTGCCGGGGCAAGGCCGAGACACTAGACAGGGCCCGGCATCCGGAGAGCGAGGCAGGGAATGGCGAAGGGCGGCAAGGTCGGGCAGGTGGCGGTCTGGGTGCTGCTTGCGATGCTGATCGTGGGCCTCGCCGGCTTCGGGATCACGGGCTTCGGCACCTCGATGCGCGGCATCGGCACGGTGGGCGAGGTCGAGATCGACGCGCGCGACTATGCCCGCAACATCCAGCAGGAGGTCAACGCCCTCTCGGCGCAGGCCGGGCGCCCGCTGGGCTTTGCCGAGGCGCAGATGCTCGGGGTCGATCGCAACGTGCTCGAACAGCTTGTCACCACCGCGGCCTTCGACGACCTCGCCGCCACCCTCGGCGTTTCGGTGGGCGATGAGCGTCTGGCGCGCGAGATCCGCGCCCTGCCCGCGTTCCGGGGCATCGACGGGAACTTTGACCGCGAGGCCTATCGCTTTGCCCTCGACCGCAACGACCTGACCGAGGCCGAGTTCGAGGCGCGCATGCGCGCCGACATCGCCCGCGGCCTGCTGCAGGGCGCGATCGCGGGCCAGTTCGACCTGCCCGCGGTCTATGCCAGCACGCTCCACGCCTATGCGACCGAGCGGCGCGCGTTCGATCTGCTGGTGCTAGGCGATGCCGACCTCAACGCGCCGCTGCCCGAGCCCGACGCGGCCGCGCTGCGCGCCCACTACGACGCGAACCCCGAGCGCTACACCGCGCCCGAACTGCGCCGCATCCGCCACGCGACGCTGATGCCCGAGGCCCTCGTGCCCGAGATGAGCGTCAGCGACGAGGCGCTCCGCGCCGCCTATGCGGACCGGATCGACGAATATGTGATCGCCGAGCGGCGTCTGGTCGAGCGGCTGGTCTTTGTCGACCGCGCCGCCGCCGAGGCCGCGGCGGCCGAGATCGCCGCCGGGCGCCAGACGCTCGATGATCTGATCGCCGCGCGCGGCCTCGCGCCGGCGGATGTGGACCTCGGCGATGTCGCGGCCGCCGACCTCGGCGCGGCCGGCGAGGGGGTCTTTGCCGCCGCCGTGGGCGGCGTCGTGGGGCCGCTCGAATCCGAGCTTGGCCCCGCGCTCTTTCGCGTGAACGGCGTCCTCGGCGCGCAGGAGACGACCTTCGAGGAGGTGCGCGAGCAGCTTTTCGCCGAACTCGCGCTCGATGCCGCGCGCCGCGCCATCGCCGCGCGCGTCGAGGAGGTCGAGGACCTGCTCGCCGGCGGCGCCACGCTTGATGAGTTGGCCGAAAGGATGGGCATGACGCTCGGCACCGTCGACCTCGGCCCCGAGACGCGCGAGGGCCTCGCGGCCTATCCGGCGTTTCGCGACAAGGCGGCCGAGCTTGAGCCGGGCGGCTTCCCCGAGCGGGTCGAGCTTGATGATGGCGGGATGGTCGTCCTCGCGCTGACCGAGATCGTGCCCCCGACCTTGCGGCCCTTCGATGCGGTCGGCGATGAGGCGCGCGCGGCCGTGCGCGCCGAGGCGCGGCGCGATGCGCTGATCGCGCGGCGCGACGCGATCCTGGCCGAGGTCCGGGCGGGCGCGCCGCTCGGTGCCTTCGGGATCGTGACGGTGAACCCCGGCATCACCCGCGACGGCTTCATCGAGGGCGCGCCGGGCGATCTGATCGCGCGTCTCTTCGCGCTCGAACCAGGCGCGGCTGAGCCGGTCGATGGGGACGATTTCGTGGCGATCCTCGTGCCCGGCGCGCTGATCCCCTCCGACCCCGAGACGGCGGACGCCGCCGCGATCCGGGCGGCGCTGGCCGAGCGCGCCGGGCAGGAGATGGCGCAGGACGCCTTTGCCCTCGTGGCGCGCCACCTTCAGAACCGCACCGAGATCCGCCTCAACCAGACCGCGATCGAGGCGATCAACGCGCAGCTGCGCTGAAGGGGCCCCGCGATGCAGCTTTCGCCCGATTTCGAGAGTTTCGCCCGCGGCTGGGCGGCGGGGCGCAATCAGGTCGTCCATGCGCGCCTTGCGGCCGACCTCGACACGCCCGTCTCGCTCATGCTCAAGCTCGCCGAGGCGCGCGCCGACACCTTCATGCTCGAGAGCGTGACGGGCGGCGAGGTGCGGGGGCGCTATTCGGTCGTCGGCATGAAGCCCGACCTGATCTGGCAGTGCCACGGGAAAACGGCGCGCATGAACCGCGAGGCCCGCTTCGACCCGGCCGCCTTCGTGACCGAGACGGCCGACCCGTTGCAAAGCCTGCGCGACCTCATCGCCGAGAGCCGCATCGAGATGCCCGAGGGGCTGCCCGCGATCGCGGCGGGGCTCTTTGGCTATCTCGGCTATGACATGATCCGGCTGGTCGAGCATCTGCCCGATGTGAACCCCGACCCGCTCGGCCTGCCCGATGCGGTGCTGATGCGCCCCTCGGTCGTCGCGGTGCTCGACGGGGTCAAGGGCGAGGTGACGGTGGTGGCGCCGGCCTTCACGGCCTCGGGCCTGTCGGCG
Organism: Gemmobacter sp.; assembly: GCA_030834485.1. Classification (GTDB taxonomy): domain Bacteria; phylum Pseudomonadota; class Alphaproteobacteria; order Rhodobacterales; family Rhodobacteraceae; genus JAUREX01. The sequence goes on from JAUREX010000008.1 coordinate 21,155, forward strand.
CGGGCGGCCTATGCGCAGGCGGCCGAGCGCGTGATGGACGCGCTGCGCGACCTCGAACGCCCCGCCCCCGCCCTGCGCGAGATGGGCGAGAGCGCGCCGCTGCCCGAGCCCGTCTCGAACTTTACCCGCGAGGGCTACATGGCCGCGGTCGAGCGCGCGCGGGAGTATATCCGCGCGGGGGACATCTTTCAGGTCGTCCCCTCGCAGCGCTGGGCGCAGCCCTTCGATCTGCCGCCCTTCGCCCTCTACCGCTCGCTGCGGCGCACCAACCCCTCGCCCTTCCTCTTCTATTTCGACTTCGGCGGCTTTCAGATCGTCGGCGCGAGCCCCGAGATCCTCGTGCGGCTGCGCGAGGATGAGGTGACGATCCGCCCCATCGCCGGCACCCGCCCCCGCGGCGCGACACCGGAAGAGGATCGCGCGCTCGAGGCCGAACTGCTCGCCGACCCCAAGGAGAGGGCCGAGCATCTGATGCTGCTCGACCTCGGCAGGAACGACGTGGGCCGGGTCGCGCGCATCGGCACGGTGCGCCCGACCGAGCAATTCGTGATCGAACGCTACAGCCACGTCATGCACATCGTCTCGAACGTCGTGGGCGAGATCGCCGAGGGGCAGGATGCCCTCTCGGCGCTGCTCGCGGGCCTGCCGGCGGGGACGGTCTCGGGCGCGCCCAAGGTGCGCGCGATGCAGATCATCGACGAACTCGAGCCCGAAAAGCGCGGCGTCTACGGCGGCGGCGTGGGCTATTTCGCGGCGAACGGCGAGATGGACATGTGCATCGCGCTGCGCACCGGCGTGCTGAAGGATGGCGCGCTCTATATCCAGGCGGGCGGCGGCGTCGTCTATGACAGCGACCCCGCGGCCGAGTTCGAAGAGACGGTGAACAAGTCGAAGGCGCTGCGGCGCGCCGCCGCCGAAGCCGGTCGCTTTGCCGGGCGGGCGCGGAATTGACGCCAGATCGCACCCCCGACATCGGCCTGATCGAGGCCGCGGCCAGGCGACTGCGCGGCGTCGCGCGGCGCACCCCGCTCCTTGATGATCCGCTGCTCGACCGCATCGCGGGGCGGCGGATCCTCGTCAAGGCCGAGTGCCTGCAGCGCACCGGATCGTTCAAGTTCCGCGGTGCGTGGTCGGCGGTCTCGGCGCTGGTGGCCGAGGGGCGGCCGCGCGGCATCCTTGCCATGTCGTCGGGCAACCACGCGCAGGGGGTGGCACTCGCGGCGCTGCGCCACGGGCTGCCTTGCGTCATCGTCATGCCTGCGGACGCGCCCGAGGCCAAGATCGGCAACACGCGCGCGCTCGACGCCGAGGTCGTGCTCTATGACCGGCTGCGCGAGGATCGCGACGCGATCGGTGCCGCACTCGCGGCCGACCGGGGCCTTGCGATCGTGCGGCCCTTCGATGACGCCGAGGTGATCGCGGGCCAGGGCACGACGGGTCTCGAGATCGCCGAGGATGCGGCCGCGGCGGGCATCCACGAGGCCCCCGTCCTCGTGTGCTGCGGGGGCGGCGGGCTTGCCTCGGGGATCGCGCTGGCGCTCGCGGCGCGTGCGCCGGGGCTGCGCGTGCAGACCTGCGAGCCAGAGGGCTTCGACGACACGGCCCGCAGCCTCGCGGCGGGCGTGCGGGTCGGCAATGCGCCGGGGGCGCGCACGCTCTGCGATGCGATCGTGACGCCCAGGCCCGGCGAGATGACATTCCCCATCCTCGCGCGCCTCGCCGGCCCCGGCATCGCCATGCCCGATGCGGCCTGCCTCGATGCGATGGCGCTGGCGTGGCGGCATCTGCGCATCGTGCTCGAACCCGGGGGGGCGGTGGCGCTGGCGGCGGCGCTCTTTCGCCCGGACCTCGCCCCCGGGGCAGCGGTCGTGGCGGTGGCGACGGGGGGCAATGTCGACCCGCCCATCTTCGCGCAGGCAATGGCGCGGCTCGAGGATCCGGGCTTCTTCCCCGTCAACCCCGCCTGAACCCCCTCACTCAGCGTAGCGGCCCGCGGACCGCGGGCGCCAGCCGATCCGCCGTGACCCCGAAGGGCGCAAGCGCGGCAGGTGCGGCGCGGCGCAAGGCGGCATCGAGGTCGGCCATCTTCACCGGCAGGCCGAGGTCGACAAGGCTCGTCACCCCATGGCCGCGGATGCCGCAGGGCACGATGCCGTCGAAATGCGCAAGCTCGGGCTCGACATTGATCGCAAGGCCGTGAAAGCTGACCCAGCGGCGCAGCTTGACGCCGATCGCGGCGATCTTGTCCTCGCGCGGGGTGCCGTCGGGCAGCGGCGCCTTGTCCGGCCGGCGCACCCAGACCCCGACGCGCCCCTCGCGCCGCTCGCCCGTGACCGCGAACTCGGCGAGCGTGCCGATCACCCAGTTCTCGAGCGCGCAGACAAAGCGCCGCACGTCGCGGCCGCGCGCGCCGAGGTCGAGCATGACATAGACCACCCGCTGCCCCGGCCCGTGATAGGTATACTGGCCCCCCCGGCCCGTCGCGCGGACGGGAATCGCCCCCGGCGCGACCAGATCCTCGGCCCGGGCCGAGGTGCCGGCGGTGTAGACGGGCGGGTGTTCGACGAGCCAGATCGCCTCGGGCGCCGTGCCTGCCGCGATGGCCGCGACACGCGCCTCCATGGCGGCAACGGCCGCTTCATGGTCGGTCAGCCCGCCGGTTTCGACCCAGTCGATCATCTCGGCCCCCATCGTGCCCCGGCCCCCTTCTGCCCCTGCCGAGGGGGCTTCACAAGGGTTGCGGGCTCGGCTATACGCCCCTCCACCGGCAAGACGTGCGGTCGTGGCGGAATTGGTAGACGCGCAGCGTTGAGGTCGCTGTGGGGTAACTCCCGTGGAAGTTCGAGTCTTCTCGACCGCACCAAGCCGGAACCTCGCCCCTCAGAAGGGGGCGAGCCAGGGGCGAAAGGCCCCCACAACCTCTGCATAGACCGACCGCTTGAAGGGCACGATGCCCGCAAGCATCTCGTCGGCCGGGATCCAGCGCCAGGCCGAGAATTCTGCATGCGGCTGGTCGATGCGGATGTCGGTGTCGGCGCCGCGAAAGCGCCAGAGCGACCAGCGCTGGCGCTGGCCGCGATAGCGCCCGCCCCAGACCTTGCCCAAAAGCTCGGGTGGCAGGTCGTAGATCACCCAATCGGGCATCTCGGCCACCAGCTCGACCAGATCGGGGCCGACGCCGATCTCTTCGCCAAGCTCGCGAATCGCGGCCTCGAGCGGCGACTCGCCGGGGTCGATGCCGCCTTGCGGCATCTGCCAGGCGGGCGAGGGGCTGTCGAGGCGCTGCCCGGCGAAGACCAGCCCCGCCGGGTTGAGGAGCATGACCCCCGCGCAGGGCCGATAGGGCAGCGTCGTCGCGGCCGCCGTCATTCCCGCTCGATCGCCGAGAGGCCGCGCAGGAGGTCGATCGCGTAGGCGAGCTGATAGTCGTCCTTGCGCAGCCGCGCCGACGCCTCGGCGAGGGCCTTTTCCTCCTCGAGCTGGCGCCGCTCATCTTCCGAGATCGCGTCGTTCTCGAGCCGGCCGCGCAGATCGGCCTCAGACCGGTTCGGCCGCTCCTCGCCCTCGGCCTCGGTCGTCTCGGCGCGCGGCGGCTGGTCCACGATGATGTCGGGCGAAACACCCAGCGCCTGGATCGAGCGGCCCGAGGGCGTGTAGTAGCGCGAGGTCGTCAGCCGCATCGCGCCCTCGTTGCGCAGCGGGATGACGGACTGGACCGAGCCCTTGCCGAAGCTCTGGGTGCCGATAACGACCGCGCGGCGATGATCCTTGAGCGCGCCCGCGACGATCTCGGAGGCTGAGGCCGAACCGCCGTTGATGAGCACGACCACCGGCTTGCCCTCGGTCAGATCGCCGGGGCGGGCGTTGAAGCGCTCGCCGTCCTCGGGGCTGCGGCCGCGGGTCGAGACGATCTCGCCGCGCTCGAGAAAGGCATCGGCGACCTCGATCGCCTGACTCAGCAGCCCGCCCGGGTTGTTGCGCAGGTCGACGACGACGCCGTTGATCTTGCCCAGGCCGCCCGCCTCCTCGACCGTGCGGCCGAGGCCGTCGCGCAGGTTGGCATAGGTCTGGTCGTTGAAGGTCGTGATCCGCAGGACCACGGTCGACCCCTCGAGCCGCGCGCGCACGGCGGTGAGCTTGATCGTGTCGCGGATGATCGAGATGTCGAAGGGTTCCTCGACGCCTTCGCGCACGACGGTGATGACGATCTCCGAGCCGACCGGGCCACGCATCTTCTCGACCGCCTGATCGAGCGTGAGGCCTAGGGTCGATTCGCCGTCGACATGGGTGATGAAATCGCCCGCCTGCACCCCCGCCCGGTCGGCCGGCGTGTCGTCCATCGGCGCCACGACCTTGACCCAGCCGTTTTCCTGCGTGACCTCGATCCCGAGCCCGCCGAACTGGCCGCGGGTCTGGACCTGCATGTCGTCGAATTCCTTGGGCGGCAGATAGCCCGAATGCGGATCGAGCGAGGTGAGCATCCCGTTGATCGCGGCCTCGATCAGCTCGGCCGGCTCGGTCTGCTCGACATATTGGGCGCGCACACGCTCGAAGATGTCGCCGAAGAGATCGAGCTGGCGATAGACCTCGGCCGATTTCGTGGATTCCTGCGCCACCAGCGGGCCCGCGATCTGCGTCGCGACCAGCGCCCCGGCAACCGCACCGCCGAGCGCGGCAAGCACATAACGATTCATCCCAGCTCTCCCGCTAGCCCGCCGCAATGGGGGCAGTATAAACCCGACTCGGACGCGATGCACCAGCCCGTGTCGCATCCCAAGACGTTCACGTCGGCGTGCCTGCGCGCCCGATCAGGCTGCGCCCCGTCATCTCGGGCGGCGGCGCCAACCCCATGAGGTCAAGGACCGTCGGCGCCACATCCGCAAGCCGCCCGTCGCGCAGCCGCGCGCCCGCCGGGCCGCCGACCAGCACCGCCGCGACGGGGTTGAGCGTATGGGCCGTGTGCGGCGCGCCGGTTTCGGGGTCGATCATCATCTCGCAATTGCCGTGATCGGCGATCACGAGTATCGCGCCCCCGGCCTCGCGCAGCGCCGCGACCGCCGCACCAAGGCCGCGGTCGACCGCCTCGCAGGCGGCGATGGCGGCGGGCAGGCTGCCGGTGTGGCCCACCATGTCGGGGTTGGCATAGTTCACCACGATCAGATCATGCGCGCCCGCCCCGATCGCCCCGATCGCCTCGACCAGATGCGCGCTGACCGCCGCGGCCGACATCTCGGGCGCGAGGTCATAGGTCGCGACCTTGGGCGAGGGCGCCATGTAGCGGTCTTCGCCCTCTTCGGGCGTTTCCTTGCCGCCGTTCAGGAAGAAGGTGACATGGGGGTATTTCTCGGTCTCGGCCAGCCGCAGCTGGCGCAGCCCGTGGCGCGCGACCCAGGCGCCCAGCGTGTTGACGATCGCGCGCTTGGGAAACATCGCCGCCATGTAGCGGTCATGCGCGGCGGAATAATCCGCCATGCCGAGGCAGGCCCCCCAGCGGGGCCGCGCGCCGGGGTCGAAATCGGCAAAACCCGGATCGGCGAGGGCCGCGAGGATCTCGCGCGCGCGGTCGGCGCGGAAGTTGAGGCAAAAGAGCCCGTCGCCATCGCGCGCGCCCGCATATCCCGCGAGCACTGTCGGGCGGATGAACTCGTCGCTCTCGCCCCGCGCGGCGGCGGCGCGCACGGCCGCGCCCGCATCGGCGGCGGTTTCGCCCTGCGCGTGCAGGATTGCACCGGTCGCAAGTGCGACACGCTCCCACCGCTTGTCGCGGTCCATGGCGTAGTAACGGCCCGACACGGTCGCGATCCGCGCCCCGGCGGGCAGGCCGGCGGCAAGCGCGGCCAGATCGGGCCCGGCCGAGCCGGGGGCGACATCGCGCCCGTCGGTCAGCGCATGGACCGCGACCGGCACCCCCGCCCCCGCGATCGCACGCGCGGCGGCAAGGATATGTGCCAGATGCCCGTGCACGCCCCCTTGCGAGGCGATGCCGATCAGATGCGCCGTCCCCCCGCTCGACCGCATCGCGGCGATGAAGCGCCCGAGTGCCTGGTTCGCGGCAAAGCTTCCGTCGGCGATCGCTAGGTCGATCTGGCCGAGGTCCATCGCCACGACGCGGCCGGCGCCGATGTTCATGTGCCCGACCTCGGAATTGCCCATCTGCCCCGGCGGCAGCCCGACATCGGGGCCGTGGGTGACAAGGCGCGCGACCGGCCCCGCGGCGCGGATCGCGTCATAGGCCGGTGTCGCGGCCTGTGCGGGGGCATCGCCGGGGCCGCCGTCGCCGATGCCCCAGCCGTCTAGGATCATCAGAACGACAGGCCGAGCCCCGGTCGCCATCCGGCCGCGCCCCCTCAGGCGAGCGAGCGCTCGACCGTCTCGCGCTCGAAGATCTCGATGACGTCGCCCTGGCGGACGTCGTCGTAATTCTCGAACGCCATGCCGCATTCCTGGCCCGAGATGACTTCCTTCACCTCGTCCTTGAACCGCTTGAGGGTCTTGAGCGTCCCTTCGTGGATCACGACGTTGTCGCGCAAAAGCCGCACGCCCGCCGACCGGCGCGCCACGCCTTCGGTGACGAGGCAGCCCGCGACCTTGCCCACGCCCGAGACCTTGAAGACCTCGAGGATGCGGGCATAGCCGATGAAGTTCTCGCGCACCTCGGCCTTGAGCAGCCCCGACGCCGCCGCCTTGATGTCATCCACGAGGTCGTAGATGATCGAGTAATAGCGGATCTCGACGCCCTTTTGCTGCGCGGACGTGCGGGCCGAGGCATTGGCGCGGACGTTGAAGCCGATGATCGGCGCCTTCGAGGCTTCTGCGAGGCCCACGTCGCTGTCGGTGATGGCGCCGACGCCCGAGTGCAGGACGCGCACCCGCACCTCGGCGTTGCCGATCTTCTCGACCGCCTGCACGATCGCCTCGGCCGAGCCCTGCACGTCGGCCTTGACGATGACGGGAAGCTCCGCCACCGACCTGTCGGCGCGCGCCTTGGCCATGAGTTGCTCGAGCGTCGCCGCAGCCCCCGCCGCCGCGCGCTTGTCGCGGGCAAGCTGCTCGCGATAGGTCGCGATCTCGCGCGCCTGCATCTCGGTCTCGACGACGTTGAGGGTGTCGCCCGCCTCGGGCGTGCCCGAGAGCCCGAGCACCTCGACCGGCACCGACGGCCCCGCCTCGTCCACGCGCTCTCCCTTGTCGTTGAGAAGCGCGCGCACCTTGCCCCATTGCTCGCCGACGACGAAGATGTCGCCCTTGCGCAGCGTGCCATGCTGGACGAGCACGGTGGCAACGGGCCCCCGCCCGACATCGAGCTTGGCCTCGATCACCGCACCTTGGGCGGCGCGATGGGGGTTGGCGCGCAGATCGAGGATCTCGGCCTGAAGCGCGATGTTCTCGAGGAGTTCATCGAGCCCCTTGCCCGTCAGCGCCGACACCTCGACATCGAGCACATCGCCCGACATCGCCTCGACGACGACCTCGTGCTGGAGCAGATCGGTGCGCACCTTCTGCGGGTTGGCCGAGGGCTTGTCGCATTTGTTGATCGCGACGATCATCGGCACCTTCGCGGCCTTGGCGTGGTTGATCGCCTCGACCGTCTGAGGCATCACCGCGTCATCGGCCGCGACCACCAGCACGACGATGTCGGTCACCTGCGCGCCGCGGGCGCGCATCGAGGTGAAGGCCGCGTGGCCCGGCGTGTCGAGGAAGGTGATGAGCGCGCCATTGGCCGCGCGCACCTGATAGGCGCCGATGTGCTGCGTGATCCCGCCCGCCTCGCCCGACACCACATTGGTCTTGCGGATCGCATCGAGAAGCGAGGTCTTGCCGTGGTCGACATGGCCCATGATCGTGACGATGGGCGGACGCGGCGCGAGATCCTCGGGCCGGTCGGCGACGCTGTCGATCACCTGCTCGACGTCGGCATCCGACACGCGCACCGAGCGATGGCCGAATTCCTCGATGATGATCTCGGCCGTGTCGGCGTCGATCGTCTGGTTCATCGTCGCCATCACGCCCATTTTCATGAGCGCCTTGACCACATCGGCCGCGCGCTCGGCCATGCGGTTGGCGAGCTCCTGCACGATGATCGTCTCGGGCAGTTGCACGTCGCGCGACTGCTTCTCGGACTTCTGGCCAAGCCCGAGCGCCTTGGCGCGGGCCTTTTCCTGCTTGCGCTTCATCGCGGCAAGGCTGCGCTGGCGCCCGCCTTCGCCCGCGAGCGCCTCGTTGAGCGTGAGTTTGCCGGTGCGGCGGCCCTCGTCGCCGCGGGCGCGTCCGGCGCGCTCGCGCTCGGCGGCGCTGCGCTCGTCGCGGTCGCGGTCGGTCTTGCGCGCGCCGGGCAGGCCCGGCTTGGCGGCGGGGGGCGCGGCCGCGGGTGCTGCGGCAGGGCCGCGCGCGGGGGCGGTGTCGGCGCGGCGGCCGGCCGGGGCGGCAGGGGCCTGCGGCGCGGCGCGGGCCTCGGCCTCGCGGCGGACGCGTGCCTCTTCCTCGGCCTTGACCAGAGCGGCCTCGGCGACGGCGACAGCCTCGGCGCGCTCGCGCGCCTCGATTTCTTCGCGGCGGCGGCGACGGTCTTCCTCGCGGACGCGCTCTT
>JAUREX010000090.1 GCA_030834485.1 Gemmobacter sp.
TGGCGCCTTCCAGTGGAGGGTTTTAGAGACGCGCATTTTGCGACGATGCCGACGGCGCTTGCGGAAACCTGCATCAAGGCCGGTTGCCCCGAAGGTGGGACGGTTTTGGATCCTTTCGGCGGGGCTGGGCTGGGGCTTAGTGCAGATGGGGGCGGGGGGCAACGGGGGCAAGGCCCCGCACGGGCCCCGCTCAGTCCGCCGCGCCGACGAGGGCGCGCGCGAAATCCTCGGGCTCGAAGGGCTGCAGATCGTCGATCTGCTCGCCCACGCCGATCGCATGGATCGGGAGGCCGTGGCGGTCGGCCAGCGCCACCAGCACGCCCCCCTTGGCGGTCCCGTCGAGCTTGGTCATGACCAGCCCCGAGACATCGGCGATCCGGCGAAAGATCTCGACCTGCTGGAGCGCGTTCTGCCCCGTCGAGGCATCGAGCACGAGCAGCGTCGCATGCGGCGCCTCGGTGTCGCGCTTGCGCAGGACGCGCACGATCTTGGCGAGTTCCTCCATCAGGTCGGCCCGGTTCTGGAGCCGCCCGGCGGTATCGACCAGCAGGATGTCGGCGCCTTCGGCCTGCGCGCGCGCCAGCGCGTCGAAGGCGAGGCTCGCGGGGTCCGACCCCTCGGGGGCGGTCAGGACGGGGACGCCCGCGCGCTCGCCCCAGATCTTCAGCTGATCGACTGCGGCGGCGCGAAAGGTGTCGCCGGCCGCGATCACGACCGACTTGCCGGCCGTGCGCAATTGCGAGGCGAGCTTGCCGATCGTCGTCGTCTTGCCCGAGCCGTTGACGCCCACGACCAGCACCACCTGCGGCTTGCGCGGCAGGATCGGCAGCGGGCGCGCGACCGGGGCAAGGATGCGCGCGATCTCGGCCGCGAGCGCGCCGCGGATCTCGGCCGCGCCGACCCGCGTGCCGAAACGCGCCGCCGCGATGTTGGCCGCGATCCGGGCTGAGGTCTCGACCCCGATGTCGGCCCCGATCAGCACCTCTTCGAGTTCCTCGAGCATCGCATCGTCCAGAAGCCGGCGCGGCTCGGCCGCACCCCGGCCCGTCAGCCGCGCGAAAAGCCCGCGCCCGCCCTCGGCCGGTTCCGCCTGCGCGGCCGGCGGGGCAGGGGGCGCGTCGGCCGCCTCGGGCCCGGCCACAAGCGCATCGATCCCCGCGCCGAGCTTGGCCGAGGATTTGAACAGACGCTCCTTGAGCTTGCCGAAGAACGACATGCGCGCACCTCCTCCGATCGCCCCGTGCTAGCGCGTCTTGCCGCCCAAGGAAACCCGAGCGCGCGCTCTGGCAGGCGCTGCGCGGCTGTGGCAGACTTGACCCATGCGCCAGACCCTCATCGCCCTTGCCGCGCTCTGCGCCCTCGTCGCCCCCGCACCGGGGCGCGCGGCCGAGGGCGCGCTCGACGGCGCGGCGTTCGAGGCGCTGGTGACGGGGCGCATCCTTTCCTTCGCGCTCGAGGGCGAGACCTATGGGGTCGAGGAATATTTCCCCGGCCGCCGCGTCGTCTGGGCCTTCGAGGGCGGCACCTGCCGCAAGGGCAGCTGGGCCGAGCTCCGCCCCGGCCTCATCTGCTTTGCCTATGAGGACGACCCCGCGCAGCATTGCTGGCGCTTTGCCCGCGCCGGGTCTGGGCTGCTTGCGACCTTCGTGGGCGACGCCGGGGCCGAGGCGTCCGGCCCCGGGCTCCAACCCCCGATCCTCGCGACCCCGGTCGAGGGGCCGATGTTCTGCCCCGGCCCCGAGGTGGGCGTCTGAGGGGTCTCAGCGCCCGAGCGTCAGCCGCCCGTCGCGGAACTCGACCTCGAAGCGCGCCTCGCCCTCGGCCGCCGCGCAGGAGGTGATGACCCGCCCCCCCGCCCGCACGATGGCAAAGCCGCGCCCAAGCGTCTCGGACGGCCCGAGCGTCTGGCGCAGCCGGTCGAGTGCGCCCAGACGCTCGGCCCGCGCCGCGATCCCCGCCCGCGCCGCCACCTCGAGCCGCACCCCCGCATCGGCAAGGGTCGCGCGCCCCCGCGCCACCTCGCGCGCCGCATCGCCAAGCGCCCGCGCCCGCGCCGGCCCGAGCCGCGCGCCAAGCCCCGCCAGCCGCTCGGCCCGCGCAGCAATCAGCGCGCCAAGTGCACGCTCGCCCCGCGCCCAGGTCGCCGTCCGCCGCTCGGACGCCGCCCCCGCCAAATCGCGCAGGAGCCGCAGCCGGAGCGGCGCCGCCCGCGCCGCCAGCCGCGCCCGCCCCGCCGCCGCCGTCGCCCCAAGTGCTGCCCGCAGCCGCTCGGCCGCCCCGTCGCGGCGCTGTGCGGCAACCGCAAGCAGCGTCTCGGGCCGCGGCAGCGCGCGCGCCAGATCCGCCGCGCGCTGCCGCCGCGCCCCGATGCCCTGCGCCAGCGCCTGCGCCTGCCGTGCCCCGAGCCCCTCGAGCCGCGCCGCCAGTTCGAGCCGGACCGGCACCGCGATCTCGGCCGCCGCCGTGGGCGTCGGCGCGCGCAGATCGGCCGCATGGTCGATCAGCGTCACATCCGTCTCATGCCCGACGGCAGAGATGAGGGGGATCGCGCTCGCCGCCGCCGCGCGCACCACCGCCTCGTCGTTGAAGCCCCAGAGGTCCTCGAAACTCCCGCCCCCCCGCGCCACGATCAGAAGGTCCGGCCGCGGCACCGGCCCCCCCGGCGCGATCGCGTTGAAGCCCCGGATCGCGGCCGCGACCTCCGCGCCACAGCGCTCGCCCTGCACCGCCACGGGCCAGATCAGCACATGCACCGGGCAGCGCTCGCGCAGCCGGTGCAGGATGTCGCGGATCACCGCCCCCGAAGGCGAGGTCACGACCCCGATCACCCGCGGCAGATAGGGAAGCGGGCGCTTCCTCGCCGCATCGAAGAGCCCCTCGGCCTCGAGCGCCGCCCGCCTGCGCTCGAGCATCGCCATCAGCGCGCCAAGCCCCGCGGGCGCGATCTCGTCGACGATCAGCTGATACCGCGACCCGGCCGGAAAGGTCGTGAGCCGCCCGGTCGCGACCACCTCGACCCCCTCCTCGGGGATGAGGCCGAGCCGCCCGACCTGCCCCTTCCACACCACCGCATCGAGGACCGCCCGATCATCCTTCAGCGCGAAATAGAGATGCCCCGACGCCGGCCGCGACACCCGCCCGACCTCGCCGCGCACCCGAAGCCGCCCGAACGCCCCCTCGAGCGTGCGCTTGACCGCGCCCGCAACCTCCGAGACGCCGAGCGGCGGCGCATTGTCGGCAGGCGTCTCGAAGAGGTCGGACATGGCAGGCAGGCCCCGGTTGTGCCAATCCAGCCTGCCGCCTAGAAGGGGCGCGCGCAAGAGGGAGGGCCGGGCCGATGCATGTGCTGCTGCTGGGGGGCGGGGGGCGCGAACATGCCCTCGCCTGGGCGATCCGCGCCAATCCCAAATGCGACCGGCTGACGGTCGCGCCCGGCAACGCCGGCATCGCCGGGATCGCCGAGTGCATCGCCCCCGACCTCCTCGACATCTGCGACGGCGCGGCGGTCGCGGCCTTCGCCCGCGCCCAGTCGGTCGATCTCGTGGTGATCGGCCCCGAGGCCCCGCTCGCCGCCGGCGTCGCCGATGCCCTCGCGCAGGCCGCCATCCCCCATGTCGGCCCCTCTGCCGCCGCCGCCCGGCTCGAGACCTCGAAGAGCTTCACCAAGGAGATCTGCGACGCCTGCGGCGCCCCGACCGCCGCCTGGGCGCGCTTCGATGATGCCGCAGCCGCACGCGACTATCTGCGCCAGACGGGCGCCCCGGTCGTCGTCAAGGCAGACGGGCTCACCGCCGGCAAGGGCGTCACCGTCGCCCAGACCCTGCCCGAGGCCGAGGCCGCCGTCGACGCCCTCTTCGCGGGCGGCACCGCCGCGGTCGTGATCGAGGAATTCATGGCGGGCGAGGAAGCCTCCTTCTTCGTCCTCTGCGACGGCACCGATGTGCTCGAGATCGGCACCGCCCAGGACCACAAGCGCGCCTTCGACGGCGACAGGGGCCCCAACACCGGCGGCATGGGCGCCTATTCCCCCGCCCCGGTCGTGACGCCAGCGATCGCGGCCGAGGTCATGGCCCGCATCATCCGCCCCACGCTCGCCGAGATGGCCCGCCGCGGCACCCCCTTCCGCGGCATCCTCTATGCGGGGCTGATGATCGCGGATGGCCACGCCCGCCTCGTCGAATACAACACCCGCTTCGGCGACCCCGAGGCGCAGGTCCTGATGATGCGGCTCGGCGCCCAGGCGCTCGACCTCCTGCAGGCCTGCGCCGAGGGCCGCCTCGCCGAGATCGCCCCGATCTGGGCCGACGATCACGCGCTCTGCATCGTCATGGCAACGCGCGGCTACCCCGGCCCCCCCGGACCCAATGGCCAGGGCAGCCCCATCGCGGGGCTCGACCGCATCGTCCCTTCCTCGCGCCTCATGGTCTTCCACGCCGCCACCCGCGCCGAGGGAGGGCGCATCCTTGCCGCCGGCGGCCGCGTCCTCGCCGTCACCGCCCGCGCCGAGACGCTCGCGGCCGCCCGCGACGCCGCCTATGCCGCGCTCGGGCGGATCGATTGGCCCGAAGGGTTCTGGCGCCGCGACATCGGCGCCCGCGCCCTTCCCCCGCGCGGCGCCTGAACGCCCCGCCCGTCCCCCCTCCATCCCCTCCCTCAGCTTGGCCCAAATACCCCGGGGGGCGCGGGGGGCTGGCCCCCCGCCTGCAACATGGGCGCGGGGGGCTGGCCCCCCGCCTGCAACATCGGCGCGGGGGATAGGCAGCCCACCGCGCGCCGTGATATCCTTCCGCCGGTTTCAGCCCGCCCGCATTCGCCCATGTCCGTTCCGACCCACGCCGCCCTCAAGGCCCGCCAGCGCGCGCTGCGCGCGGGCTATCCGCAGCCGATGGCCCTGCGCGTCCACCGCGCGATCAGCTGGATCGGCCGCGCCGAGGCCGAGCGCGCCGATCACGACGCGCGCTTCCTCTTTCTCTGGATCGCCTTCAACGCGGCCTATGCCGATGCCCGCCGGCTCGATGCCCAGGGCCGGCGCGATGCGAGCAAGCACGAGCGCGCCCGCATCGACGCCTTCTTCGACCTCGTCGTGCGTCTCGACGCCGCGGGGCGGATCTATGACGCGATCTGGGCGCGCTTTTCCGGCCCCGTCCGGGTCTTTCTCGAAAATCCCTTCGTCTTCCGCCCCTTCTGGGATCACCAGAACGGCGAGGCGACCGGCGCGGGGTGGCAGGCCGCCTTCGAGCGCGATCAGAAGCGGCTTGCCGAAGCGCTGGCAAACCGGCGCACCGCGCAGATCCTCGGCACGCTCTTCGACCGGCTCTATGTGCTGCGCAACCAGATCGTCCACGGCGGCGCGACATGGAACGGCAAGGTCAACCGCGACCAGATGCGCGACGGGGCGGCGATCCTCGGCTTTCTCGTCCCCGTCTTCGTCGACATCATGCTCGACAACCCCCATGAGGCATGGGGCGACGCCTTCTATCCGGTCATCGAGGGCTGAGGGCGGCCCGGCCCCCTCAGCCCTGCAGCGTGCGCACCCCGAAGCCCTCGGCGCGCGCCCGCATTGCCGCGACGGCGGCGATGGCGCCAGCGGCGGTGGTGAAATAGGGGATGCGGTCAGAGACCGCGACGCGGCGGATGTCGCGGCTGTCCGAGACCGCCTGCGAGCCGCCGGTGGTGTTGAGCACGAGCGCGATCTCGCCGTTCTTCAGCCGGTCGACGATGTTGGGGCGCCCCTCATAGACCTTGGCGACGGGGGTCGCGGCCAGGCCGCAGGCGGCGAGCCAGCCGGCCGTGCCACGCGTTGCCACGATCTCGAAGCCAAGCGAAATCAGCCCCTTGGCGGCCTCGGCCATGGCGTCGGTCTTGTCCTCGTCGCGGATCGAGAGGAAGACGCGCCCGCCCTCGGGCAGATGTGTGCCCGCCCCCATCTGCGCCTTGAGGAAGGCAAGCCCAAAGCTGCGGTCCCAGCCCATCACCTCGCCGGTCGAGCGCATCTCGGGCCCGAGCAGCGGATCGACCCCGGGGAAGCGCCCGAAGGGCAGCACCGCCTCCTTGACCGAGAACCACGGCGTCGCCGGATCGGCGAGCGTCAGCGGATCCGCGAGCGGCAGCGGATCATCCGGCCCCACCCCGGCCGGATAGGCCGGCCGCTGCGCAAAGGCCGAAAGCCGCTCTCCCGCCATCAGCCGCGCCGCGATCGAGGCGATGGCGCTGTCGGTCGCCTTGGCGACGAAGGGCACCGTGCGCGAGGCGCGCGGATTGACCTCGAGCACATGGATCACGCCGTCCTTGATCGCGAACTGCACGTTCATGAGGCCCACGACACCCAGCGCGCGCGCCATCAGCGCGGTCTGGCGGGTGATCTCGGCCACCGTCTCGGGCGTCAGCGAATGGGGCGGCAGGCAGCAGGCGCTGTCGCCCGAATGCACCCCGGCCTCTTCGATATGCTCCATGATGCCGGCGACATGCACCGCCTCGCCGTCGCAGAGCGCATCGACATCGACCTCGATCGCGCCCGACAGATAGCGGTCGAGCAGCACCGGATTCGCGCCCGAGACCTGCACCGCCTCGCGGATGTAGCGTTCGAGCTGGGCATCGTCGCGCACGATCTCCATCGCCCGCCCGCCGAGGACATAGGAGGGGCGGATCACCAGCGGATAGCCGATCCGCCCGGCAATCGCGAAGGCCGCGTCGCGGCTCGCTGCGATGCCGTTGACCGGCTGGATGAGGCCGAGATCATGCAGGAGCTTCTGGAACCGCTCGCGGTCCTCGGCCAGATCGATCGCGTCGGGCGTGGTGCCGAGGATCGGGATCCCCTCGGCCTCGAGCGCCTTGGCAAGCTTTAGCGGCGTCTGCCCGCCGAACTGCACGATCACGCCATGCAGCGTGCCGGCCTCCTGCTCGACCCGCAGGATCTCGAGCACATGCTCGAGCGTCAGCGGCTCGAAATAGAGCCGGTCCGAGGTGTCGTAGTCGGTCGAGACCGTCTCGGGGTTGCAGTTGATCATGATCGTCTCGAACCCGGCCTCGGTCAGGGCGAAACAGGCATGGCAGCAGCAATAGTCGAACTCGATCCCCTGCCCGATCCGGTTCGGACCGCCGCCGAGGATCACGACCTTGCGCGCCCCGCTCGGGCGCGATTCGCATTCGACCTCGCCCATCACCGGCGCCTCATAGGTCGAATACATGTAGGGGGTCTGGGCCTCGAACTCGGCCGCGCAGGTGTCGATGCGCTTGAAGACGGCGCTGACGCCGAGATTGCGCCGCGCTCGCCGCACCTGCCCCTCGTCGCGCCCCGTGAGGCGGGCAAGGCGAGCATCGGTGAAGCCGAGCATCTTGAGCGCGCGCAACCCCTCGGCCGTGACCGGCAGCCCCTCGCGGCGGATGCGCGCCTCGGCCCAGATGATCTCGCGGATGCGGGCCAGAAACCACGGATCGAAGCGCGTCGCCGCCCCGATCTCGTCATCCGAGAGGCCCTCGCGCATCGCCTGCGCGATCAGCCGCAGCCGGTCGGGCGTCTGGAGCGAGAGCGCCGCAAGGATCGCCGCCCGGTCGGGTGCGCCCGGGATCGCGATCTCGTCGAACCCCGTAAGCCCCGTCTCGAGGCTCGCGAGCGCCTTTTGCAGCGATTCATGGATCGTGCGCCCGATCGCCATCGCCTCGCCCACCGATTTCATCGCGGTGGTCAGCTCGGGCTTGGCGCCCGGGAACTTCTCGAAGGCAAAGCGCGGGATCTTCGTCACGACATAGTCGATCGTCGGCTCGAAGCTCGCGGGGGTCACGCGCGTGATGTCGTTGTCGAGCTCGTCGAGCGTATAGCCGACAGCAAGCTTGGCCGCGATCTTGGCGATGGGAAAACCCGTCGCCTTCGAGGCGAGCGCCGATGAGCGCGACACGCGCGGGTTCATCTCGATCACGACCATGCGCCCGTCGGCGGGGTTGATCGCCCATTGCACGTTCGAGCCGCCCGTCTCGACCCCGATCTCGCGCAGGACCGCGATCGAGCCCGTGCGCATGCGCTGATATTCGCGGTCGGTCAGCGTCAGCGCCGGCGCGACGGTGATCGAATCGCCCGTATGCACCCCCATCGGATCGACGTTCTCGATCGAGCAGACGATGATGGCGTTGTCGGCGCGATCGCGCACGACCTCCATCTCGTATTCCTTCCAGCCGAGCAGGGATTCGTCGATCAGGATCTGCCCGGCGGGCGAGGCATCGAGGCCCGAGCGGCAGATCGCCTCGAAATCGTCGCGGTTATAGGCGATGCCGCCCCCCGTGCCTCCAAGCGTGAAGGCGGGGCGGATGATCGCGGGCAGCCCGACATCCTCGAGCGCGGCCATGCATTCGGCGACCCCTGCCGCGATGTCAAAGCGCCCGTCGGCGCGGCGCGGCGCGGTCACGATGGTCGCGCGCGGGTTCTCGAGCCCGATGCGCGCCATCGCCTCGCGAAAGAGCTTGCGGTCCTCGGCCTTCTCGATCGCCTCGCGGTTCGCGCCGATGAGCTCGACCCCGAAACGCGCGAGCACCCCCATGTCGGCAAGCGCGAGCGCCGTGTTGAGGCCCGTCTGCCCGCCCATCGTCGGCAGCAGCGCATCGGGGCGCTCGCGCTCGATGATGCGCGCGACGACATCGGGGGTGATCGGCTCGATATAGGTCGCATCCGCAAGCGCGGGGTCGGTCATGATCGTCGCGGGGTTCGAGTTGACGAGGATGACGCGGTAACCCTCCTCGCGCAGCGCCTTGCACGCCTGCGCGCCGGAATAGTCGAACTCGCAGGCCTGGCCGATGACGATGGGCCCCGCACCGATGATCATGATCGAGCGAATGTCGGTCCGTCTCGGCATGCGGCCCCCCATGGCTGCCCGATCCGGCGCGGGCTGGGCGCGTTATAGAGAAGGGCGCGGGGTGCGCAAGGGTGCGGCCGGGCCTTGACTTGGGGCGCTGGGCGGGGTTTCTCGGCGCGTTCTATTCCCGGAGAAGTCGCCATGCACGCCTATCGCAGCCACACCTGCGCCGATCTGCGCAAATCCGACGTCGGCGCCACGGTGCGCCTGTCGGGCTGGGTGCACCGGGTGCGCGACCATGGCGGCGTCGTCTTTGTCGACCTGCGCGACCATTACGGCATCACGCAGGTGCTCGCCGACCCCGACAGCCCTGCGCTCGCCGCGATGGAGCGTCTGCGCGCCGAGACCTGCGTGCGCATCGACGGCCGGGTGCTGGCGCGCGAGGCAAGCCTCGTGAACCCCAAGCTGCCCACGGGCGAGATCGAGGTCTATGTCACCGACCTCGAGGTGCTGGGGCCGGCCGATGACCTGCCGCTCCCGGTTTTCGGCGAGCCCGACTACCCGGAAGAAACGCGCCTCACCTACCGCTTTCTCGACCTGCGGCGCGAGGGGCTGCACGCCAACATGATGCTGCGCGCCAATGTCGTGCGCTCGATCCGCAACCGGATGTGGGCCTCGGGCTTTACCGAGTTCCAGACCCCGATCATCACCGCCTCGAGCCCCGAGGGCGCGCGCGACTTCCTCGTGCCGTCGCGGCTCCACCCGGGCAAGTTCTACGCGCTGCCGCAGGCGCCCCAGCAGTTCAAGCAGCTTCTGATGGTGTCGGGGTTCGACCGCTATTTCCAGATCGCGCCCTGCTTCCGCGACGAAGACAGCCGCGCCGACCGTTCACCCGGAGAGTTCTATCAGCTCGACTTCGAGATGGCCTTTGTCACCCAGGACGATGTCTTCGATACCATCACGCCC
>JAUREX010000091.1 GCA_030834485.1 Gemmobacter sp.
GACCATGCTTGCCGCGAGGATCGCGGCCGAGAAAGTTCTTGTGAACATCATATCCTCCGAATTGGGCATTCTCTGCGGGCCGGGGCCCGCGGGTCTGGCCAGTGAAGCCTTTGTGCGCCGACCGATCAAGCATTCTTTCCACGCGGGCGCGGTTCAGGCACGATCAAGGGATCTTTCTGCGTCGCCGCGATCTGGCTATGGTGCGCCGTCGCCAATTCAGGGCGGCCCGTTTGAGGAGGGGGAGACATGGCCCCGCACGCATCCGCGGTTCCCGATCGCTTCGCCTCGATCTATGCGCAGGGCCTCGCCCGCGTCGCGATCGCGACCCATCGCGTCCACCCCGCCGACCCGGCGGCCAATCTCGATGCGATGATGCCGCAGCTTGTCGCCGCCGATGCGGCCGGGGCGGCGGTGGTGGTCTTTCCCGAACTGGGGCTCACGGGCTATGCGATCGACGATCTGCTCCACCAGCAGGCGGTGATCGACGGCGTCGCGGCCGCGCTTGGCGCGCTGGGGGCGCGCAGCGCCGATCTCGCGCCGCTGATCCTCGTGGGCGCGCCGCTCCGCTGGCAGGGGCATCTCTTCAATTGCGCGGTGGCGCTGCACCGGGGCCGCGTGCGGGCGGTCGTGCCGAAGACCTATCTGCCGAACTATCGCGAGTTCTACGAGGCGCGCCATTTCGCGCCGGGCAGCCTCGTGCCCGAGGGCGCGACGATCGCGCTGGCGGGTGCCGAAGTGCCCTTCGGCACCGACATCCTGCTCGAGGTCGAGGATATCCCGGGCCTCGTGCTCGGGGTCGAGATCTGCGAGGATCTCTGGGTGCCGGTGCCGCCCTCGTCGCGCGCGGCCCTTGCGGGCGCGCGGGTGATCGCGAACCTCTCGGCCTCGAACGCCACCATCGGCAAGTCCGAGGATCGGCACGCGCTCTGTCGCGTGCAATCGGCGCGCTGTGCTGCGGCCTATCTCTATTCCGCGGCCGGCTATGGCGAATCGACGACCGATCTGGCCTGGGACGGGCAGGCGATGATCTATGAGGCGGGCGCGCTGCTGGCCGAGGGGGCGCGTTTTTCGACCGCGCCCGAGTTGCTCGTTGCCGACATCGACCTCGAGCGGCTCGGGGCCGAGGCGATGCGGATGGGCAGCCTTGCGCAGAACCGCCGCGATGCGGCCCTTGCGCCCTTTCGGCGCGTCAGCCTGCGCCTCGATCCGCCGGCGGGCGACATCGGGCTGAGGCGCCCGCTCTCGCGCTTTCCCTTCGTCCCCGACGATCCGGCGCGGCTCGATGCGCTCTGCGCCGAGGCCTTCGCGATCCAGGCGCAGGGGCTTGCGCGCCGGCTCGAGGCATCAAGGCTCGGCAAGGTCGTGCTCGGCGTCTCGGGGGGGCTCGACAGCTCGCACGCGCTCCTTGTCGCGCTCGAGGCGATGCGGCTGCTGGGGCGCGCGCCGTCCGACATCCTCGCCTTCACCCTGCCTGCCTTCGCCACCAGCGCGCAGACGAAATCATCGGCCTGGCGGCTGATGCGCGCAACCGGCGTGACGGCGGCCGAGATCGACGTGGGCCCCGCTGCCATGCAGATGCTGCGCGACATCGGCCACCCGGCGGCCGAGGGGGCGGCGCTGCACGACATCACCTTTGAAAACGTGCAGGCGGGCGCGCGCACCTCGCTGCTGTTTCGCCTCGCCAACCGGCACGGGGCGCTCGTGCTCGGGACGGGCGATCTGTCGGAGCTGGCGCTCGGCTGGTGCACCTATGGCGTGGGCGACCACATGAGCCACTACAACGTCAACGCCTCGGTCCCCAAGACGCTGATCCAGCACCTGATCCGCTGGGTCGCCGCGCGCAGCGCGACGGCGCCCGACCTCGCGCAGGTCCTGCGCGACATCCTCGCGACCGAGATCAGCCCCGAGCTTGTCCCCGCCGGCGACGGGCGGCCCGTCCAGCGCACCGAGGATACGGTCGGCCCCTATGCGCTGCAGGATTTCACGCTCTTTCACACGGTGCGCTATGGCCTCAGGCCATCAAAGATCGCCTTCCTCGCCTGGCACGCCTGGCGCGATGCCGAGGCGGGCGCCTGGCCGCCGGGGATCGAGGCCGACCGCCGCGTCGCCTATGATCTGGCCGAGATCCGCCGCTGGCTTGTCGTCTTCATCCGCCGCTTCTTCGAGCAGAGCCAGTTCAAGCGCAGCGCCGTGCCGAACGGGCCCAAGATCAGCTCGGGCGGGTCGCTCTCGCCCCGGGGCGACTGGCGGATGCCGAGCGACGCGAGCGCGGCCGCCTGGCTTGCCGAGCTCGACGCCCGCCTGCCGCCGCCGGGCTGATCTATTCGGCGACGAGGCGGGCGGGAAAGCCCTCGGCCCGCAGGTCGGTCCCGAGCGCATCCTCGAGCAGCTTGACGATCTGGGTCGATTGCGCCCCCCCGCCATAGGCCGCGCGTCCGCGCACGAAGGTCTGATAGGTCGCGCCCGCGAGGTCGAGCGGCACCTCGAACTCGCGCCCGAAGCCCATCGCAAAGCCCAGATCCTTGAGCGCGAGGTCCATCGTGAAGGCGATGTCGTAGCTGCCGTTGAGGATGAGCTGCCCCTCGGTCTCGTGCACGAAGGAATTGCCCGACGAGGCCTTGATCGCCGCCCAGGCGGTCGCGAGGTCGATGCCGCCGCGCCGCGCGAGCATCAGCGCCTCGCCATCCGCCACGAGGTGGATGAAGGCGAGCATGTTGGTGATGACCTTGATCACCGCCGCAGAGCCCAGCGGCCCGATGTGAAAGATCCGGCCCCCCATCGCCTCGAGTGCGGCGCGGTGGCGCGCGACCATCTCGGCCGGGCCGCCCGCGAGCACCGTGATCTCGCCGCTCTCGGCCAGATGCACCCCGCCGGTGACGGGTGATTCGAGCATCGCGACCCCGTGCTCGGCCGCGAGCGCGCCGAGGCGCAGCACATCGTCGCGCCCGAGCGTGCTGCATTCGATCCACTCGGTGCCGGCGCGCATCGCGGGCAGCATCTGGCGCAGCACCGCCTCCGACACCGCCGGCGAGGGCAGGCAGGTCATGACCGCGTCCGCCGCCGCCGCGACCGCGGCGGGCGACTCGAGCGCGACCGCCCCGAGCGCCACATGCCGCGCCGCGAGCGACATGTCGCGGTCGTTCACCACCACATCGAAGCCGGCGCGGCAGAGGCTCGCGGCCAGATGGCCGCCCAGATTGCCAAGCCCGACAAAACCATACCGCATGCCCGTCTCTCCTCGCACGCCCGGGCGGATGCCGCGCCGGTTGTGCCCGATCTGGGCCAGACCGCGGGGGGGCGCGCGTCTCAAAACGGCACGGTCCTGCCCGTCCGCGACCCGCGATTGACCCCGGCGGCTGGTGTCTCTACATTATGTCTACACTTTCCGAGTCGTGACCGAATGCGCTACGTCCAGCTTCGTGCCTTCCACTTCGTCGCGACCCGCGGCGGCTTCTCGCGGGCGGCCGAGGCGCTCAACCTCACCCAGCCCGCGATCTCGGATCAGGTCCGCAAGCTCGAGACCGAATTCGACGTGCTGCTCTTTGACCGCAGCCGCAAGCGGGTGGTCCTGACGCCAATCGGGGATCGTCTGCTCGAGGTCACGCGGCGGATGTTTGAGACCGAGCAGGACGCCTTCGACCTCCTGTCGCACAGCAGCGGGCCGCGCCGGGGGGTGCTGCGCCTCATCGTCGATTCGGCACATCACCTGCGCCACATCCTGCCGCTCTTTCGCCAGCGCCACCCGGATGTGCGCATCACCATCGCGACCGGCAACACGCGCGAGGTCTACGAGGCGCTCCATGCCTATGAGGCCGATCTCGGGATCATCGGCGATGCCGAGGCAGGGCCGGCGTTCGAGACGGTCTCGCTGTCGCAGACGCCGATCCTGGCCTTCGTCGGCCGCGACCACCCGCTTGCGGGCCGCGCCGAGGTCGATTTCGCGACGCTCGCGCGCCAGTCGCTGGTGATGCGCGAAGAAGGATCGAACACCCGCGCCCGCGTCCTTGCCGCGGCCGAGCGGCAGGGGATCGCGCTTGAACCCGCGATCGAGGCGCAGGGCCGCGAGGCGGTGCGCGAACTGGTCGCGAGCGGGGCGGGCGTGGGCTTCGTCTCGGCCTCGGAGTTCGACGACTATCCGCGGCTCTGCGCGCTCGCGATCCGCGACGCGGGCGCGGCCGAGATGGCCGAGACGCTCATCTGCCTGCGCGAGCGCAGCAAGGGGCCGACCGTGGCCGCCTTTCTCGAGACCGCGCGACTGGTCATCGGCGACACTGGCGCCTTGGCTTCGACCCTCGCCTCCCTGTAAGGTCGCCCCGAGCGAACTGCCCGAGGCCCCGCATGACCGACCCAGCGCCCCCGCGCGCCGACACCACGCCGCGCGCCGGTCCGGGGGTAGGGCTGCGCGCCCAGAGCGCCCCGGCGCGGCACCGGCGCGCGGTCTTCTTCTGCGTCGACCGGCGGTTTTTCCCCTATGCGCTCTTCGTCGCCGACCAGATCGCGCGCAAATGTCCCGCGCGGAGCTTTGACATCTGCATCCTGACCGACCACGCCCCCGACCCCCACCCGCTGTGGGAGGGGGGGCGCATCCGCATCCTGACGGTCGATTTCGCGGCACTTGCCGATCTGCTCGCGACGGATGCGCGCATCTCGCTCGTGGCCTATCTGCGCATCTTCGCGCCGGCGATGCTCGCGGCGGATTACGACCGGCTGCTCTATCTCGATGCCGATGTGTTCTATCAGCGCGGCGACCTCGACCGGCTGCTCGGCCTCGATCTCGGGGGCAGGGCGCTCGGCGCGGTGCGCGACATGATCCAGCTGCGCAAGCCCGACCGCCGCCCCGCCGATACCGCCCCCTTCGTCGAGGGGCATCACCGCTATTTCAACTCGGGCATGCTGCTCATCGATGTCGCGGGGTTCGTGGCGGCCGATGTCGCGGGCCGGGCGGTCGCGTTCGCGGCCGAGCACGCCGAGCGGCTGCGCGCGCTGCAGCGCGCGAACCGCTTCTTTCACGACCAGACGATCCTCAATATCCTCTTTCGCGACGCCTGGGCCGAGCTCTCGCTCGTGTGGAATTACGAATATTCCCACCAGACCATGTATTTCGCGGCCATGTTCGATGTGTGCATCTATCACTTCGTCGGGCGCCGGAAGCCCTTCAAGGGCAGCTATGGCGGATTTCCGCGCCGGTTCACGCAGGAATACCGCCGCTTCTTCGCCGAGGATTATCCCGATCCGGCCGCGCTTGCGGGTGTGCGCGACGGGCTCGAGATCGGGCAGCACCGGCTCGTGCATGCGGGCGTGCTGATGTGGCACGCGCTCAACGCGCACCGCTTCCTGCCCAATGAGGCGCGCTTTGCCGATGATTACGAGGTCCGGGGTTGAGCGCGCGGGGCCGGGTCTGCGCGCTCAGCATGGCGCGCAATCCCGGCGACTTCGCGCGCCTCTGGCTTGGCCATTACGGGCGCGCCTTCGGGGCCGAGAACTGCTTTCTGATCCTCGACGGCGCCGACCAGGCCCTGCCCGAGGGGACGGGCGCCAACATCCTGCGCCTGCCGCACCGCGCACTTTCGCGCGAGGCGGGCGACCGGCGGCGGGCGGGGATCGTCTCGGACATGGCGGCCGCACTTTTTGCCGCCTATGACGTCGTCGTCGCGACCGACATCGACGAGATGCTGATCCTCGATCCGGCGGCGGGCGGTGATCTCGCGGCGCATCTCATGGGCGTGCGGCAGGCGGGTGTCTCGGCGCTCGGGATCGACATCGCGCCGGGGCCGGGGGAGGGCGCGCTCGACCCCGCCGCGCCGGTCCTGCATCAGCGCCGCTTCGGCGTCGTCAATGCGCGCTACACCAAGCCCGTGGTCGCGACGCGGCCCGTGCGCTGGGGGGCGGGGCTCCATCGGATGAAGGGGCGCAACTTCCGGATCGATCCGGCGCTCTATCTGCTGCATCTGGGGCTGGTGGACGGGGCGGGGCCGGTGGCGCCCGAACTGGCCGCGCAGGGCTGGGGCCCCCATGCCGCGCGGCGCGCGGGTGCGGCCGAGGCGCTGCTTGCCGGGGCCGCCACCGCCCCCGAGGGGGCGGCGGTCTTTGAACTGGCGCGCCGCCGGCAGAGCCTCTGGCGCCCGATCTATGCCTGGAACAAGCCCGGGCGCGACCGGCTGCGCGTGATCCGCCTGCCCGAAGCCTGGCGCGACCTGCTCTAGGCCGCGCCGAGGCCGGTTTCCGGCGAGGTTCAGGCCTGTTCGGCGTCGGCCTTCTTCTCGACGATCTCGGCGCCGGTCTCCTGGTCGACCATCCGCATGCCGAGGCGGACCTTGCCGCGCTCGTCAAAGCCCAGAAGCTTGACCTTGACCTCCTGGCCTTCCTTCAGCGCCTCATTGGGATGGTTGAGGCGCTTGGCCGAGATCTGGCTGACATGCACGAGGCCGTCGCGCTTGCCGAAGAAGTTCACGAAGGCGCCGAAATCGACGAGCTTCACGACCTTGCCGGTATAGATCCGCCCGATTTCGGGTTCGGCGACGATCGACCAGATCATGTCATAGGCGCGCTTGATCGCATCTGCCGAGCTCGAGGCGATCTTGATCACCCCGTCGTCGTTGATGTCGACCTTGGCGCCCGAGGTCTCGACGATCTCGCGGATGACCTTGCCGCCCGAGCCGATCACTTCGCGGATCTTGTCGGTGGGGATGGTCAGCGTCTCGATCTTCGGGGCGTAGGCGCTGAAGCCCGCCGGGGCCGAGATCGCCTTGGCCATCTCGGCCAGGATGTGCATCCGCCCGTCCTTGGCCTGCGCCAGCGCCTGCTCCATGATCGCGGGCGTGATGCCCGCCACCTTGATGTCCATCTGGAGCGAGGTGATCCCGTTCGCGGTGCCCGCGACCTTGAAATCCATGTCGCCCAGATGGTCCTCGTCGCCGAGGATGTCGGTCAGCACCGCCCAGCGGCCGTCATCCTCGAGGATGAGACCCATGGCGACGCCCGCGACGGGGGATTTGAGCGGCACGCCCGCATCCATCATCGCAAGCGAGCCGCCGCAGACGGTCGCCATCGACGACGATCCGTTCGACTCGGTGATCTCCGAGACGATGCGGATCGTGTAGGGGAACTCGGTCGCCGGCGGCAGCACCGCCTGCAGCGCCCGCCACGCCAGCTTGCCATGCCCGATCTCGCGACGGCCGGGGGGGCCGAAGCGGCCGACCTCGCCCACCGAATAGGGCGGGAAGTTGTAGTGCAGCAGGAAGTTCTGGCGCGAATTGCCATGGAGCGCGTCGATGATCTGCTCATCCTCGCCCGTCCCGAGCGTGGTGATGCAGAGCGATTGCGTCTCGCCCCGGGTAAAGAGGGCAGAGCCATGGGTGCGCGGCAGGACGCCCGTCTCGCACACGATCGGGCGCACGGTGCGGGTGTCGCGCCCGTCGATGCGCGCGCCGCCCCCGATGATGTCGCCCCGCAGCACCGAAGCCTCGAGCTTCTTGAAGCACTCGCCCAGGTTCTCGTCGGCCAGTTCCTCGGCCGTCAGCGCGGCGCGGACCGTGGCGCGCGCGGCGTCGATGGCGTGGTGGCGGGCCTGCTTGTCGCGCACCGCGAAGGCCGCGCGCATCGCCGCCTCGCCCGCCGCCTTGACGCGGCCATAGAGCGCCGCGAAGTCGGGTGGCGCGAAGTCGAAGGGCTCGCGCGCAGAATCCTCGGCGAAATCGACGATGAGGTCGATCACCGGCTGCATCGCCTCATGCCCGAACTTGACGGCGCCGAGCATCTCGGCCTCCGACAACTCATAGGCTTCGGATTCGACCATCATGACCGCATCCTTCGTCCCCGCGATCACGAGGTCGAGCCGCTGGTCGGGATTGTTGCGCAGGTTCTGCATGTCGTCGACCGAGGGGTTGAGCACATAGCCCCCCTTGGTGAAGCCCACGCGCGCCGCCCCGATCGGCCCCATGAAGGGCACGCCCGAGACCGTGAGCGCGGCCGAGGCCGCGATCATCGCGACGATGTCGGGCTCATTGACCAGATCGTGGCTCAGCACCGTGACGATGATGAGGACCTCGTTGCGAAAGCCGTCGACGAAC
Source organism: Gemmobacter sp. (assembly GCA_030834485.1). Classification (GTDB taxonomy): domain Bacteria; phylum Pseudomonadota; class Alphaproteobacteria; order Rhodobacterales; family Rhodobacteraceae; genus JAUREX01. The sequence continues at coordinate 8,070 of JAUREX010000091.1, forward strand.
AGCGGCCGGATCGGCCGGTCGATCAGCCGCGAGACGAGTGTCTCCTTCTCCGAAGGACGCGCCTCGCGCTTGAAGAAGCCGCCGGGGATCTTGCCGGCTGCGTAATAGCGTTCCTGATAGTGCACCGTGAGCGGAAAGAAATCCTGCCCGGGCTTGGCCGATTTGGCGAAGGTCACATTGGCCATGACCGAGGTCTCGCCCAGCGTGGCGATGACCGACCCGTCCGCCTGACGGGCAACGCGTCCCGTTTCCAGTGTCAGCGTCTCTTCGCCCCACTGGATCGATTTTCTCGTGATATTGAACATCCATCATCCTCTGGGGAGCACCCACGGGCCCATCCCGTGTCTCCCATGTTCGCGGCCCCATTGCCGCCGCCCCCTCGCATCATCAGGCGCCCCGGGGGCAGGGGCTCCATCTCAGATGGGCGCGCCATACAGCAAATGAATGCCCTTGGAAAGCGGCGATGGGCGCGGCGGAAAATGCAAAGGCGCGCCACGGGGGCGCGCCTTTCCGTCCAGGCCGCGTGCGGCTGCGTTCAGCGGCGCAGGCCGAGGCGCGCGATCAGGTCCTGATAGCGCGCGGCGTCGCGGCTCTTGACATAGTCGAGCAGCTTGCGGCGCTGGGCCACGAGCTTGAGCAGCCCGCGGCGCGAGTGGTTGTCCTTCTTGTGGGTCTTGAAGTGCTCGGTCAGCGCGGCGATGCGCGTCGAGAGCACCGCGACCTGCACCTCGGGCGAGCCGGTGTCGCCGGGTTTGGTGGCATATTCCGCGATCACGCGGGTCTTGTCTTCGGCCGAGATCGACATCGGGGCTCCTTTCGGATGGGGCGCAAGCCGGGATGTCGTCCAGCAGGGCCGGTGGAGTGGACCGCACGGGCGACCGCGCGGGTGGCGTCCCCTTACGCGAGTTGCGCGGCCGAGGGAAGCCCCCGCCCGCACCTGCCCCGATTTCGCCCCATTCGTCTGGCAGGGTTCCAGACGGGGTGACGTGTCCACCGCAGGTGGCAAGCGGGGTGGCGATGTTCGAGCTTCTGGGTCTTCTGGGCCTCCTGGCGGCAGGCGGGGTGGCGAGTGCGCTTTTCATCGAGGATGACGCAGCCGATACGGCGTCGGAGGCCGAAGATGACGACGCAGCCCCCGTGCCCGAGCCGATCCCCACCTCGGACACTACGGGGCTCCTGGCCACCGAGGCGGGTGCGGGGCCAGTTGCTGGGCCAGTTGCTGGGCCGGCGGCGGACAACCGGCTTTCCTATGTCGGGGGTGGCGGCGGGGTGATCCTGGCGGGCGGTCCGGGCGGCAATGTCCTGACCGGCGGGGCGGGCGACGATCTTTTGACCGCAGGCCCCGATGGCGACGGGCTCGACATTTTCCGCCGCATCCGTGCGCTTCCCGGCGATGCCGGCCAGGCTCCGGTCATCATGCTAACCGCCAAGGGCGATCCGACGGACCGGGTGGTGGGCCTCGAGATTGGCGCCGACGACTACATTC
>JAUREX010000092.1 GCA_030834485.1 Gemmobacter sp.
AAGGCCCACAGGGAACGCGATCTCGAGCCCCTCGCCGGGCTTGAGCTTGTGGAACGGGGCGGCGGCGGCGGCGCGCGCGAGTGCGCCCTTCATCAGCCGGTCGATCCGGCGCGCGCCCCGGCCAAGCTTGCCGCCCTCGGCGGCAAAGACGATGACCCGGCCCGCCGCCTGGGCGAGGGCGTCGAGGTCGATGGTGTCGAACGAGAGCGGGGCAAGCGGGGTCATGGCGCACCGGAGAGGTTTGTGAAAAGGGCTGGCGGACCCTACACGCCGCGTGCCCGCCTTGGCCAGAGGGCAGTTTCCCCGGCGTCATCTTTGCTCTAGGCTCGGCGCGCGGTCCGGTGTGCGGGCCGCGCCGCCGCAGGGTCGCGACGTGCCCCGATTCGACCGCTACATCCTTGCCCAGCTGCTCGCGATGTTCGCCTTCTTCACCCTCGTGCTGACCGGGGTGATGTGGGTCAACCGCGCGGTGCTGCTGTTCAACCGGCTCGTGGCCGAGGGCCAGCCGCTCGGGCTTTTCCTCGAGATGTCGGCGCTCGCGCTGCCCAACCTCATCCGCCTCGTGGTGCCGGTCGCGGCGTTCGTGACGGTCCTCGTCCTCACCAACCGGCTCAGCCGCGACAGCGAGATCGTCGTGGTGCAGGCGGCCGGCCGTTCGGCGGCGCGCCTCATGCGCCCCTTCATCCTCTTCGGGATCGTCGCGGCGCTGGTGGCGGGCGTGCTCATGCATCTGCTGGTGCCGGCCGCGCGCGATGCGCTGGCGCTGCGCGAGGCCCAGCTTGCGCGCGACCCGACGGCGGGCCTGCTGCGCGAGGGGGTGTTCCAGTTCCCCGCCGAGGGCATCAGCTTCTACGTCCGTCGGGTGGGCGCGGACGGATCGCTCGACGATGTGATGATCGCCGACGACCGCACAGCGGATGAGCGCACGCTCTATGTCGCCGATGCCGGCCGGATCGAGACCGCGCCCTGGGGCGTGCAGCTCGTGCTCGAGCAGGGCACCTCGCAGCGGCTCCATCTCGAGGACGGCCGCCTCGACCTGACCCGATTCGCCGCCTTCACCTTTCAGTTCGAGACGCGCCCGGCCGGGGCCGAGCAGGCGGGCGGGACGCTGGCGGCGACGACCACGCTTGCGATCCTGACCGAGGGCGCGACGCTGGGCGCGCGGCTCGGGCTTGCGCCCGTGGACCTCGTGGCCGAACTCCAGCGCCGGACGGCCCAGCCTGTCGCGGCCTTTGTCGCGACGCTTCTGGCTTTCGGCGCGTTGATGTCGGCGGGCTTCAGCCGCTTCGGGCTGTGGCGGCGCATGGCGCTTGCGGTCGGGCTCCTGATCGGCTTTCAGCTGATCGAGACGGCCGCGCTTGCGCAGGTTGCGCTCGTGCCGGCGTCCTGGCCGCTCGTCTGGGTGGCGCCGGCGGTCGGGCTTGGCGCGGTGGCCGTGATGATCTGGCTGGCAGACAGGCCACGCGGGTTTGGGCGGAGGATCGCATGACGCTTGCGCTCTATTTCGCGCGCCGTTTCGCCATCGTCGCGGGCAGCGTGGTCGCGGGGCTCGGCGCCCTCGTCGTGCTGTTCGAGACGATCGAGCATCTGCGCATCTATTCGGCCTCGGGAATCGGCCTGCGCGGCGCGCTGGCGCTCGCCGCCCTCGCGATGCCGATGCAGCTTTATGCGCTTTTGCCGCTCGCGACGATGCTCGGGGCGGTCGCCCTCTTTGTCGCGCTGGCGCGTTCGAGCGAGCTCATCGCGACGCGGGCGGCGGGCCGGTCGGCCCTGCGCGCGCTGGCCGGCCCGGCTGCGGCGGCGCTCGTGCTCGGGCTGGTCGCAACGAGCATCGCAAACCCGCTCGCGGTCGCGAGCGCCGAGGCCCACGACCGCAGGATCGACGCGCTGCTGGGCCGCGCCCCGGCCGAGGTCGGCTCGATCGGGCGCGAAGGGCTCTGGCTCAGGCAGGCGACCGAGACGGGCCAGATGGTGATCCGCGCCGGTGGCGTGAACGCCGACGGCAGCATCCTCAGCGCGACGATGTTTCTCGAACTCGGCCCCGACGGGCTGCCGCTGCGGCGGATCGATGCCGCGCGCGCCGAACTCGGCCCCGGGTTCTGGTCGCTCGCAGAGGTCAAGCTCTGGCGGTTCGACAGCGACAACCCCGAGCGCGACGCGCAGAGCTTTGCCACCGGCACGATCCCGACCGATCTGACGGCGGCGCGCATCCGCGACAGCCTCGGGCGGGCCGAGGATGTCTCCGTCTGGGACCTGCGCGCCGCGATCGCGGCACTCGAGCGCGCCGGGTTCTCGAGCACGGCCTTCAGGATGCAGCTCCAAAGCCACCTCGTGCTGCCGGCGATGCTCGCGGCGATGGTGCTGGTCGCGGCGGCCTTCACGCTCGGGCATGGGCGCGGCGGCGGGACGGGGCTGCGGGTGCTTGCGGCGGTGATCGCGGGCTTCGCGACCTTCATCCTGGCCGATTTCGCCTCGGCGCTTGGCGCGAGCGGGCGCATCCCCGTCACGATTGCCGCCTGGATGCCGCCGGTGGTGGCGGCACTCGGCGCGCTCACGCTGCTCTTGCACCTCGAGGACGGCTGATGCGGCACCTACTTGCCCTGCTCGCGTCGGTGATCGCGGCGGTCGCGCTCTGGGCGGCGCGCGCGCCCGAGGCGCTGGCGCAGGAGGGGCCCGCGACCCTTGTGGCCGACCGGGTCGAGGTTCTGGCCGACGACCGTCTCGTGGCCGAGGGGTCGGTCGAGGTCTATCACGGCGTCCGCCGGCTGACGGCGCCGCGCATCGTCTATGACCGCGCGCTCGGGCGCATCTTCATCGAGGGGCCTGCGGTCCTGACCGAGGGCGATGCGATGACGCTGGTCGCCTCCGAGGCCGACCTCGACGACAGGCTGCGCTCGGGCATCCTGCGGGGGGCCGAACTCACGCTGGCGCGCGCGCTAAGGATCCGCGCCGAGGAGGCCGAGCGCGCGCGGCTCGACGGGCTCACGCGCACACGCCTCAGCCGGGCGGCGGCCTCCTCGTGCCGGGTCTGCGACGACGGCCCCCCGCTGTGGGAGATCCGCGCCCGCACGGTCGATCACGACACCCTCTCGCGCCGGCTCTATTTCCGCGACGCTCAATTGCGCGTGGCCGGGGTGCCCATCCTCTGGATGCCCTATCTGAGCGTGCCCGACCCGACACTCAAGCGCGCGCCGGGGCTGCTCAGGCCGCGCTTCCTGATCACGACCGCCGGGGGGGCGGGGCTCGAATTCGGCTATTTCCAGCCGCTCGGGCGCAGCCGCGACCTGACGCTTTATCCCTTTGTCGGCGACACCGGTGCCCAGCGGCTGCGGCTGCGCTATCGCGAGGCGTTCGCGTGGGGGATGCTCAACATCGACGGGGCCCTGGCGCGCAAGGACGCGACCTCGGGCGTGCGGGGGTATGCCGAGCTGACCACCGGGGCGCCGCTGCCGCGCGGCTTCAGGCTCGATCTGGCGGCGCGCGCGACCGGGCAGGGCGCGATCCTGCGCGACTGGGGCATCTCGGACGCCGAGCGGCTCGAGGTCGAGAGCACGCTCTCGCGCACCAACCGCCTCGGCACCACCAGCGCGCGTGTGCTGAGCTGGCGCTCGACCCGCACCGGGCCCGCGGGGATCGAGCGCGACCGGGGCCTCGTGCTCGGCACCGGCTCCGAGTTGCGCCGCTGGCTGCGGCTGCCGGGCGATGCGGGGCGGATCGATGCGGCCCTTCAGGCCAATTTCGACCGCTCCGACGCCCAGAGCTCGGGCACGACGTCGCTCGCGCGCGCGGGGCTGGCGGCCGAGGCGCTCGGCTGCCCGGCCGAGCCGATGCTTGACATGCTCGAGGCCGGGTTGCGCGCCGCGCGCCCGCACCGCCCCGACTGGGTGATCGCGATAGGGGGGGGCGCTGCGCTCGACCTCGGCAAGGCGCTCGCGGCGCTGATCCCGGCCGCGGGCGGGCCGCTCGATCACCTCGAGGTCGTGGGCCGCGGCCTGCCGCTCGGGGCCGATCCACTGCCGCTGATCGCGATCCCGACCACGGCCGGCACGGGCTCCGAGGCGACGCGCAACGCCGTCATCGGCCTGCCCGACCATGGCCGCAAGGTCAGCCTGCGCGATGACCGGATGATGCCGCGCATCGCTCTGGTCGACCCCGAGCTGATGGCGGGCTGCCCGCCTGCGGTGACGCTGGCCTCGGGCCTCGATGCGATCGTACAGCTGATCGAGCCGCTGATCGGCCGGCGCGCCACGCCCTTCAGCGATGCCCTCGCGCGCGCGGCCCTCGGGCCTGCGCTGGCGGCGCTGAAGCGGCTGACCGAGGCCGAGGATCCGGCCGCGCGCGCCACGATGGCCTGGGCCGCACTCGCGGGGGGGATCGCGCTGACGAACGGGGGCCTCGGGGCGGTCCATGGCCTTGCGGGCGTCATCGGCGGGCGCTCGGGCGGCGCGCATGGCGCGATCTGCGGCACGCTCCTCGGCCCGGTGCTCGAGATGAATCGCGCGCTCGGGGGCGCTGCGACGATTGCGCGCATCGATGAGGTCTGCGCCGCCATCGCCGCCACCTTCGGCGGGGCGGCGACTGATGCGCCCCGCACGCTCGCGGATTGGGCGCGCGCGCAGGGCCTGCCCGATCTCGGGGCGCTCGGGCTCGATCCGGCCGATCTTGCGGGCGTTGCGCGCGATGCGCTCGGGTCCTCGTCGATGCAGGGCAACCCCGTCATGCCCGATGAGGCAGCGCTCCGCGCGGCCATGGCTGCGGCATGACGCGACATTCCGGCCCACTTGCAGCCCTTGACCTTTCGTGGCGATGACGCCCTAATCTGTCGACAAGAGGGCGACGCGCTGCGGCTCCGGCGGCACCGCGAGACACCCCGCAGTCACGGACGAGGGAGAAGCGATCCAATGAGAATTACGGCAATTCAATGCGCTGCGGGCATGCTGCTGGCGTGCGGTGCGGCGGGCGCGGTGGCGACATCTGCCACGGGCGTGGCCGCATCCGAAAAGCCCGCCACCTATGCCGCCGACCAGGCTGCGCGCGGCGAGGCGAAGTATCTCAGCGAATGCGAGGAGTGCCACGGCGACGATCTGAAGGGCGGGCTGAACGGGGGGGCGTCGCTGGCGGGGAACGCCTTCAACGAGAAATGGGGCGAAGGGATGCAGGCGTCGGTCCTCTTTTCCTATCTCTCGAACGAGATGCCGCCCGACAATGCGGGGCGCTTTTCGGCCAAGACCTATGCCGAGATCATGGCCTATATCCTGATGCGCAACGGCTACCCGGAAGGCGAGGCGCTGCCCACGGACATCGACACGCTCGATACCCTGGTCCTGCAGCGCTAGACGGCCCCGGGCGGCAGGGGGCGCGCGCGCATGTGGCTCTCGGAACTGACCCTTCAGGCGATCGGCTTTCGCGTCGCGGGCCTGATCCTCGTCGTTGCGGTGCAGGGCGTCGTTCTGGCGGCTGTCGCGCGCGCGCTCGGCGATCCGGGGCCGGCGCAGGACGGGCGGCTTGCCCTCTCGCCGGCGGCGCATGTCGATCCGGCGGGGGCGGTCGCCTGGGTGCTCTTCGGGCTCGGCTGGGGCAGGGCGCTTGCGATCGACCCCGGGCGCTTTCGCCATCCGATGGCGGGGGCGGGGCTGATCGTGGCGGCGGGTGTCGCCGCGCCGCTCGCGCTTGCGGCGGTCCTCTTTGCGCTGGTGGGGCCGGTGCTGGGCCAGATGGCCGGGACATCGGGTCTCGGGCTCGCGGCACTCCTGCGTTCGGTCGGCGAGCAGGCGATCTGGCTTGCGCTGCTGAGCCTTGTGCCCGTCCCGCCGCTGACGGCCGGCGTCTTGCCGGCGGCGGCCGGGATCGTGCCCGGGCCCCGCGCGAGGGTCGTCCTGATCGTGCTCATCCTCGCGCTGATCGCGAGCGGGCTCATGCGCGATCTGCTCGCGCCCGCGCATGACGCGCTCGCGACCCTCTTGCGCGGCGGCTAGCGCGCGAGCCGTGGCGCGCCGTAGCGCGCGAGGATCGCGTCGATCTCGCCCTCGCGCGCGAGATCGTCGAACGCCTCCCCGACCGCGCGCTTGAGGGTGAGGTCGCCCTTCCAGAGGCCGAACACCAGATTCGCCTGCCCGAGCGTCTCGCCCGGCCGGGCCGCGAGGGGGCCCGACCACCAGCCCATCCGCGCCGCGATGTCGCCCGCCATCATCGCCTCGGTCACCACAGCCGCGACCCGGCCCGCGCCAAGCTCGGCGATCGCATCCTCGGGCCGGCGCAGCACCCTGACACGCACCCCCTCGGCGCGCAGATGCGCCGAGAGCCCGATCCGGTCGAGGCCCGACACCATCACGAGCGTGCCGACCTCGGCCCCTGCGAGCGATGCGGGCTGCGTCGGCGCCACGACCGCCCAGCCCGTCCGGGCATAGGCGGGGCCGGTATCGAGGAACGACCGCGTCAGCGACGTCGCCACCACCCCGCCCGCAAGCATCTGGCAATGGGCGCGCGTCACGCCCCAGTTGCGCGGGTTGAAATCGCGCCCGATCGCGTCGTTCGGCGCCAGCACCAGCCCCAGCCCCATCCGTGCGGCCACGGCGCGCAGGATCTCGATGTCGATGCCGGGCCGGTCGGCCTCGCCGGTGACGAGGGGGGGATAGAGGCTCGGGACGCAGACGCGGATCGCGCCGGCCGCGCGCACCTCCTTCAGCGCCGTGTCGGGCGGCAGCAGGTTGAGCGCGCCGAGCAGCCCAACCACGACCCCGAGCGCGCCGAAGTCGCGAACCCAGCGGCGCAGGGCAGGGGGGCGGGCCATCACAGCTTGCGGAAATCGTTCAGCGCGATCGCGAACAGCAGCACCGCCGCCCCCGCCGTGATCGAGATCCCGAGCATGGGATCGAACTGGGTATAGCCGATCAGGATCCCCCGCAGCGCGTCGATCGCATAGGTGAGGGGGTTCCATTCCACCACCGTGACGAGCCATTCGGGATAGACGACGCGCGTCTGCGCCCCGGTCAGCGCGGGGTTGAGCGGGAAGATCGAGCTCGAGGTGAAATAGAGCGGCAGGATCACCGCATTCGAAAAGACGCCGAAGCCTTCGAAGCTGCGGATGCGGTTCGCGATCACGACGCCGAGCGAGGTCAGCGCGAAGGCCAGGAGCGCCATGAGGCCGAGCGCGCGCCCGACATCGCCGAGCGTCAGCGGCACATCGGCAAAGCGCGCGAGCATGAGCACGAGGCAGCCGTGCATCACCGCGACCGTCGCCCCGCCGAGCACCTTGCCGAGCAGGATCGTGCCGCGCGAGAGCGGCGAGACGAGCACCTCGCGCAGGAAACCGAACTCGCGGTCCCAGATGACCGAGACCGCCGACTGCACCGAGGTGTAGATGATGTTGAGGGCGACCACCGCCGGAAAGATGAACTGCAGATAGGTGAAGGGCACGACGAAGGTGACCTCGCCATAGACCTCGCCGCGGAAATAGGGGTTGAGGCCGATGCCGAGGATCAGCACCCACAGGATCGGGCGGCTGATCCCGCCGACAAGCTGCCCGCGATCGCGGATCGCGCGCTTCACCTCGCGCAGCCAGATGCCGTAGAGCCCGCCAAGCTGGATCATCAGCACCGATCGCCGCGGTGGGGCGTCCATTCCTGCGCTCATCTCGTGTGTTCTCCGCCGCGTCTGCCGAAGGCCCGGGTGCGGTCGCGCTGCGAGGCCGCCTGATCGCGCAGCTCCTTGCCGGTCAGCGAGAGGAATACCGTCTCGAGGCTCGGCACCTCGACCGAGAGCGCGCGAAGCCGCGTGCCGTATTCGGCGAGCACGGCTTCGAGCAGCGCCTCGTCCGAGCGCAGCACGACCTCGGCACCCTCGGGCGCGCGCAGGAGCCGGCCTGCGTGGCGCGCGAGGATCTCCTGCCGGCAGGCATCGTCGCGCGGCGTCAGGCGCAGGAGTTGCCCGCCATGGGCGCGCTTCAGCGCCTCGGGCGTGTCGAGCGCCAGCACCTTGCCGTGATCGACGATGCAGACCCGGTCGCAGCCCTCGACCTCGTCGATGTAATGCGTCGTCACCAGAACCGTCAGGTCGCGCGCCGCGCGCAGCGCGTGGATGTGCTGCCAGATGCGCCCCCGCGTCTGGGCATCGAGGCCGACCGTCGGTTCATCCAGAAGCAGGATCTCGGAATCGTGGATCAGGGCGCGCGCGATCTCGAGCCGGCGCTTCATCCCGGTCGAGAGGGTGCGCACCGGCCGCTCGGTCCAGTCGGTCAGCTCGACCAGCGCGAGCATCTCCTCGATCCGGCGCCGTCGGAGGGCGCGGGGCACGCCGAAGACGAGGCCGTGCAGGTCGAGGTTCTCGTGCACCGTCAGCCGGTCATCGAGGCTCGGCTCCTGAAAGACGATGCCGAGCCTGCGCCGCGCCGCGAGCGGGTTGCGCAGCACATCGTCGCCCCCGATCAGCGCGCGCCCCGCGTCGGGGCGCAGGATGGTGCACAGGATATGCATGAGCGTCGTCTTGCCCGCCCCGTTCGGACCTAGGAGCGCGAAAAGCTCGCGCGCGCCGACCTCGAAGCCGATCTCATCGAGCGCGAGCGTGCGCCCATAGCGTTTGGTCAGCCCCTCGATGCGGATCGCGGCGGCGGCGGTCATGGCATCACCTCGGCCGGAAAGTCGAAACGCGCGAGGATCCCGGCGATGGTGCCGTCGGCGGCTAGTGCCTTGATCGCCTCATCAAGCGCGGTGCGCAGAAAGATCTCATCCGAGAGGAGCACCGCGCCGACCGGGATCGAGGCGGGCGCAAGCGGCGAGGGCTCGATCCGCCGGAGCGTCGCGGGAACCGATCCGGCCTGCGCGTGCGCCCAGAGTGTGGGCGCCCAGACGAGCGCGACATCGACCCTGCCCCCCGCGAGCGCATCGAGCGCCTGTTCGTTGCTGCCCATGGGATAGAGCGGCCAGCGCTCGGCCGCGGGCACCGAGTTGCGATAGAAGACGAGCGAAAGGAACGCCATCGTGCCCATCTTCGCCCCGATCGGGCGGTCGCGCGCAAGATCGTCGAGCGATCCGAGCGCGGGGTCGAGGGTGACGAAATCATAGCGCGCCGCATAATAGGGGCGCGTCAGCGTGAGCCAGTCCTGATACCCCTCGGGGATCAGCTTGAAGCCCAGAAACACGTCGCAATGCTGCAGCATCGTCTCGTAGATGACGGTGATGTCCTCGATCACCGTATCGCGCCGCACGACATGGGGGACGGGTTCGAGCAGCAGCGCAAGCGCGAGCGCCTGCCCGATCTCGGCCGAAACCTCCCAGTCGGGGTCCTGGCCGTCGACGCAAAAGCGCAGCTGCGATTCATCGAGCCTGCGGCCGTAGTTCCATTGTTCCTTGGCGTAGGGGACATCGAAGAACTCGGGCTCCTGCGCCCGGAGCGGGCCGATGGGCGCAAGGGCGGCAAAAAGCCCGGCCAGCATCAGGAGCAGGGCGGCACGGGGCCGCGAGGTC
>JAUREX010000093.1 GCA_030834485.1 Gemmobacter sp.
CGCGGCAGCGCGGGCGCGCTCGGGAGCGCCGCGAAGGCCGCGCGCGCATCGGCATCGAGCCGCGCCGGGTCGAGTACCGCATAGGAGCCGAGCACCGTGATGTCCTGCATCCGCGCCTGCACCGCCGGATCGAGGAGCAGGTTCGCGACCACCTGCGCGCCTTCGCGATGCGCGGCGTTGATCGGGATCGCCACAAAGCTCACATTCCCGATCGCGCCGATCTCGGGGACGAAGACGCGCGCCGTCTCGGGCAGGAGGCCCTGCGCGATCTGCGCGGCGGTCGAGGCGGGATCGAAGGACATGGCGATGTCGATCTCGCCATCGGCGAGCAGACGCTCCTGCACCGACTGGTTCTCGGGAAATGAGGTGCCGCCGCGCCAGAGGTTGGGGCGCAGCGCCTCATACCACGCCCAGAAGGGCGCGGTCGCGGCCGCATAGGCCGCATCCTCGGCCGGGCGTTGCAGGACGGCCGGATCGGGCACGAGTTCGATCAGCGCCTGCTTGAGGAAGGTCGCCCCCATGAAGTTCGACGCATCGGGGTGCGTGAGGCGCCCGGGGTTCGCCGCCGCCCAGTCGGCAAGCGCGCGCATGCTGCGCGGCGGCTCGGGCAGGCGGACGGCATCGTGGATGAGGACGAATTTCGCGAGCCGCCACGGGCTCTCCATCCCGTCGACCGGGACGGTGAAATCGGTTGCGGCAGGGCTGCCGGGCGAGAGGTCGACGAAGCGCGCATTGGGCAGGTCCTGCACGAAGGGGCCGTGCAGCAGGCCCTTTTCCTTCATGGTCAGGAAATTCGGCCCGTTGATCCAGATGAGGTCGACCGCGCCGCCCTGCGTCTGCCCGGCCGAGACCTCGGCCAGCACGCGCGTCACCGCCTCGGCGGTATCGCTGAGCTTGACATGCGCGATCGCGACGCCGTGGCGGGCCATCGCCTCTGCCCCGACCCAGGCGATGAAGTCGTTGGTGCGCTGATCGCCCCCCCAGGCGTGCCAATAGACGGTCTGTCCGCGTGCCGCCCCCAGCGTGGCCTGCCAGTCGGCACGGGCGGGTGCGGCAGAAAGGGCGGCGAGGCAGGCAAGGAGGAGTGCGACGAGGCGGAAAGGCGGGCGGGGCATGGCGGGGCCTCCTGTGCGGTTCGCGCAATCATCGCGCAATCGGGACGATCTTGCAAACCGGCGCGCTGGCGCGGGGCGGCGGGGCTTGCTAGGGTGTGTCCATGGATCAGCGCGGGATCGGCAGACGCGGCTTCACGGCGGGAATTGGTGCGGCCGCGCTATGGGGTCGCGCGGCGGGTGCTGCGGCGGCGGCAGAGGTTTTCGACGATCGCTGGCGCCACCTCGTCTTTCGCCGCATCCCGCCGACCGAGTTCCGCCCCGAGGGGACGCGGCTGATCGTGCGCTCGGAGCGTGGCGCCTCGGTCTTCTGGCGCGTCCTTGGCGCGGCCGAGCGCGGGGTCGCGCGGGCGGCGTGGCGCTGGTCGGTTGCGCGCTCGGTGCCCCCCTCCGATCTGGGCCGGCGCGGCGGGGATGATCGCAACCTCGCGCTCTATTGGGTGTTTGTCGACGCGCGCGCGGCCGCGCGGGTCGATGAGGGGACCGACATCTCGGACCTTCTGGGCCGGCGCGGGGCGCGCATCCTGATCCATGTCTGGGGCGGCGACGGGCCGCGCGGGGCGGTGACGTCGAACCCGTGGTTTCGCGGCCGCGGCGCCAATCTGGTGCTGCGCCCGGCCGGCACCGGCGCCTTTGCCGAGACGGTCGATCTGGCCGCCGACCATCGCCGCGCCTTTGGCGAGGATCCGGGCGTGCCGGTGGGGCTTGCGGTGTCGGCCGATGGCGACGACACCGGGGCGACGATCGAGGCGATGATCGAGGATCTGCGACTGGAATAGGGGGCAGGGATGGCGGAAGGGGCGCTCTGGTCGCTGACGGCGACCGAGGTTCGGGCGGGGATCGCGGCGGGGCGGTTCTCGGCGCGCGAGGTGGTGCAGGCGACGCTTGGGCGGATGGATGCGGTCAATGGCGCGATCAACGCCGTGGTCGACCGCTGCGACGCCGAGGCGCTGGCGGCGGCCGATGCCGTCGACCGGGCGGTGGCGCAGGGCGCCGATCCGGGGCCGATGGCGGGCGTGCCCGTGACGCTCAAGGTCAACATCGACCAGAAGGGGCACGCCACGACGAACGGGCTGCGGCTCCAGCGCGATCTGGTCGCGGCCGAGGACAGCCCGGTGGCGGCGCATTTGCGCCGGGCGGGCGCGGTCATCGTCGGGCGGACGAACACGCCTGCCTTCAGCCTGCGCTGGTTCACCCGCAACAGCCTGCATGGCGCGACGCGCAACCCCCTCAACCCCGGCCTCACGCCCGGGGGATCGTCGGGCGGGGCGGCGGCGGCCTGCGCGGCGGGGATCGGCGCGGTCGCGCATGGCACCGACATCGCGGGCTCGATCCGCTATCCGGCGCACGCCTGCGGCATCCACGGGCTGCGCCCCTCGCTCGGGCGGGTCGCGGGCTACAACCCCTCGGGGCCCGACCGGCTGATCGGGGCGCAGCTGATGGCCGTGGGCGGGCCGATCGCGCGCTCGATCCCCGATCTGCGCCTCGCGCTCGAGGTCATGGCCGCGCGCGACCCCCGCGATCCGTGGTGGGAGCCGGTGCCGCTTGCGGGCCCTGCCGTGCCGCGCCGTGTTGCGGTCTGCGCGGCACCCGACGGGATGGCGGTTGCGCCCGAGGTGCGCGCGGGCGTGATGGCGGCGGCGGCGCGGCTTGCGGCGGCGGGATATGCGGTCGAGGAGGTGGCGGTGCCGCCCCTGCGCCGCGCGGCCGAGTTGCAGCTTCAGCTCTGGCTGGCCGAGATGCGCCGCACCGGCGGCGCCGCGATCGCGGCCGAGGGCGACCCGGACGCGGTGTTTGTCTATGAGGGGCTCTCGCGCCACGCGCCGGCGGTCGATCTGGCGGGGTTCATGGATGTGCTGCAGGCGCGCGCGGGCCTCGTGCGCGCATGGCGTGACTTCTTCGACCGCTGGCCGGTGCTGCTCTGCCCCGTCTCTGGCCTGCCGCCCTTTGCCGATCATCGCGATGTGGCCTCCGAGGCCGATTTCGATGCGGTGCTGGCGGCGCAACTGCCGATGGTGGGGCTGCCCTTCATGGGGCTGCCGGGGCTCTCGGTCACGACGGATGCGGCGCGGGATGCGGGCGGGCTGGTGCCGGTCGGGGTGCAGCTTGTCGCGGATCGGTTCCGCGAGGATCTGCTCCTCGAGGCGGGCGCGGTCCTTGCCGGGACGGTCGCGCCGGTGACGCCGGGCGGGTCGGCCGCGTGATCCTCACGATCGAGCGGCTTGGCCATCACGGTGACGGGATCGCGGAGAGCATCTTCGTGCCGGGCGCGCTGCCCGGCGAGACGGTCGAGGGCGAGGTCGCGGACGGCGTCATGGCCGCCCCGCGCATCCTGACCCCGAGCCCCGCCCGCATCCGCCCGCCTTGCGCCCATGCGCGGGGCTGCGGGGGCTGCGCGCTGCAGCACGCGGCCGAGGGCTTTGTCGCCGAGTGGAAGGCCGGGGTGGTGGCGCGCGCGCTGGCCGCGCAGGGGCTGGCGCCCGAGATCCTGCCGACGCGCACGCTGCCTGCGGGCACGCGCCAGCGCGCGACATTCGCCGCGCGGCGCGGCCGGTCGGGTGCCATCGTGGGCTTTCACCGCCGCGCGAGCGCCGAGATCGTGCCGGTGCCGGGCTGCCGCGTGCTGCACCCCGATCTGATCGCGGCGCTGCCGGTGCTTGGGGATCTGGTCGAGGCGGGGCTGAGCCGGAGTGCGGCGGCCGATATCCTCTGCACTCGCACGCTCGCGGGCCTCGACATCGCGGTGACGGGGGTGGCCGCGCCAGAGGGTGCGCGGGCCGCGACGCTTGCCGCGATTGCGGCCGCGGCAGGGGTCGCGCGGCTGAGTTGGGGTGGCGAGATCGTCGCGCAGACCGCCCCGCCCGAGGTCGCGATCGGGCGCGCGCGGGTCGCGCTGCCGCCCGGCGCGTTCCTGCAACCCTCGGCCGAGGGGGCGGCGCTGCTCGCGGATCTGGTGCGCGCCGCGGTCGGGCCGGCGCGGCGGGTCGCGGATCTGTTCGCGGGGATCGGGACGCTCGCCCTGCCGCTTGCCGAGGGCGCCGAGGTCCATGCGGCCGAGGGCGCGCCCGAGATGGTGGCGGCGCTGCTCGGGGCGGCGCGCGCGACGCCCGGGCTGCGCGCCGTCACCGCCGAGGCGCGCGATCTGTTCCGCCGGCCGCTGCTTGCGGCCGAGCTTGCGCGCTTCGATGCGGTGGTGATCGACCCGCCGCGGGCGGGCGCCGAGGCGCAGACGTTTGAAATCGCGCGCGCGCGCGTGCCCATCGTGGCGATGGTGTCGTGCAACCCCGCGAGCTTTGCGCGCGACGCGCGCATCCTGACCGCGGCGGGCTATCGGCTGGGGCCGGTCCAGCCGGTCGATCAGTTCCGCTGGTCGGCGCATGTCGAGCTTGTGGCCTGCGCCACCGCGCCGCCCTGAGGCGCGCCCTTGCCCCTTTGACCGCGCCCGAACTTGCGATATGATAGCAGGCAAGAGCGGTAAACGCTGGGCGGGCAGGATATGGGTGGCATGTGGCGCGCGGGCGTCTTGCTCGTGCTTTTGGCACTTCTGGGCGGCTGTGCGGGCTTCGGCAAGTTCCGCAACTATGCCGGCCCCGAGGTCACGCGCATCGTGGTCGAGAAATCCGAACGGCGGATGCACCTCCTGCACGGCGAGAAGGTGCTGCGCAGCTACGACATCGCGCTCGGTCGCGAGCCGGTGGGGCAGAAGCGGCGCGAGGGCGACGGGCGCACGCCCGAGGGCAACTACATCATCGACCGGCGCAACCCGCGCAGCGCCTTTCACCTCTCGCTCGGGATTTCCTATCCGACCGTCTCGCAGCGGCGCGTCGCGCGCGAGGCGGGCCTATCGCCCGGGGGGGACATCTTCATCCACGGGCAGGCGGGCAAGCATCGCGGGCGCGGCACCGACTGGACCGAGGGCTGCATCGCCCTCAACAACGAACACATCGACGAGATCTGGCGCGAAGTCCCTGACGGAACCCCGATCGATATCCGGCCCTGATCCCCGCGCCACCGTCGCCGAGCACCATCGCCCACCAGAGCTTGCCCGGCGCCTCCTGATGGACGCCAAGGCCCATCTCGCGCGCGTCGGGATCAAAGAGGATGAGGCGGGTATCGTCGCGCTCCATCCAGCCCGCGAGGGTCTCGAGCTCGGTCTCGTAGGTCTCGGAGATGAGCTCTCCCCGAAGGCCCCCGGCGTAGCCTGCGCGCGCCACCCGGTCGAGCGGCGAGGAGCCGTCCGAGCCGAAATGCCATGGGCGGTTCTGCACCGACATGTCGCGCGCATGGGTCGCGGCGGCGGCGTTGAGTTCGGCGTTGAGCGCGAGCGGACCGAGGCCGCGCGCCGCGCGCAGCCCGTTCACCGCCTGCAGCATCCGCCCCTGGATGCGGCCGATATCGCCCGGCTGGATGCGATAGACCTGCGGCATCGCCTTGCCGGAGGCGTCGAAGGTCGCATCGACCGTGCCGGTGCATCCGGCAAGGCCGATCAGGCACAGAAGGGCGAGGCGGAGCGTCAGTTGCGGCATGGTGCTGTCCGGGAAAGGAATGCGCCCGCCTTAGCAGCCCGCTGCGCCGAGCGCAAATCGCGCCGATGCGGCTAACGCGGGTTTGAATTGCCCTGCGCTGCGCGTGCGGCTAGAACGCGCGCGAGCCTGAGAGAGATGCGAGTGCCGACCATGCCCTATCGCCCCGACCGCCGCGCCTTCATCGCCACCTCGGCGGCGTCGCTCGTCGCCGCGGCGCTGCCCGCCCCGATGCTGGCTGCCCCGACCCTCACCGGCAATTCGACCGAGATGGAGGAAAGCCTCTCGCAGGTCGTGCGGCGCAATGCCTCGGGCTTTCGCGCGCTCGACTGGCGGCCCTATTTCGCCAACACCCGGCGTGGCGCGGTCCTTGTCGACATGAATTCGCGCGCGCTGCATTTCTGGTCGGCGGACCAGTCGATCTATCGCCTCTATCCGACCTCGGTGCCGATGACCGAGGACATGGAGCGGCGCGGCCGCACCGAGATCGTGCAGAAGGTCGTGGGCCCCTCGTGGCGGCCGACCGAGGCGATGAAGAAGCGCAACCCCGAATGGCCCGACTTCATCCCGCCCGGGCCCGACAATCCGCTCGGGAGCCACGCGCTCTATCTCTCCTGGACCTATTACCGCATCCACGGCACGCATGACACGCGCAAGATCGGGCGGCGGTCGTCGAACGGCTGCGTTGGGCTCTATAACGAGCACATCGCCGAGCTGTTCGCGCTGACCGAGGTCGGCACGCAGGTGCTGCTCATCTGATCGCCCTCTTGCCTCGGGCGGGCGGTTGGTGGTATCGGGATCGCGCGCGGGTATGGTGAAATGGTATCACACGAGCTTCCCAAGCTCTTGGCGCGGGTTCGATTCCCGCTACCCGCTCCAGCCTTCCGCTCCTCGCACGGCCACTAGCGGCGCTGCACCCGCAGCCGGATGCGCCTTTCCGCCTCGATGATCGCGTAGAAGGCCGCGCCCGTCGCGAGGATCATGAGCGCGTCCATGGGCCCCACCGGCCGCGTCCCGAGGATCGCCTGCAGCGGGGGCGCGTAGGTCACGGCGATCTGCGCGCCGAGGATGGCGCCGACCACCGCCCAGACAAGGCGCGTCGCCCGCACCGCGCCGAGGCCCGGCGCGGGATCGCGCAGGGTGCGGATGAAGAAGAGGTGGAAGATCTCGAGCACGACGAGCGTGTTCATCGCGATCGTCTGCGCGAGCGGCAGGGAATGGCCGCGCGCCAACGCCACCGAAAAGACCCCGAACACCGCGCCGAGGAAAAGCACCGACACCAGCACCACATGCCAGACGAGTTCGCCCGACAGGATCGGCGCGTCGCGCCGGCGCGGCGGGCGGGCCATCGCGCCCGGCTCGGTCGGCTCGAACGCGAGCGCGAGGCCGAGCGTGATCCCGGTGATGAGGTTCATCCACAGGATCTGCACCGCCGTGATCGGCAGCGCCATGCCCGCGAGCAGGGCTACGATCACCACCATCGCCTCGCCCGCGTTGGTGGGCAGGGTCCAGCCGATCACCTTGCCGAGGTTGTCGCGCACCCGGCGCCCCTCGCGCACGGCCGCGGCGATGGTGGCGAAATTGTCGTCGGCGAGCACGAGATCGGCGGCCTCTTTCGCCGCCTCGGAGCCCTTCCTGCCCATCGCGATGCCCGCATCCGCGCGCCGCAGTGCCGGGGCGTCGTTCACCCCGTCGCCCGTCATCGCGACCGAGAGGCCGCTGGCCTGCAGCGCCATCACGAGGCGCAGCTTGTCCTCGGGCGAGGTGCGCGCGAAGATGTCGGTCGCCAGCGCCTCGCGCATGAGCGCCCCATCATCGAGCCGCGCCAGATCGGCGCCCGTCAGCACGCGGTGCGGGTTCGCAAGCCCGATCCGGGCGGCGATGGCGGCGGCGGTGCCGGCGTGATCGCCCGTGATCATCTTGACCGCGATCCCGGCCGCGCGGCATTCGGCGACGGCGGCAACGGCCTCGGGGCGCGGCGGGTCGATGAGGCCCAGAAGGCCGAGGAAGCGCAGCCCGCCCTCGAGTGCCGCCGGATCGATGCGCGCGCCCCGGGTCGCGCGCTCGGCGAAGGCCAGCACCCGCAGCCCCTGCCGGGCCATCTCGTCGGCGCGCGCGTGCCAATGCGCGTGCTCGAGGTCTGCGCACATCCCGAAGACCCGCTCGGGCGCGCCCTTGACATGGATCAGACGCCCCGCCGCCCCTTCGGTCAGCACGGCCATGAAGCGGTGGCGGCTGTCGAAGGGGATCGCATCGAGCCGCGCCGCGCCGAAATCGCCCGCGACCTTGCCCGCGAAGGCCAGCAGCGCGCCCTCGGTCGGGTCGCCCTCGACCGTCCAGACGCCGCCGCGGTCGAGAAGGGCCGCATCGTTGCACAGCGCCGCCGCACGCGCGAGCGGCCCGAGGTCGCCCGCAGGCGTGATCGCGCCCTGCGGGGCATAGCCCTCGCCCGCGATGGCGAAGCGGCCTCCTTGCGTCTCGGCGGCGACGACGACCATCTCGTTGCGGGTGAGCGTGCCGGTCTTGTCGGTGCAGATGACCGAGACCGCGCCGATCGCCTCGATCGCGGGCAGGCGGCGCACGATCGCGTTCCGGCGCGCCATCGCCTGCGCCCCGATCGCGAGCGTGATCGTCATCACCGCGGGCAACCCCTCGGGGATGGCCGCCACCGCCACCGCGACGACCGTCATGAAGAGATCGGCAAAGGGCATCCGGCCGACCAGATGCCCCCAGAGGATCAGCCCCGCCCCCAAAAGCACGATCACGACCGAGAGCCTGCGCGCGAAGCGGTCCATCTGCGCCACGAGGGGCGTGCCGAGGTCCACGACCCCCGAGATGAGGCCGCCGATGCGGCCGATCTCGGTCGCGGGGCCGGTGGCGGTGACGACGCCGCGCCCCGCCCCGCGGGTGATCAGCGTGCCCGACCACAGCATCGAGGCGCGCGCCCCGAGCGGCGCATCGGGCGCGACCGGGGCGGGATCCTTCACGACCGGCACGGATTCGCCCGTCAGCATCGCCTCTTCGGCGGCGAGGCCGCGCGCCTCGATCAGCCGCAGATCGGCCGGCACCCTGTCGCCCGCCTCGATCAGGACGATGTCGCCCGGCACCAGCCCCGCCCCCGCGACCGTCACCCGCCGCCCGTCGCGCAGCACCGCCGCGCGCGGCGCGAGCATCTGGCGGATCGCCGCCATCGCGGTTTCGGCCTTGCCCTCCTGCACGAAGCCGATCGCGGCATTGGCAAGGACCACCGCGAGGATCACGCCCGTATCGACCCAGTGCCCGAGCGCGCCCGTCACCACCGCCGCGACCAGCAGCACATGGATCAGCACATTCTGGAACTGCCCCAGAACGCGGCGCAGGGCGCCGCGCCGGCGCGCCTCGGGCAGGCGGTTCGGGCCGTGCGTCGCCAGCCGGCGCGCGGCCTCGGGCGCGCTCAGCCCCTCGGGGCCGCTGCCGAGGGTGGCGAGGCAATCGGCACCCGTGCGGGCATGCGCGCCCGCGGGCCCCAGATCGGGGCCCGGATCGGGATAGGGCTGCATCACCTCTGGCCGCCGGGGCTCATGGGCGCAGCATGCCCCAAGGGGCGGATCCTGCGCTTGATCCGGATCAAGCGCGGCGCATGGCCGCGCCCCCTCAGGCCGTTTCGGAGAGGATCGCGAGGATGCGCGCGTCGGGGCCTGCGCCGAGCGCGC
>JAUREX010000094.1 GCA_030834485.1 Gemmobacter sp.
AGCGAGCGGGTCGAGGACGAGGCCGCCACGGGCCGGACGGTGACGCGCTTCGGCATGGCCAACCTCGGCGCCGACCGGCTCGTGCACGAGCGACTCGCGCTCGGCCTGATGCTGCAGGCCGACCATGCGGACGAAACCCCCGCCGGGGGCGGCCGGCTGCGCGGCAACGGCTGGCTCGCCGGCCCCTATCTTTCGGCCGAGATCGCGCCGGGCCTGCACCTCGGGCTGCGGGGCGCCGTCGGGGCGTCGGAGAACACCGCAGAGCTTGCGCCCGCGGGCGACGGGCGGCTGTTCACCGCCCGCTTCACCACGCGGCGCAGCCTCTGGCGCGCGAGCCTGCGGGGCGAGACGCGACTGGGCGCGATGACGCTGACGCCCGCCCTCGACCTCGCGGCGATGCGCGAGACGATCCCCGACCACCTCGCCCATGACGCCTGGCACAGCGTCGCGATCGGGGGCGGCACGGTCCTCACGCGGCGCGGCGCGGTGTCGGCGACGGCGGCCTTTGCCCTCGGGCCCGGGCCGGAGGCGCCGATCTTCAGCCTCCGCCCGGAGTGGAGCGCAAGCCTCGTGCCCGAGGGGGCCGGGACCCGCCGCACGCAGGGCTGGGCGATCGAGCTCGGGCTGCGCTCGGGGCCGGGTGCGCGCTGGATGCACGACATCAGCCTGCGCCACGATGCCCAGCGGGGCGGCGCACGGGCAACCGCCATCAGCCTGTCGTTCTCGCGCGCGTTCTGACCGGGCGGGGGCGCGCCCCTCAGCCCCGCCGCAGGTCGTGCGCGAGATGCAGCGCCGCCGCGCCGATGATGATCGCGCCCCCCGCAAGCGTCGCGGGCGGCGGCACCTCGCCCAGACCGAGAAAGACCCAGACCGGCGCAAAGCCCGCATTGAGGATCCCGAGGAGGCCCGCCTGCGCCGCGGGGATCCGCGCCACCGCCGCAAAGATCAGCACCGTGCCGAGCGCGAGCTGAAAGATCCCCAGCGCAGCGAGCAGCGCCCAGTCCCTGCCGCCAATCTCGGTGAAATCCGCGAGCGGCAGCACCATCAGCCCGCTCGCCAGCACCGTCAGGACCAGCACGGGCAGCATGTCCATCCCCGGGTTCAGCCGCACCACCATCACGCCCGCCGAATAGGTCAGCACGCAGGCGCAGGCCAGCAGATCGCCCGCAAGGCCCCCCGACTGCGCGCCGCCCGCCATCATCACCACGATCCCGACCAGACCGGCCAGCGCGGCGGCAAGGGTCGCGCGGTCGAGCCGCTCGGCCAGGAACACCCGCCCGGCGAGCGCCGCGACGAAGGGGGCGGTGGCGAAGATCATGAAGAAGTTCGCAACCGCCGTGAACCGGAGCGAGAGGATGTTCATCACCATCCCGAGGCTGTTGAGCGCGACGAAGGCCGCGCCCGCCGCCCCGACCGCGGCCAGACGCGCCGGCGCGCGGCCCCCCTCGCGCCACCACAGCACGGCCCCGAGCGCGAGCGTCGCGAAAAGCCCCCGCCCCGCCGCGGCCGTAAAGGCGTCGGTCCCGAGCAGCCGGGTGATGAGGCCCGAGGTAGAATCGACCGCCGACCCCAGGATGAGGATGAGCAGCCCCGACCGGGCGAAGATGCCAGCGCGCGCCACGGGGGCTGCCTCCTGCCCGGACCGATCAGGGGTCGGGCATCTCGCCGCGGCGGACCAGCTCCTCGCGGATCATCTTCTTGGTGATCTTGCCATAGGCCGATTTCGGCATCGCCTCCCAGAAGACGACGTGGCGGGGCCGCTTGTAGCGCGCGACCCGCCCCTCGAGCCAGCCGAGAAGCCCCTCGGCATCGAGCCGCGCCCCTGGCGCCGGCACGCAGACCGCGAGGCCGACCTCGCCCCAGGTCGCATCGGGCACGCCCAGGACCGCCGCCTCGGCCACCGCGGGGTTGAGGAGGATCTGCTCTTCGATCTCGCGCGGATAGATGTTCGAGCCGCCCGAGATATACATGTCCGACGCGCGCCCGGTGATGTAGACATAGCCCTCGGCGTCCATGTGGCCGAGATCGCCCGTGCGGAACCAGCCGTCGCGAAAGGCCTTGGCGTTGGCCTCGGGGTTGTTGAAATAGCCTGCGAACACCGCCGGCCCGATCACGCAGATCTCGCCCGTCTCCATCGGGCCGAGCGCGCGGCCCGCCTCGTCCTGGATCTGTACCTCCATCCCGGTGCGGGCAAAGCCGCAACTCCCGAGGCGCATCCGGTCATCGGCGAAATGCTGCCCCGCCGGCAGGACGGTGATGTTGCCCGTGACCTCACCCAGGCCGAAATACTGCACGATCACCGGCCCCAGCACCTCGAGCGCGCGGAGCTGGTCGGCCCGATACATCGGCGCGCCGGCATAGATGACGTGGCGCAGGCTCGAATGATCGTGCAGCCGGGCCGAAGGATGCTCGACCAGAAGCTTGAGGATCGTGGGAACCGTGAAGGCGTTCGTGACGCGCCAGCGTTCGACCAGCGCCCAGACCTCGGCCGGATCGAAGCGCGCCGCGGCGGGCAGGATCGAGGGCACGCCGCGCGCGACCTGCGCCAGCTGGTGGATGCCCGCCCCGTGCGAGAGGGGGGCCACGATGATCGAGGCATCGCCCGGCCCGAAATCGGGGCCGACGCCGGGCATCAGGTCGCTGAGGTGGTTGGTGATGACGAAGCCCATCTGCCCATGGGTCAGCACCGCCGCCTTGGGCCGCCCCGTCGTGCCCGAGGTGTAGTTGAGCGCGAGGCTCTCCCATTCATCCACGGGCATGATCCAGGGGTGATCGGGCGCGCCGGTGGCGATGAAATCCTCATAGACCTCGTGCCGGCCCGAGGGCGCGATGCCCGCGACCGGGTCGGGCACCTCGATGATGCGGGGCGACAGCGCGGGGTCGAGCGCGAGTGCTGCATCGAGCACGGGCAGGAAGGCCGTGTCGCACAGCACGATCTTCGCCCCGCCATGCCCGAGGATATAGGCGATCGTGCCCGCATCGAGCCGCGTGTTGATGGTGTTGAGGATCGCGCCCGCCGCCGGCACGCCGAAATGCGCCTCGGCCTGGGCGGGGATGTTGGGCAGGATCGTCGCCACCACATCGCCCGGCACGATCCCCGCCGCCGCAAGCGCTCCCGCAAGGCGGCTGACGCGGGCGTGATAATCTTCATAAGTGTGCCGGACGGTGCCATAGACCACCGCCTCGCGGTCGGCGAACACATCCGCCGCGCGCGCCAGAAACGACAGCGGCGTCAGCGCGACGAAGTTCGCCGCGCGCTTTCCGAGCCCCGATTCATCCGCAAGCCAGCCCATCGCAGCCCTCCCCGGCCCGTCACAACTGCTCGATCGTCACCCTGTCGGGATAGAACGCAAGATGCCCCGCGATGACCTCGAGCCCGGCCTTGGGCGTCTCGTAGCTCCAGGCGGCATCCGTCAGGGTCGTGCTTTTCGTCACGATCCCGAAATAGCTCGCCTCGCCCTTGTGGCGGCAGGTGGTGCGCGTCGCGCTGGGTTCGAGCATCGCCATCGCGACATCGGCGCGGGGGAAATAGATCACGGGCGGGCGCGTGCCCTCGTGGAGCTCGATCGCGGCGCGCGTCTCGGCCAGCACGGCGCCACCTGCGCGCACGACCCATGTCCCGGGGCTGCGATAGGTGCGGATGTGGTTCTCCATGCTCTCCTCCCTCGGGGCGCGGTTCAGATGGGCGCGCAGGCGCGTTCGAGCCAGGCGCGCGCCGGCGCATCGAGCGCGGGCCCGATCCGGGCGGCGACTTCGGCGTGATAGGCGTCAAGCCAGGCGCGCTCGCCGGGCGAGAGCATCGCGGGCACGATCAGCCGCCGCTCGATCGGGGCCCAGCTCAGCGTCTCGAAGGCGAGCATCGGGCGCGCGTCGCCGCCCTCGATCTCGGGCGCACGCGTTACTACGACCAGATTCTCGATCCGGATGCCAAAGGCGCCCTCGCGATAATAGCCCGGTTCGTTCGAGAGGATCATGCCCGGCCGCAGCGCCACCTCAGAGATGCGCGAGAGGCGCTGCGGCCCCTCATGCACCGACAGGAACACGCCCACCCCGTGCCCGGTCCCGTGGTCGTAATCCTGCCCCGCGAGCCAGAGCGGATAGCGCGCCACCGCATCGAGGTCGCGCCCCGCCAGCCCCTTGTCGGGCCAGCGCAACCGCGAGACCGCGATCATCCCCTGCAGCACGCGGGTGAAGGCCGCCGCCGCCTCGGGCGCGGGCGTGCCGACGACAAGCGTGCGGGTGATGTCGGTGGTGCCGTCGCGATACTGCCCGCCCGAATCGACCACGATCAGATCGCCGGGCAGGATGCGCCGGTTGGTCGCCTCGGTCACGCGATAGTGCATGATCGCGCCATTGGGCCCCGCCCCGCAGATCGTCTCGAAGCTGAGGTCATGGAGCGCCCCGGTCGCGACGCGAAACCCCTCAAGCGCGCGCACCACGTCGATCTCGGTCAGCGTCGCGCCTGCGACCACCTCGGCCGCGCGATCCTCCATCCACGCCAGAAAGCCCGCGACGGCCGCCCCGTCGCGCAGATGCGCGGCACGCGTGCCCGCGATCTCGGCCTCGGTCTTGCAGGCCTTGGGCAGCCGGCAGGGATCATCCCCCCAGACCGGCTGCGCCGCGCCCAGCGCCTGCACCACCGCGACCGGCGCGCTTGCGCGGTCGATGCGCACCGCGCCGCCCAGCGCGCCCAGCGCCGGCACGAAGCCGCCGGGCGGATGGATCGCGACGCCCGCGCCGAGATGGGCGCGCACCTCGGCGCCGAACTTGGCCGGATCGGCGAAAAGATCGACGCGCCCATCGGCGTGCAGGATCGCAAAGCCATGCAGGACGGGGTTGCGCGGCACATCCGCGCCCCGGATGTTCAGAAGCCAGCAGAGGCTGTCCGGCAGGGTGATGACGGCCGCCCCCTGCCCCGCCGCGCGCAACCCCTCGGCGAGGCGCGCGCGCTTGGCCGCGGCCGTCTCGCCCGCGAGCGCGTCGGGGTGGATCATCGCGGCGCCGCAGGGCGGGGCGGGGCGGTCGGTCCAGACCTGATCGACCAGGTTCGCGACCGCGCGCAGGCTGATCGCGCGGCCCGCCAGCGCGGCCTCGATCGCGGCGATCTCTTCGGGGGTGTGCAGCCAGGGATCATAGCCCACGACCCCCTCGGCCAGTTGGGCCGCGATCCAGGCGCCGGCCTTCGTCTCGGGGTGATCAAGCGGCGTGAAGGCGCGCAGATCGACCTGCGCGCGGACCTGCGTGCGATAGCGCCCATCGACGAACACGCCTGCCACCTCGGGCAGCACGACGCAGAACCCCGCCGAGCCGGTGAACCCCGTCAGCCAGCCGAGCCGCTCATCCGCGGCGGCGACATATTCGCCCTGATGGGCATCGGCACGCGGGACGATGAAGCCCTGCACCCCCGCTTCCGCCATCGCCGCGCGCAGCGCGGCAAGCCTCGGCGGCCCCTGCTCGGGCCTTGCGGTGACATCGAAGGACTGGAGCACGGCGCACCCTCGCGGCAGTTCGACCCCGGCATAACACCCCCCGCCCCGCGCGCACAATCGGGCGGCGGTGCGCGGTGGTGGCCCCGGCGGGATTTGAACCTGCAACCTATCCCTTAGGAGGGGATTGCTCTATCCTGTTGAGCTACGAGGCCACGGCGCTTTCTTGCGCCCAAAGCGAGGGTGATGCAACCGCCTGCGCTTTGGTGCTTGGCCGCCGTGGCGCTTTGGCGCTAGGCTCGGCCCGCCGCAGGAGTTCCCGAGCCCCGGATGACCGACCCCGCCCCCAACCGCCGCCGCCGCACCATGACGCTGCGCGATGTCTCCGAGGCCTCGGGCGTCAGCGAGATGACCGTGAGCCGCGTGCTGCGCGGGCGGGCGGATGTCTCGGCCGAGACGCGCGCGCGGGTGCTCGGCGCAGCGCGCAGGCTTGGCTATGTCCCGAACCGCATCGCAGGCGCGCTCGCGAGCCAGCGGGTGAACCTCGTGGCGGTGATCGTGCCGTCGATGTCGAACATGGTCTTTCCCGAGGTGCTCGCGGGGATATCCGAGGGGCTCGAGGGCAGCGGGCTGCAACCCGTGGTCGGCCTCACGCGCTATGATCCGGGGCATGAGGAGGCGGTGATCTACGACATGCTGTCGTGGCGGCCCTCGGGTATCATCATCGCGGGGCTGGAACATTCCGATGCCACGCGTGCGATGCTCGGCGCGGCCGAATGTCCGGTGGTCGAGATCATGGACAGCGACGGCGCACCGGTCGATTCGCTCGTCGGCATCTCGCACCGGCGGGCGGGCGGGGCGATGGCGCAGGCGATCGTGGCGGCGGGCTATCGGCGCATCGGTTTCGTCGGGACCCGCATGGTCCACGACCACCGCGCCGCCAAGCGCCTCGCGGGGTTCGAGGCGGGCCTTGCGGCGCATGGCCTCGCGCTCGAGGACCGGGCCGATTACGCGGGCAGCTCGAGCCTCGCCAAGGGGCGCGACCTGACCGAGGCGCTGGTGCGCCGCTGCCCCGATCTCGATTTCATCTATTACACCAACGACATGGTCGGGGCCGGGGGCCTCTTGTGGTGCGCAGCGCAGGGCGTCGCGGTGCCCGAGCGGATGGGGCTTGCGGGGTTCAACGCGCTCGAGATCCTCGGCGGCCTGCCGCGGCGGCTTGCCACCATGGACAGCTGTCGGCACGAGATCGGGCGGCGCGCGGCCGAGATCATCCGCGCGGGCGAACGCGGCCGGCTGGTCGAGCTGACCCCGACGCTTCAGCCCGGCGACACCATCCGCCGCCCTGCGCGCGAGGAGACCCCATGACCGAGCGCCTCACCGCCCTCGACATCCCCGAGCCCGCCGAGGCTGATCTCTCGCCCGCGATGCAGGCCTATTTCGCGCGCTGCCGCGAAAAGCTCGGCCTCGTCCCGAACGTGCTGCGCGCGCATGCCTTCGACGAGGGCAAGCTTGCGGCCTTCATCGGCATCTACAACGACCTCATGCTCGCGCCCTCGGGGCTCACGAAGACCGAGCGCGAGATGATCGCGGTCGCCGTCTCGGCCGAGAACCGCTGCGTCTATTGCCTCACGGCGCATGGCGCGGCGCTGCGCGAGCTGACGGGCGACCCGGCACTCGCCGAGGTGATCGCGCAGAACTGGCGCGCGGCACCGCTGCCCGCCCGCCAGCGCGCGATCCTCGGCTTTGCGGTCAAGCTCACCCGCACGCCGGCCGAGATGGGCGAGGCCGACCGCGCCGCGCTGCGCGACGCGGGCCTTGATGAGCGCGCGATCTGGGACGTCGCCGCGGTCGCGGCCTTCTTCAACATGTCGAACCGGCTGGCCTCGGCGGTTGAAATGCAGCCCAACCCGGACTACCACCACGCGGCGCGCAGCCCGCGCGCCTGAAGGAACCGACCGATGTTCTTCACCCCCTCCAAGATGCGCATGGTCGCGCCCGCCGACGCGCTGCCTGGGCGCCGCCAGCCGATCCCGACGGCCGAGGCGCATTTCGTCACCGGCCGCCCGCTCGGCGGGCCGTTGCCCGAGGGGATGGCGCAGGCGATCTTTGGCATGGGCTGCTTCTGGGGGGCCGAGCGGCTCTTGTGGCAGGTGCCGGGCGTGTGGGTGACGATGGTGGGCTATGCCGGCGGCTTCACCCCGAACCCGACCTATCGCGAGGTGTGCTCGGGCCTCACCGGCCACAACGAGGTCGTGCGCGTCGTCTTCGACCCCGCGCGCCTGACCTATGCCGATCTCTTGCGCGTCTTCTGGGAAAACCACGACCCCACGCAGGGCATGCGGCAGGGCAACGACACCGGCACGCAATACCGCTCGGGCATCTATACCTTCAGCCCCGACCAGCAGGCCATCGCCGAAGCAAGCCGCGACGCATTCGGCCCCCGTCTGCGCGCGGCGGGCTATGGCGCGATCACGACCGAGATCCTGCCCGCCCCGCCCTTCTACTTCGCCGAGGATTATCACCAGCAATACCTCGCCAAGAACCCGGGCGGCTATTGCGGCATCGGCGGCACGGGCGTGCGCTGCCCGGCGGGCGTCGGGGCCTGACGCCCCGAGGGGCGGATCATCCGATGGCACGCGAACGCATCGATACCCAAGGCATCGGCCTTGACGCCGGGCTCGCCTTCACCCGCTGGCTGACGGGGGCCGAGAACCTGCATTATGGCCTCTGGACGGGCCTCGATCTCGCCGCCGCGAACCTGCGCGCCGCGCAGGAGGCCTATACCGAGGCCCTTTTTGCCCTTCTGCCCGAGGGGGCGGATCTGCGCATCCTCGACATCGGGGGCGGCGCGGGCGAGACCGCGCGCAAGCTCCTCGCCCTTGGCCACCGGGTCGAGATCGTGGTGCCCTCGCCCTATCTCGCGGGGCGCGCACGGGCGAATGCGCCGGGGGCGGTGCTGCACCAGTGCCGGTTCGAGGAATTCGCGGGCCGCGGCCCCTTCGACGTCTGCCTCTTTTCCGAAAGCTTCCAGTACATCCCGCTCGAACTCGCGCTCGACCGCGCGGCGGGGCTGCTCGCGCCCGGCGGGCGGATCGTCATCGGGGACTGCTTTCGCGCCGAGGGCTTCGTGGCGCCCCCGGTCGATGCGGTCGTGGGCGGGGGGCACCCGGTCGGGGCCTTTCGCGCGGCGGTCGCGGCGCGCGGGCTGCGCGTGCTGGCCGAGCATGACGTGACCGAGGCCGCAGCCCCTTCGGTCGAGCTCGAACAGGGCTTCTTTCACGTCGTGGGCCATGCGATCGGGCGGATCGACGCCGAGCTTGCGCGCAAACGGCCCTGGCAGCACCGGGCGCTGAACTGGGTGCTGGGGCGGTTCGTCTCGGGGCGCAAGCGCGCACGGCTCGAACAGCGGCTCTATCGCAACACCCGCACGGCCGCGGTCTTTGCCGAAAACAACCGCTATCTCATGACCGCGCTTGAACCGCCGCGCGGCTGAAAGGACAAGATGCCCGTCTGGAGCGCGCTCACCACCCTCGATGGACAGCAGAAGGCAGAGGCCCTCGGCGCGGCACTCGAGGGCCTGCCCGAGCCGCCCTCGGGCGTCGGTGTCTTCGAGATCGAGGACGGCTCGGGCCGGTGGGAGGTCGGCGCCTATTTCGAGACCGCGCCGGACGGGATCGTACTGGCGCTGCTCGCGGCCGCCTGGGGGGCCGAGCCCTTCGCGGTGGCAGAGTTGCCCGAGACGGACTGGATCGCGAAGGTCCGGCGCGAGTTGCACCCGATCGATACGGGCCGCTTCTGGCTCCACGGCAGCCATGACGCGGGCAG
>JAUREX010000095.1 GCA_030834485.1 Gemmobacter sp.
CTCGAGCGCCGCCGTCCCCGAGCCCCCCCGATACGTCGCCGCCCGCACCTCATCACCGCCGAAATCGAGCCAGATCAATGGCGTGCCGCCCGAGGTATCGACCACCACCGGCTCCGACGTGCCGATGGTGAAGGAAAGCGGCGCGGCCAGAGCCACACCGGGCAGGAGCGAGAGAAGGAGCGCGAAAAGGAACCGCATCGTGAAACCCCGGGCGACGGCGGGGATACCCTCGCACCCGCGGGGTTAAGGGGCGGTGAAGGCCCCCCGGCCGCGCCAGAGCGAGGCGGAATAGAGCCCGAGCGCGAGCCAGATCAGCCCGAAGGCGATGCGCCGCGGGGTGTCGAAATCCTCGCCGAACCAGAAGACCGCGGTGATGAGGATCATCGTCGGGGCGATGTATTGCAGAATCGCGATGGTCGAGAGCCGCAGGAGCTTCGCGCCGTTGCCATAGAGGATGAGGGGGATCGCCGTGACCGGCCCGAGGCCGAGCAGCAGCCACGCCTCGCCCGTCCACAGATGCCCCCGCCCCGTCCCCTCGAACCACAGGAGAGCCGCGAGCGCGAAGGGCGCGAGCAGCAGCACCTCGAGCAGGAAGCCCTGGTTGGGCCCGATCGGCAGGCGCTTCTTGAAATAGGCGTAGGCGCCCCAGGTCAGCGTCATCGCCAGCGCCGCGACCGGCACCTGGCCCGAGGCGATGGTCAGCACCGCGACCGCGACCGCCGCAAGCCCGACCGCCACGCGCTGGAGCGTCGCCAGACGCTCACCCAGAAGAAGCGCGCCGAGGGCGATGCTGAAGAGCGGGTTGATGTAATAGCCGAGCGCCGCATCGAGCGCGCGCCCCGTCGTCACCGCCCAGACATAGATCCCCCAGTTCGCCGCAACCAGCAGCGCCGTCACCCCCGCCATGCCAAGCGTCCGCGGGCTGCGCAGCGCGCGCCCCAGATCGGCCGTCCGCCCCGTCGCGATCAGCACGACCGCCGCGACCGGGATCGACCACAGGATGCGATGGGTGATGATCTCGGCCGGAGTCACATGCGCGAGCGTCGAGAGATAGAGCGGCATGAAGCCCCAGAGCACATAGGCCGAGACCGCGAAGGCAAGGCCGCGGGGGCTGTCGTCGGTCTGGGGGGTCATGGCGGCCTCGGGGCCGGTCCGGCCCGAGGCGCGCTATAGGCCCTCGGGCGGGCGGGGACAACCGGCGCCCGGGGCGCGTTCAGGCGCCAAAGCTCAGATGCGTGAGGCGCCGGTCGCGCCGCTGCATCATCCGCCCGAGGATGCGCCCGAGCAGGGCCTCGCGCACCGACGCATGGGCGGGGTCGGACCCGAGGTCGCGCGCCTCCTGCGGGTCGGCGGCCCGGTCGAAGAGCATGGGCGCAACCGGGCCCGCGAAATGCACATAGCTCCAGCGCGCATCGCGCCAGATCGCGGCCCCTGCGGCGTCGGGTTCGAGCCCGAGTGCGGTCTGGATCGGGGTGGGCCGTGTGGGATGGCCGAAGTCGATCTCGGTCAGGGTCCCCTCGCGCCAACCCGCCGGCACCCCGCCCCCCGAGAGCAGCGGCAGGAGCGAGACGCCATCCATCGCCGGGGGCGGCGCGCGGCCGATCCAGTCGAGGATCGTGGGCGCGAGATCGACCGATTCGGTCGGCGCCGCGACGCGCAGACCCGCCGCCATCCCCGGCGCGCGGACAAAGAGCGGCACGCGGAGCGCGGGGCCGAAGGGCACGATCTTGCCCCACATGCCCTTGGCGCCCAGCATCTCGCCATGGTCGGCGGTGACGATCACGAGGGTGCGCCCGGCCTGGCCGGTGGCGTCGAGCCAGTCGAGCACGCGGCCGAGGTGATGGTCGACCTCGGCCACGAGGCCGAGATAGACCGCGCGCAACTCGGCCACCGTCTCGGGCGCGAGTGCTGCACAATCGCCGTCGAAGCCCCAGAAAAGCCCCGCGTTCGAGGGCGCCGAAAACCACGCCCGCACCAGCGGATGATCGGGGCGCCCCATCTCGGGCGCCGGCAGGCGGGCGGGATCGACGAGGCGGTTCCAGGGCGCCGGCGCCACCAGCGGCGGGTGCGGGCGGATATAGGCGAGATGGGCAAACCACGGCGCGCCCCGCCGGATGTCGAGGGCGGCAAGGCTGCGGTCGGTCAGATAGGCGGTGTCGCTGTCGCAGGCGGCATAGATCGCGGGGTCGGAGGGGCGGGGCGGCCGGCCGGGCGGCGCGACGGGGCGATAGATCGCGGGCACGGGCGCGGGGTCGCCGGGGTCGACCGCATGGCCGCGCGCGCGCAGATGCGCCGGCCATTCGCGCCCCGTCTCCATCCGCATCTCGACCAGTTCGCGAAAACCGGGTGCCACGCCTTCATAGATGTGCAGGTCCGGGTCCTCGGGGTCGCGCCCCTCGGGGTCTGGCGCGATGTCGCTGTAGCCCATGAGCAACGGCTCATACCCCGCCTTGCGCGCCTCGGTCGCGACCGTCGCATGGTGGCGCGCAAGGGGCGTGCCGTTGCGGATTGCGCGATGGTTCATCGCATAAAGCCCGGTCAGCAGGCTCGCCCGCGCCGGCCCGCAGGGGACGGTGACGGTATGGTGGAAATCGAACCGCGCCCCGCCCGCCGCCAGCCGATCGAGGTTCGGGGTCGGGACGAAGGCCCCGAGCGGCCCGTCGAGCACCTCGGCCGAAAGCTGGTCGATCGTGACCAGAAGCACATTCCCGCGCATCATCCGCCCCCCATGTCAGCCGCGTGGCAGCGACCCCTGCCAGCGCGCCTCGAGCGCCTCGATCGCGGCGATCCGCTCGGCCGTGCGCGGATGGCTCAGGAGCCACGCGGGCGCATCCGGCGCCCCGCCGCCCGTCAGCGCCCCGAGCTTGGCGAAAAGCGACTTTTGCGGCGCGGTCCCGATCCCTGACTTGGTGAGGAGCGCGGCCGCCCAGGCGTCGGCCTCGAACTCGTCCGAGCGCGAGAGCCGCGCGGCCAGCAGCGTCGTCACGAGCCGCGCCGCCGCCGCCGCGACCAGCGGGCCGATCACCGGGATCACCCGGCCAAAGAGCGCCGCGAGCGAGACCAGAAGCGCGTTCTGCCCGGTGAAGTCAATCATCCGCCGCCGGGTGTGGCCGAGCGCGACATGGCCCAGCTCATGGGCAATCACGCTCGCAAGTTCGGCAGCCGTCACATCTCCGGCGCGATATCTGCGATAGAACCCCCGGGTCAGGAAGATGCGGCCATCGGGGGCGGCAAGGCCGTTCACCGGCTCGACCTCGTAGATGTGGACAGGCACATGCGCGACGCCCA
Organism: Gemmobacter sp.; assembly: GCA_030834485.1. Lineage (GTDB taxonomy): Bacteria > Pseudomonadota > Alphaproteobacteria > Rhodobacterales > Rhodobacteraceae > JAUREX01. The sequence goes on from JAUREX010000095.1 coordinate 3,289, forward strand.
GAACCTCGGCCATCCGGTCGGTCATCACCCGCAGGATCGGGTCGGCAAGCTCGGTCGAATTGCGGTCGAGCGTGCGGCGCGTGCGCCAGACCGAGAACTGGTAGAGCACCAGCGCATAGCCGATCGCGAGCAGGAGGGGCGTGAACTTCAGCATGGGGCGAATATGGGGCAGATCGCCCGCGCCGTCACCCCCGCGCCGGCTGCGTCAACCTGTCCAGACCCGGACCGGCCCGCAATCCATGTGCACGAAGTTCGAGCGCGCATAGACGCCGACCCCGCCCGAATTGCAGCTCTTGGCGGCGTTCGCCATCTGGCGCAGCGAGCGCGAGCGCAGCCGCACATCCGCCGCCTGCCCCTGGATATGGAGCGAGTTGCGCGCCGCACCCCCGCCGCTCTCGCGGATGCGGTTGTTGGTGGCGCGCGTGCGATAGCCCGAGAGCAGCGTGTAGGGCTCCGACACCTCCATCAGGCCATGCGCGGCCGCGAGGATGTCGATCACGGCCGGATCGATGGCGCGGACCTGGTTGGTGCGGACATCGCGCATGATGCGGTTGATGTCCTCCATCGCCTCGGGGATGTAGGTGCCGTCGATCCAGTAGACGGTGTCGATGCTTTCGCCCGAGCGGCCCGAATACATGCGGATCCGGCGGAAGTTGCCGCGCCCCGAGAGGATCGAGAAGGCATGCACGCCCGAGGGAAGCGCCGCGCCGACGAGGCCCGCCGCAAGGCCGCCGAGCAGTGCGCGCCGCCCGATCGCCGGGCCGTCCGACCCCGCGCCGAAGAAGCCGTTCACTGCCGAGATGACCCGATCCCCAACCATCTGCCTGCGATCGTCCCCATCCAGAATGGATCCCGAAGGATCCGCGAAGCAGCAATTGCCCCTTGTTCGACGCATTATTGCCACGGCCTTTGCATCGTCCCAAGCCTTTGTTGACATGTTTTTCGCGTCCGGGCCCAAAGTCGGCGAAATTCCGCTGATTCCCGCCGCGCCTCGGCGCCCTCGGGGCGTGGCGCGCGGGCAACATAGGCGGTGACGCTGCGGCGCAACAAGGCCCCGGGCATGGACTTTGCGCTGTTTTTCGCCGATCTCTTGCAGGTTCCGGGTTGCGTTCACGCTGCGCTGCGGCTCGGCCGATCCGTTCGAGGGAAGCTCTGCCGATGCGTTCGTTGATGCGCTCCGCCCGCCTTCTTGCCCTCATGGCACTCTGGGCCGTTTCGTCCGCGGCGCCTCTGCGGGCGCAGGACGCGGCCGCAACCGCCCCCGCATTCTCCGCGCAGGCCCCTTCCGCGGTCGCCGCCGGGGCGTTCGAGCGCGCGCTCGCGGATCAGGTCGCGGGGGATCCGGTGCTTGATGCCGTCTACGGGATGCGCCGATTCGCCCCGATCCTTACCGGCGCCGAGGACGCACCGCGCCGGCGCGCGCTCTTGCGCGCGATCGCCGAGGCGGACGCACACGGCCTGCCCGCCGCGCGCTACGATCTGGCGGGGCTGCGCGCCGCGCTGGTCGGGGCCGCGACCGAGACCGCGCGCGCCCGGGCCGAGGTCGCGCTGGCGCGCGCCCTGCTCTCCTACGGCGGTGATCTGGCGGCGGGCGCGCTCGACCCGCGCAAGATCGCCCGCGGCATGGTGCGCGAGGTCAAGCGCCCCGATCCGGGCGCGATGCTGGCGGATTTCGCAGCCGCCCTGGACCCGGCGGCATGGATCGCGGGCCTTGCGCCGCAGACGGCCGAATATGCCCGCCTGATGCGCGCGAGGGCCGAGCTTATCGCCCGCATCGCCGCACCCGGGGCGGCGGCCCCCCTGCGGATCGCGAGCGCGCTGCGCCCCGGCGCCGTCGGGCCCGGGGTGATCGCGCTGCGCGAGCGGCTCGGGGCGATCGGCCACGGGGTCGAACTTGCGCCCGATTCGGACCCCGCGATCTACGATGCGGCGCTGCAGGCCGCGGTCGCGGCGTTCCAGACGCGAAGCGGCCTCAACCCCGATGCGGTGGTTGGCCAGCGGACGGTCGCGGCGCTGAACCTCGGCGATGCCGAGCGCCTCGCGGCCGTCACCGTCGCGCTCGAGCGCGAGCGCTGGCTGAACCTCGAGCGCGGCGCGCGGCACATCTGGGTCAACCTCGCGGATTTCTCGGCCAAGGTCATCGACGATGGCGCCATCACCTTCGAGACCGAGACGGTCGTCGGCGCGGTGCTGCGCGAAAAGCAGACGCCCGAGTTCTCGGACCTCATGCGCTATCTCGAGGTCAACCCCGACTGGACGGTGCCGCCCGGTGTCGTGCGGCGCGATTATCTGCCGACGCTGCAGGAGGATCCGACCGCGCTTGCCCATCTCATGCTCGTCGATGCCGAGGGCAGGCCGGTGGCGCGCGAGGCGGTCGATTTCCGCGCCTATACCGCGCGGACATTCCCCTACATGCTGCGCCAGCCGCCCGGCGACACGAACGCGCTTGGCCTCGTCAAGTTCATGTTCCCCAACCGCCACGCGATCTATCTGCACGACACGCCCGAAAAGCATCTGTTCGCGCGCGACAGCCGCACCTATTCCTCGGGCTGCGTGCGGCTGCAGGATCCGTTCGGCCTCGCGCATGTGCTGCTCGGACGCCAGAGCGAAACGCCCGAGGCCGATTTCCGCCGCGCCCTCGACAGCGGCCGGCAGGTGCGCATCAATCTCAAGGAGCCGGTGCCGATCCACATCGACTATCGCACCGCCTTTTTCGGGGCCGACGGGACGCTGAAATTCCGCCCCGATGTCTATGGCCGCGACCGCCTTGTGCATGAGGCGCTGCTCGATGCGGGGCTGGCATCGCGGGGCGTCGAAGGCTAGTCTCTGGCGGCAGGGCTGCGGAGGCGTCGATGGGCCATACGGTTGCCGAAATCGCCCGTGCCATCGGCGCGCGGGCAGAGGGCGAGACCGCGCTGCGCGTCTCGGGGGCGGCCGAGCCGGCGATGGCGGGGCCCGGGCAGATCGCGCTCGCGATGGATCCGCGCTATGCCGAGGCGCTGCCGGCGGGCAAGGCGCTTGTGGCCGTGCTGTGGGATGGCGCGGACTGGCGCGCGCTGGGGCTGAGGGCCGCGATCCTGATCGCGCGGCCGCGGCTGGCACTCGCGGGGATCACGCGCGCCTTCGATCCGGGGCCGCAGATCGCGCCCGGCATCCACCCCGCCGCGGTCGTCGACCCCACGGCCGAGATCGGCGCGGGCGCCGCCATCGGGCCCTTCGTCAGCATCGGGGCCGGCGCCCGGATCGGGCCGGGCGCGCGCATCGCCCCGCACGCAAGCATCGCCGAAGGCGCCGAGATCGGGCCCGACGTGCTGATCCACACGGGCGTGCGGGTGGGGGCGCGGGTGCGGATCGGGGCGCGCGTCATCCTCCAGCCCGGGGCGGTGATCGGGGCGGACGGGTTTTCCTTCGTCACGCCCGAACGCTCGGGCGTCGAGGAGGTGCGCGCCACGCTCGGCGCGCGCGAGGAGGGGGGCGCGGGCCAGCCCTGGACGCGCATCCACAGCCTCGGCGCCGTGGTGCTGGGCGATGATGTCGAGATCGGCGCCAACGCCTGCATCGACCGCGGCACGATCCGCGACACCGAGATCGGCGCGGGCACCAAGCTCGACAACCTCGTGCATGTCGGCCACAACGTGCGCATCGGGCGCGACTGCATGCTCTGCGGGCAGGTCGGCATCGCGGGCTCTGCGCGGATCGGCGACCGGGTGGTGATGGCCGGCCAGTGCGGCGTCAACGACAACATCTTCGTGGGCGACGACGTGATCGCGGGCGGGGCCACGAAGATCTTTACCAACGTGCCGGCGGGGCGGGTGATCCTTGGCAATCCGGCGGTGAAGATGGAAACGCAGATCGAGATCAACAAGGCGCTGCGGCGGCTGCCGCGCCTCGCGGCGGCGGTCGCGGCCCTTCAGAAAGCTGTTTCAAAGGGCGGATAGGACCGTTACACGTCTGCCGCATTTCAGACCGGAGGGGCCATGACGACCAGCGTGCGCGACAGTGTCCTTGCCATCATTGCCGAGCAGGCCGTGCTCGAAGTCTCCGACCTTCACGATACGATGACGCTCGCGGATCTCGGGCTCGACAGCCTCGGCCTTGTCGAGGCGATCTTCGCGATCGAGGAGGCGTTCGACGTCTCGGTGCCCTTCAACGCCAATGATCCGACGGCGGGGGATTTCGACATCTCGTCGGTCGGCGCGATGGTCGCGGCGGTCGAGGCCCTCGTGGCCGCGCGCGGCTGATGCGGCGTGTCGTCATCACCGGGGCGGGCACGATCAACGCGCTTGCCCATGACGTGCCCGGAACCTTCGCCGCGCTGCGCGAGGGGCGGCTCGGGATCGGGCCGCTCCAGCTGCGCGACAAGGAACGCCTCGGCGTGCAGATCGGCGCGCAGGTCCATGACTGGGACGCCGAGCGGCACTTCAACCGCCAGCAGATCGCGCTCTATGACAAGTTCACCCAGTTCACGATGCTCGCGGCGCGCGAGGCGATCGGGCAGTCGGGCCTCGTCTTTGGCGATGCGCTCTCGCTTTCCTCGGGCGTGGTGCTCGGCACCGCGGGCGGGGGCGTCAACACCTGGGACGAGAATTATCGGGCGGTCTATGAGGAGGGCAAGAACCGCGTCCATCCCTTCGTCGTCCCCAAGCTGATGAACAACGCCGCCGCGAGCCATCTGAGCATGGAGTGGAACCTGCGCGGCCCGACCTTTACCGTCGCTACCGCCTGCGCGAGTTCGAACCACGCGATGGGGCTCGCGTTCCAGATGGTGCGCTCGGGCGCGGCCGAGGTGATGATCACGGGCGGGTCGGAATCGATGCTCTGCTTTGGCGGGATCAAGGCGTGGGAGGGGCTGCGCGTCATGAGCCGCGACGCCTGCCGCCCCTTCTCGGCCAACCGCAACGGCATGGTGCAGGGCGAGGGGGCGGGCGTCCTCGTCTTCGAAAGCTACGATCATGCGCGCGCACGCGGGGCCGATATCCTCGCCGAGGTCGCAGGCTTTGCCATGACGTCGGACGCGGGCGATATCGTGATGCCCTCGGCGCAGGGGGCAGAGCGGGCGATGACCGGGGCGATGCGCGATGCGCGCCTCGATCCGGGCGATGTGGGCTATATCAACGCCCACGGCACCGGCACCGCCGCCAACGACAAGACCGAATGCGCCGCCGTCGCCCATGCCTTCGGGCACCACGCCGACCGGCTGATGATCTCCTCGACGAAATCGATGCACGGCCATCTGATCGGCGCGACCGGGGCGGTCGAGCTGCTGGCCTGCATCATGGCGCTGCGCGAGGGGGTGATCGCGCCGACGATCGGCTATGAAGAACCCGACCCGGAATGCGCGCTCGATGTCGTGCCGAATGTGGCGCGCGAGGCGCGCGTCGATGCGGTCCTCTCGAACGCCTTCGCCTTTGGCGGCCTCAACGCCGTGATCGCGCTGCGCCGGGTCTGAGCCCTAGCCGCCCGCCTGCACGATCAGCGCGCCCAGGGTCTCGGCCATCTCGGCGACCTTGGCGGGATTGCCCCGCCCCTCGACATTGAGGCGCAAGAGCGGCTCGGTGTTCGAGGCGCGCAGGTTGAAGCGCCAGTCCTCGAAGGCAAGGCCGAGGCCGTCGAGTTCATCCGTCGCAAGCGCCTTCGGGCCCCATTCGGCCCGCACCGCCGCCATCGCCGCACCCGCGTCGTGCAGGTGAAAGTTGATCTCGCCCGACGAGGGGAAGCGCGCGCGCCGCTCGGCCAGCACCTCGGCGAGCCCCTCGCCCCGGCGCGAGATCAGCGCCGCCACCATGAGCCAGGTGATCATCCCCGAATCGCAGGCGAAGAAGTCGCGGAAATAGTGATGCGCCGACATCTCGCCGCCATAGACCGCGCCCGTCTCGCGCAGCGCGGCCTTGAGGAAGGCATGCCCCGTGCG
>JAUREX010000096.1 GCA_030834485.1 Gemmobacter sp.
GCGCCACCGGTGTCGCGAAGAAGCTCGGCATCACGAGAGCGAAGCTCGACGACGCGTTCCGCGCGGCGAGGAAGGCCGCGTACCTCGCCCAGATCGACAAGGCCGTGGCCGACGATCGGATCGACGAGGACACGGCCGCCGATCTGAAGGCCGACCTCGAGGACGCCGACAAGCGCGCCTTCCTCGAGCAGTATCTGCGCGGCTGGGCGATGGGCCTCGAGTTCGCCGAGCACAACCCGCGCGCGGCCGTTCAGGCGGTGTTCGAGCAGTTCCCGACGCTTGCGCAGAACGTCGGGCCGCAGCTTGGCACCATGTCCTGCCTGCAACTGATGAACGTCATGCGCGGCGACTGGTCCAAGCGTCAGGGCTGGGGCTGGCACGACATGGCAAGCTGGCAGAACTTCTTCGACATGTCCGCCTCGATCGGCCAGAACAAGAACCCGATCAAGGCCGAGGATGTCTGCACCAACGACCTCATCCCCGGCGCCAACGCCTTCGACGCCGCGAAGGTCAAGGCCGACGCCGAGGGCACCCCGCTTCTGCCCGAGTTCGAGGCGGTGGATGTCGAGGCCGTGCGCGCGAACCTCTTCGCGCAGGCGATCTGACGCATCAGGGCACCGGGCGGCCCCGCGCCGCCCGGTGCGCCCCGCATCTATCGGAGGGTTGAGCGATGGCGCAGAAGGTCCGCGTGCTCGTGGTCGGGCTCGGCAACATGGGGGCCTCGCATGCGAGCGCCTATCACCGCAACGAGGGCTTCGAGATCGTCGGCCTGATGAGCCGCACGATCCGCTCGAAGCCGATCCCCGAGGAATTGCGCGGCTATCCGCTGTTCGAGGATTACGCCGAGGCGCTCGCCGCGACGCGCCCCGATGCGGTCTCGATCAACACCTGGCCCAACACGCATGCGGCCTATGCCATTCAGGCGATGGAGGCGGGCGCCCATGTCTTCATGGAAAAGCCCATCGCCACCAACAACGAGGAAGCCGCCCGCGTGGTCGCAACAGCGCGCGCGCGCGGCCGCAAGCTCGTGCTCGGCTATATCCTGCGCGTGCATCCGAGCTGGATGAAGTTCATCGAGATCGGCAAGACGCTCGGCAAGCCGCTGGTGATGCGGCTCAACCTCAACCAGCAATCCTCGGGCGATGCGTGGATGTGGCACAAGAACCTCATCGACAGCCTGATCCCGATCGTCGATTGCGGGGTGCATTACGTCGATGTGATGTGCCAGCTGACGGGCGCGAAGCCCGTGCGCGTCCATGGCATCGGCGCGGCACTCTGGGCCGAGGCCGACAAGCAGAACTACGGCCATCTCCACGTCACCTTCGACGATGGCTCGGTCGGCTGGTACGAGGCCGGCTGGGGCCCGATGATGAGCGAGACGGCCTTTTTCGTCAAAGACATCGTCGGGCCGAAGGGGTCGGTCTCGCTCGTGCCGAACGATCAGGCGCGCACCGGGGCGGATGCGCTCTCGGACAGCTCCGACATCGACAAGCACACCAAGACCGACGCGATCCGCGTCCATCACGCCGCCGTCGGCCCCGACAAGCATTTCCTGCGCCCCGACGAGATCCTTTCCATGGAGGACGAGCCCGGCCATCAGGAGCTCTGCGACCGCGAGCAGGCGTTCTTCCTGCGCGCCATCCGCGAGGATCTCGACCTCTCGGAATCGATGGATGCGGCCGTCAACTCGCTGCGGATCGTGCTTGCGGCCGAGCAGAGCATCCACGAGGAACGGGCGATCCGTCTCGACTGAAAGGCAAGGGCGATGGACGACATCGACCGCCTCTATCGCAGCGCCGACGCGGTCGCGATCGCAAAGGCCGTGCGGTCGGGCGCGGTGTCGGCCCCCGAGATCGCCGAAGCGGCCATCCGCGCCATCGAGGCGCTGAACCCCGCGCTGAACGCGGTGATCGACCGGCGATACGACATCGGCCGCGCCATGGCCGCCGCCGTCCCGGCCGATGCGCCGCTCGCGGGCGTGCCTTTCCTGCTCAAGGAACTCGCGACGAACTGGGCGGGCGTGCAGGCGACGAGTTCGAGCCGCTTCCTCAAGGATCAGGTCGCACCCGCCGACAACGAGATCGCGCGGCGCATCCGGGCGGCGGGCCTCCTGATGCTCGGCAAGACCAACGCGCCCGAAAACGGCTGGTCGATCGGCTGCGAACCGGCACTTTACGGCCCGACGCTGAACCCATGGGATGCGCGCGTGACCTGCGGCGGATCCTCGGGCGGCTCGGCCGTTGCGGTCGCGACCGGGATGGTCCCCATCGCCGAGGCATCGGACGGGGCGGGTTCGATCCGGGTGCCGGCGTCGTGCTGCGGGGTGGTGGGCCTCAAGCCCTCGCGCGGGCGGGTGACGCTTGCACCCTTCGCCGACTATTGGGCGGGCGGGGCCTATTTCCTGTGCAACAGCCGCAGCGTGCGCGACACGGCCGCCTATCTCGATGCGGTGGCGGGCGCGCTGCCGGGCGATGCCTATTACCTGCCGCTGCCCGGGCGCCCCTTTGCCGAGCTTGCGCGCGAGGCGCCACGCGGGCTGCGGGTGGGCTTTACCGTCACCGATCCGGCCGGCAACCCGGTCGATCCGGGCGTGCGCGCCTCGGTCGAGGCGGTGGCGCGCATGCTCGAGAGCATGGGGCACCATGTCGAGGAGCATGACCTCGCGCTCGACGCGGCCGATTTCTGGCGCACCTACACCGACATGACCTGCGTCGAGACGGCCGCCGCCTATGACTATTTCGAGACGCTCATTGGCTGCCCGCTGGCCGAGGGCGATGTCGAACCCGTCACGCGTGCCATCATCGAGCGCGGCCGTGCGACGCCCGCCACCGCCCATGCCGGCCGGATCGAGGCCGTGCGGCGTGCCGGGCGCGCGATCGCGCAGGAGCTCTGGGGGTATGACGCCTATCTGACCCCGGTCCTGACCCAGCCACCCCGGCCCGTCGGCTTTTACGACATGTCGATGCGCGATCTCGATGCCTATAATGCGCTCTGGTCGGATGCGGTGTTCATGGCGCCCTTCAACGCCTCGGGGCAGCCCGCGATGTCGCTGCCGCTCGGGCAGGGATCGACCGGCCTGCCCGCGGGCGTGCAGATCGTGGGCCGCCTCGGGGCCGAGGCGACGCTTCTGGCACTTGCCACCGCGCTCGAGGCCGCGATGCCCTGGGCCGGGCGCCATCCACCGATCACCTGGCGGGAGGCCAGCCATGCCCCATGATCTCGTCCTCGCGGGCGGCCGCGTGATCGACCCCGCGACCGGGACCGACCGGCTCGCCGATGTGGCCTTTGCGGGCGGACGCGTCGCCGCCGTCGGCCCGGGCCTCGCGGCCGGCGCGGCCGAGGTGGTCGATGTCGCGGGCGCGATCGTGACGCCGGGCCTGATCGACCTGCACACCCATGTCTACTGGGGCGGCACCTCGCTCGGGGTCGATCCCGACAGCTATGCGGCGGGCGCCGCGATCGCGACGCTCGTCGATACCGGAAGTGCGGGGCCCGGCAATTTCGCGGGCTTCCGCGCCCATGTCATCGCCGCCGCCGAGACGCGGATCCTCGCCTATCTGCATGTCTCGTTTGCGGGCATCTTCGGCTTTTCGCGCACGATCATGGTCGGCGAGAGCCACGACATGCGCCTGATGGCCGCGCGCGAGGCGGCCGAGGTCGCGCGCGCCAACCCCGACACGATCATCGGCATCAAGGTGCGCATCGGCGCCCATGCGAGCGGCCCTTCGGGGATCGCGCCGCTCGATGTCGCGCTCGATGTCGCAGATGCGACGGGGCTGCCGCTCATGTGCCACATCGACGAGCCGCCGCCGAGCTACGAGGCCGTCGTCGCGCGGCTGCGGCCGGGCGATGTGCTCACGCATTGCTTTCGCCCCTTTCCGAACGCGCCGATGCGGGGCGATGGTCAGGTCAAGCCCGAGGTGCTGGCGGCGCGCGCGCGCGGCGTCATCTTCGACATCGGCCACGGGATGGGGTCGTTTTCCTGGGCGACCGCCGAGGCGATGGCGCGCGCGGGCTTCTGGCCCGACACGATCTCTTCCGATGTGCACAGCCTCTGCCTGCAGGGCCCGGCGTGGGACCTCTTGCGGACGATGACGAAGTTCCTGGCACTCGGCATGCCGATGGCCGAGGTGGTCAAGGCCGCGACGCTTGCGCCGGCGCGCGCGCTGCGCAGGGACGATCTCGGCACCCTGGCCCCCGGCGCGATCGCCGAGGCGAGCGTCATCCGCCTCGCGCCGATCCCGACCGTGCTCGAGGATGTCGAGGGGGTCACGCGCGACCATCCCGCCCGCCTTGTCCCCGTCGGGCGCGTCCTGTCGGGCCGCTGGCGGCCCGGCCCGACATGATGCGCGGCCATCGCGCGATCTGGTCCTATGCGTGGGACCTTCACGATATCGGGCTCGATGCAGCACTGGGGCGCGTCGCCGATGCCGGGCTCGATACCGTCTCGCTTGCGACCTCCTATCACGCGGGGCGCTTTCTCCAGCCCGGCAACCCGCGCAGGCGCGTTTGGTTTCCGCAGGACGGGACGGTCTATTACCGCGCCGACCCCGCCCGCTGGCGGGGCGCCGAGATCGCCCCCCTTGTCGCCGATATCGTCGCGACCGAGGGCGACATGCTCGGGGCACTCATCGACCGGCGCGCGCGCGGCGGCCCTGCCGTGTCGTGCTGGACGGTGTGCCTGCACAACACGCGGCTCGGGCTTGCCCATCCCGACCATGTGGTGCGCACCGCCCATGGCGATCCGGCCTATTACGGCCTCTGCCCCTCGAGCCCGGCCGCGCGCGCCTATGCCGCGGGCCTCGTGGCCGAGATCTCGGAGGTCTACGCCCCCGACCGGATCGAGATCGAGACGCTCGACTTCATGGGCTTCGATCACGGCTTTCACCACGAGAAGGACGGCCTCGGCCTTCTGCCCGAGGATCGCTTCCTGCTCGGCCTGTGCTTCTGCCCGCATTGTATCGCGGCTGCCACCGCCGACGGGATCGACGCCGAGGGCGCGCGCGCCGAGGTCGCGCGCCTGCTCAATGCCGCCTTTGCGCGCGAAGTGCCGGCGCCGGCCTTCCCCGATTTCCCCGCCCGCGGGATCGAGGCGTTTGCAGGGCATGAGGCGCTGCACGCCTTCCTCGCATGGCGGCCGCGGGTGCTTGCGGGCGTCGCGGCGGAATTGCGCGCGGCCTGCCGGGCGCCGACGCGGCTGACCCTCATCGATTTCGCAGGGAGCTGGTGGGGCGGGGTGGATCTTGGCCTGATCGCGCCGCATGTCGATGGCGTCATCTGGTGCGCCTATACCGCGCCGCCCGCGCAGATCGCGGCCGAGCTTGCGGCCCTGCGCGGCCTGATCGGGGCCGGGGCGGCGCTGTCGCTCGGGCTGCAGCTCTTTCATCCAACGGTGGCGGATGCGGCCGATTTCGCGGCCCGCGTGGCGGCGGCCGAGGGGGTGGCCGACGGCCTCAACGTCTACAACCTCGGCCTCGTGCCGCCGGCGCGGCTGGGGTGGGTGCGCGCCGCGCTCGCCGCCGGCTTGCGTCCTGCGCCCGACCGCGCCTAGGATCGCACGCGACTCCGTCCGAAGGTTCCCGCGTGCCGCGCAGGCTCCCCCCGCTCAATGCCATTCGCGCCTTCGAAGCAAGCGCGCGCAAGGGCGGCTTCGTCGCGGCGGCGGCCGATCTGGGGGTGACGCCCGCCGCCGTCAGCCTCCAGATCCGCAAGCTCGAGGCGTTCTACGAGGCCTCGCTCTTTCGCCGGATGCCGAGCGGGGTCGAGCTGACCGAGGTGGGCGGTGCGATCTATGCCGAATGCGTCGCGGCCCTCGCGACGCTCGAGGCGACAACCGACCTCGTGAGCCAGCGCGACGCGCGCGCCCGCGTGGTGGTCAGTTGCATCAACTCGCTCGCGCATCGCTGGCTCGCGCCCCGCATCGGCGGTCTGGGCAGGGCACAGCCCGAGGTCTGGGTCGAGCTGCGCGCCGAGGCGGACCCGGTCGATGTCGACGGCGGCGGGGCCGACATCCGCATCACCTATGGGCTGCATCTCTATCCCCATCACGATGCGCGCCCCCTTTTCACCGATGTGCTGATCCCGCTCTGCACGCCCGAATTCGCCGCAAGGGCGGGGCTAGACCCTGCCGATCCGCGCTCGCTCGAGGATGAGCATCTGATCGAGACGTGGTGGTCGCCGAGCTTCTGGGCCTATCCCTCATGGGCGGACTGGTTCGCGGCGGCGGGTGCCCCGCGCACCCCCCGCCCCGCGAGCGGTCCGGCCGCGAACATGCCCGCGCTCGCGGTCGACATGGCGCTCGGCGGGCTGGGCGTCGCGCTCGCGCAGCGCGCGCTTGCGCGCGTCGAGGTCGAGGCCGGGCGCCTCATCGCGCCCTTTTCCGCCACCCTGCCGATGCCCAACCCCTATGCAGCGGTGACGCCGCGCTCGGCGCGGCGCAAGCGGCGCATCGCGCAGATCCTCGGCTGGTTGCGGACCACCGCAGAGCTTGAGGCAACAGCCCCAATCAGCCCTCTCAGCCCCTAGAAAAGCTGATCCCGCGCGATTTTTTCTCGGCTTGAGGGGGGCATGCGCGGCGCATAGCGTCCGGTCTCGCATGGTCGGGCCATGCGCCCGCATCGAGAAAGGCCGAGCATGAACGAACAGCCCGCCCCGCCCCGCACCGGCGATGTCATCCCCGAACTCAGCGAGGGGCAGAAGCGGTCCTTCCTGAACCTCGAGGGGCTGCACAAGCCGCTGAAATCGCCGATCCCGCAGGCGACGGTCGACCGCGCGCGCGCCTATCGGATGAAGCGCCTGCGCGACCAGATCGCGGCGCATGACTGCGCGGCGATCCTGCTCTACAACCCGGTCAACATCCGCTATGCCTTCGATTATTCGAACATGCAGATCTGGAGCACGCGCGAGGCGACGCGCTACGCGGTCATCTTCGCCGACGGCCCCGGCATCATGCACGAATACAAGGGCGCCCAGCATCTGACCCGGCAGGGCGCGGGTGTCGACGAGGTGCGCCCCGCGACGACCTGGATCTACAGCATCACCGACGCCGACACCGAGGCGCAGGCCCGCCGCTGGGCGGCCGAGATTGCCGATCTGATCGCGACGCATGGCGGCGGCAACCGCCGGCTCGCGGCCGACAAGCTCGACCCGCACGGGCTGCGCGCCCTCGAGGCGCTCGGGATCGAGGTGATCGACGGTCAGGAGCTGACCGAGAAGGCCCGTTGCATCAAGTCGGCCGACGAGATCGAGCTGATGCGATGGACGCTGCGGGTCGCGGAATCGGGCATGTGGCGGATGCATGCGGCCTCTGTTCCCGGCGTGACCGAGAACGAGATCTGGGCCGAGCTGCACCACGAGAACATCCGTTCGGGCGGCGAGTGGTTCGAGGCGCGGCTCCTGTCCTCGGGGCCGCGCACCAACCCTTGGTATCAGGAAGCCTCGGACCGCGTCATCGCCGAGGGCGAGATGATCAGCTTCGACACCGACATGATCGGCCCCTATGGCTATTGCGCGGATCTCTCGCGGTCCTGGACCTGCGGCCATGTGCCGATGACGCCGGTCCAGCGCGGGATCTATCGCCTCGCGCTCGACCAGATCGAGCACAACACCGCGATCCTGCGCGCCGGGATGGAGTTCGCCGAGTTCAACGAGAAGTCCTGGAGGATCCCCGAGGTCAACCAGCCCTTCCGCTATTCGCTCGCGATCCATGGCGTGGGGCTTGTCGACGAATGGCCCGTGGTGCCGCTGCATGTCGACATGACGGGCGGCTGGGGTGCGCGCACGGGGCGCTTCGAGGAAGGGATGGTCGTCTGCGTCGAGAGCCTGATGGCCGCGCCCGGCACCGAGAGCGTCAAACTCGAGACGCAGGTGCTCATCTCGCGCGACGGACCCGTGCGGCTGGACAGCTTCCCGTGGGAGATGTGACCGAAGCGGCCGGTCCCGCAGCGCGCGGCCGGCGCGGGCGCGAGGCCCAATCGCGCGAACGCGCCGCGCAGGCCCTCTGGCAGCAATCCCCCCGCCCCGCCGCGCCAAGCCCGATCGCGCCGGTGCGGCTCGTGTCCGACGACGCACTCGGGATGATCCACGCCGCCGCGCTGCAGATCCTCGCCGAGGTCGGGGTCGATTTCCTCTCGGCCGAGGCGCGCGGCATCGCGATCGCCGCCGGTGCGGTCGCGGGGCCCGAGCCCGAGCGGCTGCGCTTCGATCCCGCGCTGATCGAGGCGCTGATCGCGCAGGCGCCCGCCGCCTTCACGATCCGCGCCGCCAACCCCGCGCGCGATCTGCCGATCGGGCAGGGCTTCACCCATTGGGGCTGCGTTTCCTCGGCGCCGCAGATCAACGACCTCGACGGCGGCCGGCGGCCCGGCACCCAGGCCGATTTCCGCCGCTTCCTGCGGCTTGGCCAGACGCTCGAGGTGATCGGCTTTTTCGGCGGCTATCCGGTCGAGCCGCAGGACCTGCCGGCGCCGACCCGCCATCTCGACTGCATCGCCGATTTCATCACCCTGACCGACAAGGTGTTTCACCCCTATTGCCTCGGGCGCGCGCGGATCCGCGACGCGCTCGATCTCCTGAGCCTCGGGCGGGGCTATGACCGCGCCGCACTCGAGGCGGGGCCCGCCTGCTATACGGTCGTCAACTCCTCCTCGCCGCTGCGCTATGACAAGCCGATGCTCGAGGGGCTGATCGAGATGGCGCGCGCCAACCAATGCGTCTGCTTCACCCCCTTCACGCTTGCAGGCGCGATGGCGCCGATCACGCTCGCCGGTGCGATCGCCCAGCAGCATGCCGAGGCGCTCGCGGGGATCGCCTTTGCGCAGATGGTCCGCCCGGGCGCGCCGGTGATCTATGGCGCCTATACCTCGAACGTCGACATGCGCACCGGCGCCCCGGCGATGGGCACGCCCGAATACATGAAATCCGCGATCATCTCGGGCCAGCTCGCCCGCCGCTGCGGGCTGCCCTATCGCTCATCTGGCGGTAATGCCGCGAACGCACCCGACGCGCAGGCGGTCTATGAGACGACCTTCGCCCTCTGGGGGGCGCGGCTCGGGGGGGCGGACATCGTGATGCACGCGGCCGGCAAGATCACACTCTTTTTCTGCGCCGGCGCGATCTACGTGGCGTCCCACAAAACGGAGATTGGAGAATTAGTGGGGATTGGGCGGCGAATGCCGATTACAATGACGGCGTTCT
>JAUREX010000097.1 GCA_030834485.1 Gemmobacter sp.
CTGCCGCTGCACCGATTATCGCAACCGCCGCGCCCATGTGCCCGATTGCGTCCACCTCTCGCCCGGGATGCTCGGGGGGGTGACGCGCTGGCTGCCCCGGACCTGCGCCTATCGGCTGCTGCACGAGGGCAAGGCGCTGAAATCCTGGCACCCGCTCGTGTCGGGCGATCCGATTTCGGTTCACACCGCGGGCGTTTCCGTGCAGGGATGGACGGTGTCCGAAACCGACGTCGACGAGGATGACTGGGATCATCACCTGATCGACGAGCAGCCCTGAGGGGTCGCCCATGTTCTTCGCCTCCGACAATGGCGCGCCCGTGCCGGCGCAGGTGATGGATGCGCTGATGCGCGCCAATGCCGGCGCGGTGATGTCCTATGGCAACGATCCGCTGACCGGGGCGGTGCGCGCGCGCATCCGCGATCTGTTCGAGGCGCCCGAGGCGGCGGTCTATCTGGTCGCGACGGGGACGGCGGCCAATGCCCTCGCGCTTGCCCATCTCTGCCCGCCGTGGGGGGCGGTCTTCTGCCATAGGCTTGCGCATGTCGAGACCGACGAATGCGGCGCGCCCGAGTTCTTCACCGCGGGCGCCAAGCTCATCGGCGTGCCGGGCGCCCATGGCCGGATCGAGCCCGCCGCGCTCGCCGAGGTCGTGGCGGCGACGGGCCGGGGCGGGGTGCATGGGGTGCAGAAGGGTGCGCTGAGCCTCACCAACGCGACCGAGGCGGGCACGGTCTATGCCCCGGCAGAGATCGCCGCACTTGCACGCATCGCGCATGAGGCGGGCGTGCCCGTCCACCTCGACGGCGCGCGCTTTGCCAACGCGCTTGTCGCGACCGGCGCCACCCCGGCCGAGATGAGCTGGCGCGCCGGCGTCGACATCCTGACCCTCGGGGGCACCAAGAACGGGCTTCTGGGCGCCGAGGCGGTGATCCTCTTCGACCCCGCCCGCGCCTTCGAGTTCGAGTTGCGCCGCAAGCGCGCGGGGCACCTCGTTTCGAAATACCGCTACCTCTCGGCGCAGTTCGACGGCTGGCTCGAGGGCGATCTGTGGCGCGACATGGCGCGCCACGCCAATGCGATGGCCGCGCGCCTCGCGCAGGGGCTGGGGCAGGTGGCGGGCGCGCGCCTCGTGCATCCGGTCGAAGCCAACATCATCTTCGCCGACATCCCCCGCGCGGCCGCCGACCGCGCCCGCGCGGCCGGCGCGAAGTTCTACACGATCGTGCCGGGAGAGGTCGAGCGCGTGCGCCTCGTGCCCTCATGGGCGACGACCCCGGCCGAGGTCGATGCGCTGATCACGACGCTCGGGGGCTGAGGGTCAGGGCGCGCCGAGCCCGCCCAGTTCGCACACGACCGCCCATTCCGCCGCGCTCACGGGCTGCACCGACAGGCGCGAATTCGTCACGAGCGCCATGTCGCCAAGGCGCGGATCGGCCTTGCACAGATCAAGCGGCACGGGCCGGGGCAGGGGCATGAGCGCGCGGATATGCACGCATTCCCACCGCGGATCGTCGGGCGCGGTGCTGTCGGGGCGCACGAGCGCCGAGACCTCGACGATGCCCACCACCGCCTTGCCGATGTTCGAGTGATAGAAGAACCCCCGGTCGCCCAGCGCCATCGCGCGCATGTTGTTGCGCGCCTGATAGTTGCGCACGCCGGTCCATTCCTCGCCGGCGGCGCCGCGGGCGACCTGCTGGTCCCAGCTCCAGACGTCGGGTTCGGATTTGAAGAGCCAATAGCGCATGTCGTCCTCCCTAATCCTCCTCGCTGCGCAGCGGACGGGCCATCAGTGCGGCCATCGCCTCGGCGACCGTCGCCCGCCCCCCGAGCACCGCCGCCACCGCCCCCATCACCGGCGCGCGCACCCCGAGGCGCTCGGCGAGCGCGACCGCGGCCGCGGCCGTCGCGATGCCCTCGATGGTGCGGCCGGCGGCGGGCAGGGTGCCCGCCCCGATCGCCGCGCCATGGGCAAAGTTGCGCGATTGCGCCGAGGTGCAGGTCAGCACGAGGTCGCCAAGCCCCGCAAGCCCGTGCAGCGTCGCGGCGCGCGCCCCCGAGGCCACCGCGATGCGCACCATCTCGGCGTGGCCGCGCGTCATCAGGGCGGCGCGCGCGCTCTCGCCCATGCCCGCCCCGATCGCGAGGCCCGCCCCGATCGCGACCACGTTCTTCAGCGCCCCGCCAAGCTCGGCCCCGCGCAGGTCGGTGCCGCGATAGATCCGCAGCACCGGCGTCGCGAGGCGCGCCTGCACCGCCTCGGCGCGCGGCCCGTCGTCAAGCGCGAGCGCAAGCGCCGTCGGCAGGCCGCGCGCGATGTCGGCGGCAAAGGACGGCCCCGTCAGGACCGCGGGCACCGATCCGGGCACGAGCCGCCCGATCAGCGATCCCGCCCCGAGCCCCGTCTGCGGGTCGATCCCCTTGGCGCAGGCGATCAGCACCCGCCCCCCGAGGCGCCCCCCGAGGCGCCCCCCGAGGTGCGCGCCATGCGCCGCGACGGCGGCCGCCGTCGCCGCCATCGGCACCGCCATCAGGACCGGCACCTCGGGCCCGAGGTCAAGGGGCAGCGCCTCGGCCAGCACGACCCCCTCGGGCAGTTTCAGATCCGGCAGGCGGGGCGGGCGGCGCGCCGCGCGCCAGCCCGCGATGTCGCGCCCGATCAGCCAGACCTCGCCCCGATCGGCCAGCGCCGCGGCCAGCGCCGCGCCGAAGGCACCCGCCCCGATCACGGCCGCGACCGTCACGCCTTGGGCCCCTTGCGCCCCGAGCCGAGCATCCCGGCCTGCCGGTCGTCGAGCGGCCAGCGCGGGCGGGCGGCAAGGTCCATTCCGTCGCGCGCGCCGGCGCGGAAACGCTCGATCCCGGCCCAGGCGATCATCGCGCCATTGTCGGTGCAAAGCCGCGCGGGCGGCACGACGAAGCGCACCCCCGAGGCGGCAGCAGCCGCACCGAGCGTGGCGCGCACCGCGCCATTGGCCGCGACCCCGCCCGCCGCGGCAAAGACCCCGACCCCGCCCGCCGTCTCGCCCGCCGCCGCCAGCGCCGCGCGCGCCTTGGCGCCGAGCACATCGGCGACCGCCGCCTGAAACGCCGCGCAAAGGTCGGCGCGCGCCTGCGGCCCGATCGCACCCGGGCCGCCCATCGTCTCGGTCGCGCGCAGCACAGCCGTCTTGAGGCCCGAGAACGACAGATCGCACCCCGGCCGGTCGAGGAGCGGGCGCGGCAGATCGAAGCGCGCCGGATCGCCCGTCCGCGCCGCCGCCTCGACCGCGGGCCCGCCGCCCGCGCCGAGGCCCAGATGGCGCGCGACCTTGTCGAAGGCCTCGCCCGGGGCGTCGTCGATGGTGCCGCCGAGGCGGTGGAACCGCTCCGCCCCCTCGACCAGCACGAACTGGCAATGCCCCCCCGAGGCGATGAGGACGAGATAGGGGAAATTGACCCCATCGGTCAGCCGCGGCGTCAGCGCATGCCCCGCGAGGTGATTCACCCCCACGAGCGGCAGCCCCGCCGTCGCGGCGAGGCCCTTGGCGAACATCACGCCCGCCAGCACCCCGCCGATCAGCCCCGGCCCCGCCGTCACCGCCACCCCGTCGAGGTCACCAAGCCCGAGCCCCGCCCGCCCGAGCACATCCTCGGCGCAGAGGTCGAGCCGCTCGGCATGGGCGCGCGCCGCGATCTCGGGCACGACCCCCCCGAAGCCGGCATGAAGCGCCGCCTGCCCGAGCACCGCTTCGGCAAGGATCTCGGCCGGCTGGCCGGGGGTGTGGCGCACGATCGCGGCGGCGGTATCGTCGCAGCTGCTCTCGATCCCGAGAAAGGTCAGCGTCGCGGACATGGCTTTCCGTTGCAGGGGCGGCGGGGGGCAGCTAACACCTTGGGCCATGGCCGCACAATCCCGCCCCGCGATCCTCATCACCCGCCCGGCCGAGGGGGGGGCGCGCTTTGCCCGCGCGCTCCGGCGCCGCCTCGGGCCCGGGTTGCGGATCATCTGCGCGCCGCTGATGGCGCCCTGCTGGCTCAGGCCGCCACTGCCGCCGCTGCTGGTCGGTGGGCGGGCCGAGGCGGTCGTGTTCAGCTCCGAGGCGGGGGTGGCGGGTTTCGCGCGGCTCTGGCCCGGGCGCGATCTGCCCGCCTTCTGCGTCGGTGCGCGCACGGCCGCGGCGGCGCGCCGGGCGGGCTTTGCGGCTGAGGTCGCGGGCCGGGACGCGGCCGGGCTGATCGCCACCCTCGGGGCCGCGGCACCCTGGCGCCTCATCGTCGTGCGCGGCGAACATGCCGCGGCCGACATCTGCGGTGCGCTCGGCGCCGCCGGGCGCGAGGTCGCCGAGGTCGTGGTCTATTCCCAAGTCGCCCGCCCCCTGCCGGCGCGGGCGCGGGCGCTTCTGGACGGGGCGGGGCCCGTCGTGCTCGCGGTGTTCTCGGCGCGCAGCGGTGCGCTCCTCGCCGAAGCTGCCGCGGGCGCGCGCGCCCCGCTGCGCGTCGCCGCGATCAGCCCGGGCGCGGCCGAGCCCTTGCTGCGCCTTTCGCCCGAGGCGGTGCGCTGCGCCGCGACCCCGGATGCGGCCGCGATGCTCGAGGCGGTCGCGGCCCTTGTCGCGCGCGGGTGACGAGACGCCTTGAACGCCCGTCCCGCCGGCTGCTAGGCTGGTCCCATTCAGCCGACAGGAGGCCGCGCGTGACCGGCGCCAGGATCGACCCCCCCGCGCCACCAGATGCGCCCGAGGATCCGGCGGTCGCGCAGCCCGAGGCTGCGGCCCCGTCGCCTGCGCCCGGACAGGATGGGACCGGAGCGAAGGCCCCCGAGGATGCGCCCGAGGCGCCCCAGGCGCCCCAGGCGCCCCAGTCACGCGAGGACGAGGCCCCCGAGGGCGCACCCGCCAGCGGCGCATCTGCGCCGGGGGGCGCGCGGCCGGTCCTCGCCGGGGTCGTCGCGGGCCTGATCGCGGGGGCGTTGGCGGGGGGCGCGGTGGTGTGGTTCGCCCCCGGCCCCGCCGCCCCGCCGCCCGGCCCCGACCCGGCCGAGGTTGCCGCGCTGCGCGCCGACCTCGCCGCCCTCGGGGCGCGGCTCGGCACGCTCGAGCCGCGCGTGCCCGCCGACCCGGCCGCGGCGCTTGGTGCGCTCGAAGGGCGGCTGGCGGCGCTCGAGGCGCGCGGCTGGGCCGATCCCGCGGCGATCGCTGCCGAGTTCGAGGCGCTGCGCGCCGCGCAGGCCGCAGCCGTCGGCACGACGGCCGCCGAGGCCGCGGTCGGCGCCGCGCGCGACCGCGCCATCGCCGATCAGGCCGCGCGCGAGGCGCTGCGCGCCGAGGACGCCGCGCGCGCCGCCGCCGCCGAGGCGGAGTTGCGCGCGAGCATGCGGCGCGGGCTGATCGCGGGGATCGGTGCGGCGCTCGAGACCGGAGAGCCCTTCGGCCCGATTCTTGACGATCTCGCGCAGGCGGGGACCCCTGCGCCCGCGGCCCTGGGCGCGGTCGCGGCCGGCGCCCCGACCGGCGCGGCACTGGTCGAGGGCTGGGCGCCCGCGGCGCGCGCGGCCCTCGCGGCCAGCCGCCGGATCGACCCCGAGGCGCCGCTCGGCCAGCGCATCGCCGATTTCCTGCGCATCCAGACCGGCGCGCGGCCGCTTCGCCCGCAGGCGGGGCAGGGGGCGGATGCGATCCTCTCGCGCGCCGAGGCGGCGCTGCGGGCGGGCGCGCTCGGCGATGCGGCGGCCGAGATCGCGACGCTGCCGCCCGAGGCGCGCGCGGCCCTTGGGGGCTGGATGGCGGGGTTCGAAGCGCGCCGCGCCGCGCTCGAGGCCTTTGCGGCGCTCCGCGCACAAGAGGGGGTCGGCCCATGATCTGGTCGCTGGCGCGGGTGCTCTTCTTCGTCGCGGCCGTCGCGGCGCTGGCCTTCGGGCTTGGCCTGCTGATCGAGACGGGCGAGGGCGTGCGCATCGCCGTCGCGGGGTGGGAGTTCACGCTCGGCCCCGTCGTCGCCGCCGCGCTCCTCGTGGCGCTGGTCGTTGTTGTCTGGCTCGGCCTGCGCCTCGCGGGCCTTGCGGTCGCGACCTTGCGCTTTCTGGCCGGTGACGAGACGGCCGTCTCGCGCTATTTCGACCGCACGCGCGCGCGCCGTGGGCAGGCCGCGCTGACCGAGGCGCTGTTGGCGCTCGCGGCGGGCGACGGGCGGCAGGCGGCCGAGCGCGCGGCGCAGGCCGGGCGGCTGATCGATCAGCCGGTGCTCACGACCCTCATCTCGGCGCAGGCGGCGCGGATGACGGGCGACCGGGCGCGCGCGACCGAGGCCTATCGCAAGCTCCTCGCCCATGATCCGGCCCGTTTCGTCGCGATCCGCGGCCTCATGCAGATCAAGCTCGACGAGGGCGAGACCGAGACCGCGCTGCAGCTTGCGCAAAAGGCCTTCGCGCTGCGCCCCGGCCACCAGCCGACGCAGGAGGCGCTCCTGTCGCTGCAGACGCGCGCGCATGACTGGACGGGGGCGCGCGCGACGCTGCGTGCGCAGGCCGGCAGCGGCGCGCTGCCCCGCGACGTCTGGAAGCGGCGCGATGCCGTCCTCGCGCTGCAGGAGGCGCGCGAGATCCTCGACCCCGACGCGCCGATCGAGGCGCGCGAGGCCGCGATCGCCGCCAACCGCGCCTCGCCCGACCTCATCCCCGCGGCCGTCATGGCCGCCGATGCGCTGATCGCGGCCGGCAGCCCGAAGAAGGGCGCGCGCATCCTCGAAAAGGCGTGGTCGGTGCGCCCGCACCCCGATCTGGCCGCGGCCTATGCGCGCCTCGCGCCCGACGAATCGCCCGCCCAGCGGCTCCGGCGCTTTGGCGCGCTCTGGGCCGCGAACGCCTCGCACGACGAGACGCGCCTGACCGAGGCCGAATTGCAGATCGCGGCCGAGGATTTCCCGGCCGCGCGCCGGGCCTTGGGCGATCTGCCGACCCGCCACCCGACGGCGCGGACCCTCACGCTCATGGCTGCGATCGAACGCGGCGAGGGCGGGTCGGAGGCGGCGGTGCGCGGCTGGCTCGCGCGCGCCCTCGCCGCGCCGCGCGGCCCGCAATGGACCTGCGCGGCCTGCCACACGCCGCACCCCGCCTGGACGGCCGTCTGCGACAGTTGCGGGGGGTTCGACACGCTCGACTGGACCGAGGCAGCGGGCGGCGCGCTGCCCGCGGGCGAAGAGATGCTGCCCCTCATCGTCGGCACCCCCGCCCCGCGCCCGACCGAGCAGCCGCGTGCAGATTAGGGCTACACAAGCCCCGCCCCGCAGTGATAAGGGGCGCGCACGGTGCCGCAGTAGCTCAGCTGGTAGAGCAACGCATTCGTAATGCGTGGGTCGGGGGTTCGAGTCCCTTCTGCGGCACCATAATACAATAGTAAACCATTGTTTTTATTCTGTATTCTCAAGAATGGCTAGATAACGTCCCCTCAAATATCCACCCTTTCGGCCTTGCTGCCTCGCGCGCGCGCGAGCCACTTTCGTCCTTTTCTTGTTGTTTTTTCGTAAATGCGCAAAGGGAAAAGTATCCGCTCAGGTAGGCTCTGTTGCACAAATCGGCTGACGGCCAGGGTTTTCCCTTCCCCAGAAGGACTTATCCCTCGGCTTGGCTCTTTTGCACAAATCGTCTGAGGGGATTCATGGCGTGACTCCAGCATGATAGCTGGGGCACATGAGCAGACCGACACCCCCCGCCTACAAGACCCGCAACTGGCCCAGCTACGACGAAGCGCTCAAGCGCGGTGGCTCGCTGACGATCTGGTTCGATCCTGCGATGACCTGGGACGCCGCGCCCACCGGCAAGCGCGGGCGGCAGCCCGACTACAGCGACGCCGCCATCCAGGCCTGTCTGACGATGAAGGTGCTGTTCGGCATGGCACTGCGGCAAACGATCGGGTTCGTCGAGAGCGTGCTGCGGCTGATCGGCCTGAGCTGGGATGTGCCCGACTTCAGCACGTTGTCGCGGCGTCAGAAGGCCCTGAAGGTGAACATCCCCTACCGCGGTTCGGACGGCCCGCTGCATCTGCTGGTCGATAGCACGGGCATCAAGGTCGAGGGCGAAGGGGAATGGAACGCGCGCAAGCATGGCGGCTCGAAACGACGCGTCTGGCGCAAGATCCACATCGGGATCGACGAGATGGAGGAGGATCAGGAAACGGTCCAGTGGACCGTTTCCCCGACGACGCCTGGAAATCCGGGCCGCCGAGTTCACGACCAGCGACGTGGGCGACGCCCCCATGCCGCCCGAACCGCCCGAACTTCTGGACCAGATCCCGCCCGACCAAGAGATCGCCAGCGTCACCGCCGACGGCGATTTTGAGACCCGCAAGTGCCACGACGCCATCGCCGCCCGCGGCGCGGCGGCGATCATTCCGCCCCGCAAGAACGCCAGGCCCTGGAAGCCCGACACAGCCGGGGCCGTTGCGCGCAACAAGATCCTCCGGACGTCAAAGCGCCTCGGCAGGACGATCTGGCGACGATGGAGCGGCTATCACCGCCGAAGCCGGGCCGAGACCAAGATGCACTGCGTCAAGCTCATGGGTCAGCGCCTGTCCGCACCGGACTTCGACCGTCAGGTCGCCGAGTTCCAGGTGCGAATTACCGTCCTCAACGGATTCACCGCGCTCGGTACACCTATCACAAAAGCCGAGGGATAAGTCCTTCTGGGGAAGGGAAAACCCTGGCCGTCAGCCGATTTGTGCAACAGAGCCAGGTGAACTCCATCGTGCGCACCTTGCCGGAATCGTCGGTGCCCACGGTGTTGATGAACTCGACCGTCGAATGCGCCGAGAGGGCCTGCGCCTCGATCGCGGCGGTCAGCGGTGCGGAAAGATAATAGCCAAGCGGCAGGGCCTGCGTCTCGGCTGCGATATCGACCTTCGCCATCTCAATCTCCAATCAAAACGGAGATCGGCGCGCCGGTCCCCCAAGAGTCGACCTGAGGTTGCATCAGGATAAATGATTCAATCAAGGGTCATCTGGCGCGCCCGGCGCCGCACATGGTCCTTGACCCGCGGCAACCCCCGGCTGTAGTGAACATCTTGCGTTTGTTGATCCATTTTCCGCCCGGGCGCACCAAGGTTTTTGCATGATCACTTTTCCCGTCCTTCTATGCGGGTGCTCCGGCACCCGGCTCTGGCCCCTG
>JAUREX010000098.1 GCA_030834485.1 Gemmobacter sp.
CGGCCGGACCGTCTGGGCGGCGGAACTGCCCGGGCATGGGGCGTCGGGGAACGCGGTCGGGCAGGGGACCGCGGCCGACCTCGCGCAAGGGCTCGCGGCGGGGATCGCCGATCTGCCCGAGGGCGTGCCGGTCGTTGCCCATTCGCTCGGCGCGGCGGCGGTCCTGCATCTGGCGGCGCGCCACCCGGGGCGGTTCGGGCCGATGGTCCTGATCGCGCCCGCGGGCCTTGGCGCCGGGTTCGATGCGGGGTTCGCGCGCGATCTGGCGGCGGTGCGGGCCGCGCCCGAGGCCGAGGCACTGCTCGAACAGCTTTTCGCCCGCCCCGCGCGGCTCGGCCCGATGGCCGCGCATCTGGTCGCGACGCTTGCCGATCCGGCGCGGCGCGCGGCGCTCGGGCAGATCGCGGCCGCGCTGGCCGAGATGCCGCCGCCCCCCGCGCCCCCCGCCCCGGCGGCGCTGCATCTGGTCTGGGGCGCGCAGGACCGGATCGTGCCGCCGCCCGCCGCGGCGCCCTTCGGGATCGCGCCCGAGATCGTCGACGGCGCGGGGCATCTGCCGCAGGCCGAGGCGGCGGGCGCCTTCAACCGGATCCTGCGCGCGCGCCTCGGCTGACCTCAGCGCGCCGCGCGCAGAAGGGCCGCGACCTCGGCCGGGTCGGGCGGCGCGCAGCCCGCCCGCGTGCAGTTGAGGGCCGCAGCCGCCACCGCGTGTTCGAGCGCATGCCCAAGTTCGGCCTCGGTGATCGCGCCGAGCGCGCCCGGCGCGGCCCGCCCCGTCGCCACCAGCCGCGCGAGCAGCGTGCCATGCAGCGTATCGCCCGCCCCGACCGTATCGACGACCGCGACCGCCGGCGCGGACCGGCGCAGATGGTGGTGCGCTGTCCACGCCTCGGCGCCCGCCGCGCCATCCGTCACCACCACCAGCCCGGCCCCCGCCGCGATCTGCGCGCGCGCGAAATCGGCCGGGCCCGTCCCGGGCGCGAGGGCGGCGATGTCCTCGACGCTCAGCCGCACGATGTCGGCGCGCGCGAGGATGCGCCCGACGCGCGCGCGCCAGGCGTCGGGGTCGGGCGTCATGCCGGGGCGCGCGTTGGGGTCGATCGCGATGCGCGCGCGCCCCGCCACCGCCTCGGCAAAGGCCGCGATCCGCTCTGCCGCCGGCGCATCTATGAGCGAGATCGACCCGAAGCCCACCACATCCGCAGGCCCCGGCGCGAAGGTCGCAGGGTCGGGCACGAGGTGGCGCGTCGCGCTTTCCTCGTTGAAGAAGGCATAGCGCGCCTCGCCCCCCTCGAGATCGACGAAGGCGAGCGTCGTCGGCCGCCCGAGGCGGGGTGCGGCGGCGATGTCGATGCCATGGGCGAGCAAATCGCGCGCCAGCATCTCACCGAACATGTCGGTCGAGAGCGCGCCCATGAAGGCGACCTCGGCCCCGGCGATGGCGGCGGCCTTGGCCGCGTTCATGGGCGAGCCGCCGCAGCGCGGCGCATAGGCCCGCCCGCCATCGGCCGCGGTGACGGGGACGAAATCGATCAGCGCCTCGCCCATGAACCAAAGCCGCGCCATGCGCCTACCCCCTGCCCGCAACCTGCTCGATCATCGCGCCGAACGCCGCCGCCTCGGGGGGCGTGAGCGTGCCCATCCGCATCCGCGCCGACCACCGCCCCCCGGGCGGCAGCGTCACCATCCGGCCGGCCGCGCGCTCGGCCGCGTGCCCCTCGACGCCCGCGGTCGCGGGCAGCGCGAGGCCGAGCGCGTCGCGCCCGTCGCCGCGGCTGATCCAGCGGATCACGACCGGCAGGGCGCGCGCGTCATGGCTGATGAAATCGGCGTTGCCGTCGGGGTGAAGCTGCATCGCGTGGCTCCAGCCCGCGGCATCGGCGCGGGGCGTGATGGTCAGCACCACCTCGGGCGCAAAGGGCAGGTCGGGCGCAATCAGATGGTGCGCAGCCGGATCGCGGCCGAGGCGCTCGACAAAGGCCGCAAGCCCCGGGGCGGGCGGGACATGGGCGGGCAGGTCGCGCCGCACGCGCACATCCTCGGGCGCATAGCGCGCGGCATAGCTCAGCCGCGCGCCATCGACGGGGCGGAAATTCGCATGGCCCAGATACATGATCTCGAGCGGGTCGTCCGCGCGCGCATTCTCGACCACGACCGCGACCTCGAGCGCGCTTTGCCCCGCGCTCAGCGCGACCTCGGTGCGGGCGGCGTAGCGCGCGCCGAAGGCCGTCCGGTGGCGATAGAGCCCGCCCAGCGCGATGCGCCCCGCCGCGGGGTCGATCGTGATCTCGGCCGTCTCGAACCGCGCGAGCGGCAATTCGCCGTGCAGCGGGTGCGCATCGGTGGCCGAGGGCGGGCCGATCCGCATCAGGCCGCAATGGATGAAGAAGGCGCCATAGGTCTCGAGATAAGGGACACCCGGCACCGGCGCCTCGAAGGCCGAGGCCATCGTCACGTCGCGCCCGTCGAAGGCGGCGCGCCAGATCTGCTGGCCCATGAAGGGCAGCACCACCGCCTCGGCCCGCCCCGCCCGCAGCCGGAGCGCCTCGACCCCCGAGGGATAGCGGAACGCCTCAGCCGCAAGCGCGCCGGCATGAGCGACCGGCCGGCAGCCGAGGTCGGGAAAATCCGACGGCCGCAGGGGGATCGTCACGCTCATGCCCAAGGGCCCCGTGCGGGGCTGCGGCCGAGGGCTGGGCGATGATCCGGGCGCGCTGGCATCTTGGGGGGAAACCTCCGGGCGGGGCGCAGGATCGCGCAAGCCCCGCACCGGCGCAAGCCCCGCGGCCGTTCTTGACGGCGCACCCCGGGGGCGCGAGGGTGGGGCCGCTTGGCGGGGCAGGGGGCGGGCATGGTCGACATCGGCAGGATGTTCGGGGCGGATCCGGCGGCGGCGGCGCGCTTCATGGGCCTGCCCGGCACATCGACCCTCGGCGCCCGCGAGGGGGCGGGGATCGTGCTGATCGGCGCGCCCTCGGCCACACTCTATGCCAGCGTCGGCGCCTATTGCGCCGAGGCCCCGGCCGCGATCCGCGCGGCAGCGGCGGCCTATGCCGCGAACCTCGGCCATGTGAACTTCGACCTCGGCCGCCCGATCCTGCCCGCGGGGCGCGTCGCGGTCGATGCGGGCGATCTGCCCTGCGACCCGGCCCGCCCCGCCGAGGCGCGCGCGCTGATTGCCCAAGCGGTCGGCGCCGTCGTCGGGCGTGGCGCGGTGCCGATCGTGATCGGGGGCGACGATTCGGTGCAGATCCCGATGCTCGAGGCGCTCGGCCGGACGGGCAGGCCGCTCAGCATCGTGCAGATCGACGCCCATATCGACTGGCGCGAGGAGGTGCAGGGCGAGCGGCTGGGGCTGTCCTCGACCATGCGCCGCGCGGCCGAGATGGCCCATGTCGGCACGATGGTGCAGATCGGGGCGCGCGCGATCGGCTCGGCCCGGCCCGCCGACCTCGAGGATGCGCGCGCGCGGGGGGTGCGTTTCTTCACCGCCGCCGCGATCGCGCGCGAGGGGATCGGGCCCGCGCTCGCGGCCGTGCCGGCGGGGGGCGACATCGCGATCTGCTTTGATTTCGACGCGCTCGACCCCGCGGTGATGCCCGCGGTGATCGGGCGCGCGGCGGGCGGGCTTGGCTATGGCGACTGGCTCGGGCTGATCGAGGGGCTTGCGGCGCGGGGGCGGATCGTGGCCTGCGGCATGGTCGAGTTCATGCCGGCGCGCGACATCGACGGGATGGGCGCGATGGTCGCGGCGCAGGCCCTCTCGGCGATGATCGGCACCATCGCGGGGCAGGGCTGAGGGTCGCGCCCGACCTCCGCCCAATTCCATCCTGCCTGCTACTTGTGCGATGCGCCTTCATGCGCATAGAGTTTGGGCAGGGCGCCGTCAGGACACGATGCCACGCCGCTTTGCCCGGCACGAGGGCGTCGCCCGCGTGCGGCGGGCGTGATCGGGTCTTGCAGAAGCGACTCAGGAACAAGGGAGTGTCAGACGTGTTCACCAGATTCATCGCAACCGCCGCTGCGGCGCTGGCCTTCGCAGCGCCCGCCATCGCCGAGACGAAGATGCCCTTCGCGCTCGACTGGAAGTTCGAGGGGCCGTCGGCGCCCTATTTCGTCGCCATCGACAAGGGCCATTTCGCCGCCGAGGGCCTCTCGGTCGAGATCTCGGAAGGGGCTGGATCCCTCGACGCGATCCCGAAGGTCGCGACGGGCGCCTTCCCGATCGGCTTTGCCGACATCAACAGCCTGATGCGCTTTCTCGATCAGAACCCCGGCGCGCCGGTGACGGCCGTCATGATGATCTACGACAAGCCGCCCTTCGCGGTGGTCGGGCGCAAGTCGCTCGGGGTGACGGGGCCGGCCGATCTGCCGGGCAAGATCCTCGGCGCGCCGCCGCCCGATGGCGCCTGGGCGCAATTCCCGATCTTCGCCGCCGAGAACGGCATCGACATGGCCTCGATCACGGTCGAGCCCGTGGGCTTCCCCACGCGCGAGCCGATGCTGGCCGAGGGCAAGGTCGCCTCGGTCACGGGGTTTTCCTTTTCGGCGACGCTGAACCTCAAGCGGCTCGGCGTGCCGGCCGATGATCTGTCGGTGATCCTGATGGCCGATCACGGCGTCGCGCTCTATGGCAACGCGATCATCGTCAACACCGATTTCGCCAAGGCAAACCCGGCGCTGGTCACGGGCTTCCTGCGCGCGGTCGGGCGCGGCTGGGCGGATGCGATCGACGATCCGGCGGGCGCGATCACCTCGCTCGTGGCGCGCAACCCCGCGGCCGATCCCGCGCTCGAGACCGAGCGGCTGCAGATGGCGATCGATGCCAATGTGCTGACCGATTACGTCCGCGCCAACGGCATCGGCGGGATCGACGCCGCGCGCATGGCGCGCGCGATCGAGCAGACGAAATCGGTCTATCAGTTCGCGGCCGAGCCCGATGCCGCGCTCTTTTTCGATGCGAGCTATCTGCCGACCGACGGGAGCCTCAAGATCGACTGAGCGCGCAATTGCGCCGGCCCCGCAGTGCCGGGGCCGGCGCCCGCAAGGGGGTGCGCCATGGCGAACCTGATCGAGATCAAGGGTGTCACCCACGCCTATCGCACCGCAGCGGGGCCGCTGCCGGTGCTCGAGAACCTCGACATCGCCGTGCCCGAGGGCGAGTTCTGCGCCGTCGTCGGCCCTTCGGGCTGCGGCAAGTCCACGCTGACGCGGCTGGTCGCGGGGCTGATGCGCCCAGACCGGGGCGAGGTGTGGCTTCATGGCGAGCTGGTGCGCAGCCCGCGCAAGACGGTGGGCATGGCATTCCAGAACCCCGTCATGCTCGAATGGCGCACGGTCCTGCAAAACGTGATCCTGCCGCTCGAGATCGTGGCCCCGACCATGCCGCGCGCCGAGAAGGAGGCGCGCGCGAGCGCGCTCCTCGCGCTCGTCGGGCTGGCGGGGTTCGAGCACAAGCGCCCCTCCGAGCTTTCGGGCGGGATGCGCCAGCGCGCCTCGCTCTGCCGGGCGATCGTGCACCGGCCCGATGTCCTCATCATGGACGAACCTTTCGGCGCGCTCGATGCCTTCACGCGCGAGGATCTCTGGCAGACGATGCACGCGCTGCGCGCCAAGGAGCCGTTCACGGCCGTCCTCATCACCCATGACCTGCGCGAGGCGGTCTATCTCGGTGATCAGGTGATCGTGCTGTCGGGCCGCCCGGCGACGACGCAGCACATCATGCGCGTGAACTATCCCGGGCCGCGGCTCCTCGACGGGCTCTATACGCCCGAATGCTCCGAGATGCTGCACGTCCTGCGCGACCAGATCCGCATCGCGCAGGGGCGCGACACGACCGAGGAGGCCACGACATGAGCGCGCTGCGCGCCGCCGCCGTTCCGCTGGCGGCCATCGTCGCCTTTCTCGGGCTGTGGGAGTTCATCGTCTGGGCGAACGACTGGCCCAACTACAAGATGGCCTCGCCCTCGGACCTGCCGCCGGCGTTCTGGAAGTTCCGCTGGTTCTTCGTCGAGATGTCGTGGCAGACGCTCTGGCGCACCGTCGCGGGCCTCGGGATCGCGGTGGTGGCGGGCACGCTTCTGGGCATGGCGATGGGGTTCTCGCGGATTGCGCGCGATGCGCTCTATCCGCTGCTCGTGGGCTTCAACGCGATCCCCAAGGCGACGCTCGTGCCGGTGATCGCGCTCATCTTCATCGGGCAGCACGATTTCAACACCGTGCTGATGGCCTTCCTCATCTCGTTCTTTCCGATCGCGGTGTCGGTCGGGATCGGGCTGTCGACGCTCGAGCCCGAATACCGCGACATCCTGCGCTCGCTCGGGGCGAGCCGGGTGACGATCTTCTGGAAGATCGCGCTGCCCAAGACCCTGCCCGAGTTCTTCGGGGCGCTGAAGGTTTCGGTGACGCTTGCCTTTATCGGCACGAACCTTGTCGAGATCGTCTCGCCCCATGGCCGCGGGCTCGGCGCGCTCTTCAAGTCGGGCGAGACGAACGGGGATTATCCGCTGATGTTTGCGGTGCTGATCGCGCTCGCGGCACTCGGGATCGTGCTCTATTACGCGGTCGTCGTGCTCGAGCGGATCTTCGCGGGCTGGGCCGAGCGTCCGGCGCAATAGCGCGCGCCCTCAGTCGGGGCCGCGCGCGACCTCGCGCGTCTTGGGCGCGCGGCGCTGGATCGCCCACACGAGCCCCGCCGCCCCGAGGCCGATCGCATCGGTCAGATAGCCCGAATCGATCATCGCCACCGCCGCGCCGATCAGCAGCACCCGCAGCGCCGGGTTCAGCGGCCCCGCGAGCCAGCCCTGCACCGCCGCCGAGAGCAGATAGACCCCGAGCAGCGCACCCGCCACCACATGCGCGATCGCGACCGCCCCCCCCTGCATCAGGAGTTCGGGCGAGGAGAAGAACATGAACGGCACGATGAAGGCCGCAAGCCCCATCCGAAAGCTCTCGACGCTGGTGCGCATCGGGTCCGATTGCGCGATCGCCGCGCCCGCGTAGGCCGCGAGCGCCACGGGCGGGGTGATCGCCGACATGACCGCGAAGTAGAAGATGAAGAAATGCGCCGTCAGCGGGTCGATCCCCATCGTGACGAGGCCCGGGGCGATCACGCTCGCCGCGACGGCATAGGCCGCGGTCGTGGGCATCCCCATCCCGAGGATGATCGAGACGATCATCGCGAAAAAGAGCGCGAGCAGCTGGTTGTTGGCCGCAAGTCCCAGCAGCAGCGCCGAAAAGCGCGTCCCGAGCCCGGTGAGCGCGATCACCCCCACGATGATCCCCGCCGCCGCGCAGACCGCCACGAGTTGCAGCGTCATCTTGGTCGAGATCTCGAGTGCGAACAGCACCGCCCGCGGCCCCATCCGGTAGGGGGTGAGCCAGCTCACCACCGCCGCCGCCCCCATCGCGAGCGTGCCCGCCCGGATGACGGAATAGCCCATGAAGAGCGCGCCGATCAGGATCAGGATCGGCAGGAACAGGAACGCCTGCCGCGCCAGCACGCCAAAGCGCGGCAGCTCGTCGCGCGGCAGGCCCTTCATGTCGTGGCGCTGTGCCGCGAGATCGACGTTGAAATAGACGCCTGCGAAATAGAGCAGTGCTGGAATGATCGCGGCGATCACGATCTCGGAATAGGGGATGCCGGTGATCTCGGACATGATGAAGGCGCCCGCCCCCATGATCGGGGGCAGGATCTGCCCGCCCGACGAGGCCGCCGCCTCGACCGCCGCGGCCGTCTGCGGGCGGTAGCCCACCCGCTTCATCAGCGGGATGGTGAGCGATCCGGTCGCCACCACATTGCCCGCCGAGGTGCCGTTGATCATCCCCATCAGGCCCGAGCCGAACACCGCGACCTTGGCCGGCCCCCCGCGCCGGCTGCCCGCGACGGCGAAGGCGAAGTTGACGAAATAGGCGCCGACGCGGCTTGCCTGCAGGAATGCCGCGAAGGCCACGAAGAGGATGATGTAGGTCGACGAGATCGCGGTCGTCGGCCCGAGGATGCCCTGATCGGTGAAGACATAGGTGAAGAAGCGCGTGACGCTGTAGCCGCGGTGATAGAAGATCCCCGGCAGCCATGGCCCGACGAAGCTGTAGAGGATGAATATCCCCGCGATGACCACGAGCGCGAGCCCCGCCAGCCGGCGCGTGAGCTCGAGGATGAGTGCGACGCCGATGAGGGCCGCCCACATGTCGGCCTCCTTCGCGAGCCCCGTCCCCGCCCGCAGCCGCAGGAGCGGCGCGTGCAGGATGATGTAGAGCGTGACCGCGACCGCCGCCGCCGCAAGCACGAGATCCGCGAGATCGACCCGGCCGCGCCGCCGGTCGGGCGCGAACCAGCCCGCGGCGATGGCGAGCGCGGTCCCGACCGCGAGCGGTGCGCCGAAGGTCCAGCGATGGGCCGTCGCCGGCGCGCCCTGACCGATCCCGCCCGCGCCGCCGGCCCAGAAGAGGATCACCTGCCCGAGCCCGATCGCCACCAGCGCCGCCGCCGGCAAGATCAGCGCGGCGCGCCAGCGGCCGGGCGCGCCCTCGGCCCCCTCGAAGGCGAGCGCCGAGAAGAGCAGGAAGCCGATCCCGAGCCCCCCGCCCACATGGATGAGGCGATAGGTCCAGGGTTCGAGCGGATAGAGGTTCAGCACCGCGATGTGAAAGGCCGTATAGAGGATGCAGAGCGCGCCCAGCACCCGCCCGAGGGTTCCCGCGGGGATGCGCTGGTTGTCGGCGTGGATCTCGTCGTCGACGCGCGCCGCGATGGTAGTTTCGCATCGAACGCGCCGCGCGTGGTCGACGACATCGACGATTGTGCTCGTGCTCGTCGCATGCGTCGCGTCCGGCGCGCGCGCGGACGGCAAAGGCTCGTTCGCAATCGCCGTCAAGAAGCAGACGCGCGTCGTCCCTGGGTCGGGGCGGCGACTGCTGTCCAAAGCGGATGCGATCCCGATGCACGCGTACGGCGACCGTCTCTCGAACGAGTATGGTGAAGGGCATGAGTTCTCGTTGACAATCACGCTCGCGGGCGGGCAGGAGTTTGACCTCATCATGGACACTGGGTCGCCAATCACGTATTTGCCGTGCCTCGGCTGTAGTCCCGAATTATGTGGGTATCACGAACACCAATACTACGATTGGCGCT
>JAUREX010000099.1 GCA_030834485.1 Gemmobacter sp.
GAATCTCGAGGACTGGTCGGGCATGGGCACCGCATGGTCCTATGACGGCGACCCGGATGCCGAATACATGGCAATCCGCACCAAGGCGGGCCTGATGGATGTCTCGGGCCTCAAGAAGGTTCACATCACCGGGCCGGCGGCAAGCCATGTGATCGAGCGTGCGACGACGCGCAACATGGAACGCCTCATGCCGGGCAAGGCGATCTATGCCTGCATGCTCAACGATGCGGGCAAGTTCATCGACGATTGCGTGATCTACCGCATGGGGCCCAACAGCTTTACCGTGGTGCACGGCTCGGGCCAGGGGCACGAGCAACTGAGCATGGCTGCGACCGGGCGCGATGTCTCGCTGCGCTTCGATGACAACCTGCACGATCTCTCGCTGCAAGGGCCGCTCGCGGTCGAGTATCTCGAACGCCACATACCCGGCGTGCGCGCCCTGCCCTACATGAGCCACATGCCGACCGCGCTGTTCGGCCGGCCCATCACCCTCTCGCGCACGGGCTACACCGGCGAGCGCGGCTACGAGATCTTCTGCCGCGGGCAGGATGCGCCGATGATCTGGGACCGCATCCTCGAGGAAGGGCGCGCGATGGGGATCATCCCCTGCCGCTTCACCACGCTCGACATGCTCCGGACCGAGAGCTACCTGCTCTTCTATCCCTTCGACAATTCCGAGATGTATCCCTTCGAAAACGAGGGCCCGGGCGACACGCTGTGGGAGCTTGGCCTCGATTTCACCGTATCCTCGGGCAAGGTCGGGTTCCGCGGCGCCGAAGAGCACTATCGCCTCAAGGGGCGCGAGCGGTTCAAGATCTGGGGTCTGAAGCTCGAGGGCAGGAACGTGCCGGGCAATGGCGCGCCCGTCTATCGCGCGGGGCACAAGGTCGGGCTCGTGACGCAGGCGATGTATTCGCCCCTCAACGACTGGACGGTGGCGATTGCGCGCCTGCCGGTCGATTGCGCCAACAACGGCACGCCGCTCGAGGTGCGCTGCGGCACGCATGGCCCGATCGCCGCGACCACCCATGCGCTGCCCTTCTACGACGTCGAGAAGAAGCGGCGCACCGCGCAGGGCTGAGGCCCGGGGCCGCGGCGCCATCTGCCGGGCGGGTGCCGAACCCCCGCCCGGCCGAGGACGAAACGGATGCAAGAGATGACCCTGACCCCCGTCACCCCCACGATCCGCAGCAGACCCGTCTATGCGCCCCTCGAACCCCGCGCGGGGCGGCTCCACCTCATCGTCGCCGATGGCGAGGGCGCCGAGGCGGTGGCCGAGATGATCGCGCGCGCGCCCGACGCGGCGGCGATGCTGGGGGCGGCGCATGTGATCTATTGCCCCGGGCCGAACGGCACCGACATGGCCGACCGCCTCGCGGCACTCGGGGCGGCGCAGTTCTTCCGCGCGCCCACGATCCCCGCGCTGCTGCCCCGGTTGCAGCGCGTGCTGGCGGATGCGCACATGGGCACGCAATTCTACCTCGCGGGGACCGAGGGGCTGATCGGGCAGGCCGAGCGCGAGATCATGGCGACGGGCTTTCCCGTCGGCGCGATCCAGAAGGAGCATCGCGGCTCGACCGTGCGGCGGGTGCAATGCGTCCACTGCAAGGGCATCACCGAGAATGTCGCGACCGATCCGTTCCGTTGCAGCCATTGCGGGCTGAACCTCTTCGTGCGCGATCACTACTCGCGCCGGATCGCGGCCTTTCAGGGCGTCAACATCGACGCCGAGGACCCCGGCAAGGCCCCCCCGCCCGTGGTGCGCTTCGGATGAGCGGGGTGGCCAAGCTTGCGGTCCGGGTGGCCGAGGTCGTGCCCGTCAACGACCTCGTGACGCGGTTCCGCTTCGTGGCGCGCGATGGCGGCCTGCTGCCGGCCTTTTCGGGCGGGGCGCACACGGTCGTCGAGATGGACGACCACGGCACGCGGCGCATGAACCCCTATTCGCTGATGTCCGATCCGGCCGATACCTCGGGCTACGAGATCTCGGTGCGGCGCGACGATCAGGGGCGGGGCGGGTCGCTCTTCATGCACCGCCATGTCCGGCCGGGGGACGAGATGGTGATCTCGAACCCCGTCAACCTCTTTGCCCTCGACACGCGGGCGCGCAAGCATCTGATGATCGCGGGCGGCATCGGGATCACCCCCTTCATGTCGCAGATCTCGCAACTCGCGCGCATGGGCGGGCGGTTCGAGCTGCATTATGCCGCCCGCAGCGCGGCACTCGGCACCTATATGGACCGCCTGAGGGCCGCCCATCCCGACAGGGTGCATTGCTATTTCGACGACCGGGGCGAGCGGATCGATCTCGCGCGCCTCCTCGCCATGCAGCCGATCGGCACGCATCTTTATGTCTGCGGGCCGAAGCCGATGATCGGCTGGGTGCTGGAGACCGCCGAGGCGATGGGCTGGCCGCGGCTCGCGCTCCACAGCGAGGAGTTCCTCGCCCCCGGCACCGGCCTGCCCTTCGAGGTCGAGCTCGCGGCCTCGGGCCGCAGGATCAAGGTCGGCGCCACGCAATCCCTGCTCGAGGCGATCGAGGCGGCGGGGGTCGATGCGCCCTATCTGTGCCGCGGCGGCGCCTGCGGGCAGTGCGAGACGGCCGTCCTGCGCTGCGACGGCAAGATCGTGCACCGCGACCACTGGCTCAGCCCCGCCGATCAGGCCGCGGGCACGAAGATCATGCCCTGCGTCTCGCGCTTCGAGGGGCGCACCCTCGTTATCGACCGATAGGAGACCACGATGAGCCTTGACTTCAAGCCGGGCGAATTCAGCGACTTCTTCAGGGACGAGACCTTTCGCGGCGATTTCACCTATCGCAACTCGCCCCATCTGATCCGCCGCTTTCCCTTCCCCTTCGACCGCGACGACTACATGTATGCGGTCAACATGGAGCCCCATGTCCCGGGCCGCAAAGGCACCGCCTTCGAGCATATCCTCGATGTCGACGAGCATTACGTCGCCGAGATGATCGACCGCGCCCAGGTGCTGGCCGAGGATCCGCTGCGCTGCCAGTCGCTGCCGCACATGACCCTCGCGGGGTGGGATGTGCTCGAATTCATCATGGAGACGAAGGCGCGCGACTATCCGCACTGGTTCACGCTCGAGCGCGACGGCCACCGCTGGCGCTGGATCAACCGCCCGCTCGGGATCGACCACAGCTTTACCTTCCTCGATGAATCGACCCTGCCCTATGGCCCGTTCGAATACATCACCCGCCAGACGCAGGGTGACTGGACGTTGCAGGACGAGCGCGACGGCACCCTCTGGATGGATGCAGGCATCGCAACCTCGCAGGCCGACTGGTCGGTGGATTTCGACGTCGGGATGAACTTTCACGAATGGCACGCCCCGGTCCCGATCGCCCATGACCTTGGCGTCTTCGACCGGGCGCTGAAGTTCCTGCTCAAGCTCCAGCACGGCGCGCCGGTGCGCCGCTTCAACTGGACCATGACGGTCAACCCGCTCCTCGACACGGCGCCCGAGACCTATCCCAGATGGGGGCCGATGCGCACGACGCTGACGCCCGAGAACATGGGCGAACTCATGCACCTGCGGGTCGAGTTGCAATCGCTCTACCGGCTGCCGCGCTCGAACGCGATCGCCTTCGACATCCGCTGCTATCTGGCGCGGTTCGATGAGCTCGTGACCGTGCCAAAATGGGCGCGCCGGCTGCATCGGGTGGTGCGCGACATCCACCCCGACCTCGCGGCCTACAAGGGCTTCCTGCGCAACCGCGACATGATGACGGAATGGCTCTCGCGCCACGACGACGGCGCGCCGACCTCGCCGGGGTGGTGGCCCGAGGACTGATGGCACATCCGCCGCCCCTCCGGCTCGGGTTCCTGATGTTTCCGGGCTTTCCGATGGCCTGCCTCACCTCGGCGATCGAGCCCCTGCGCGCGGCGAACGAGATCTCGGGCCGGCGCGCCTTCGACTGGGTCCTCGTGGCCGAGACGCCGGCCGCGGTCACCTCTTCGGCCGATATCGGCTTTCAGCCGCATGCGACGCTGCACGCGGCCGAGGATCTCGATCACCTCTACCTCCTCGCCCCGCCCACGGCCGAGTTCGCAGACCCGCGCCGCACCCCGGCACGGCTGCGCTGGCTCGACCGGCGCGGGCTGACCCTCGGGGCGTTTTCGGGCGGGATCTTCCCGCTCGTGCGCGCGGGCCTCATGGCGGGGCGGGCGTGCTCGGTGCACTGGTGCTACGAAGCGGCCTTTCGCGCCGAATTCCCCGAGGTGCAGGCCTCGCAGGCGGTGATCCTGCGCGACCGGCGCCGCAACACCGTGTCGGGGGCGGGCGCGGTCTTCGACTTCATGCTGCGCCTCATCGACGAAAGGCTCGGGCGCGACTGCATGACCGAGGTCGCCTGCTGGTTCCAGCATCCCTTCGTGCGCGACGAGGACGCCAGCCAGAAGGTGCCCGTCGCGCATGCGGGCTCAACCGCCGATGCGATGACGCCCCAGATCCGCGAGGCGATCGGGCTGTTCGAGACGCATGTCGAGGATCCGCTGCGCATCCCCGACGTTGCCGCCGCCGTCGGCCTCTCGCGGCGCCATTTCGAGCGCATATTTCGCCGCGAGACGGGCCAGAGCCCGCTACGCTTCTATCACCAGCTGCGTCTGGCCAAGGCGCGCCAGCGCGTGCTCCATTCGAACGACTCGCTGCGCGAGATCGCGGCCTCGGTCGGCTACATGACGACCAGCCCGATGATCCGCCACTATACCGAGATCTTCGGCGTGAACCCGCGCGATGAGCGGCGGCTGACCCGCGCGATGCGCCTTGCCCGCGCGCCCGCCCCCGCACAGATGATCGCGGCGGCGCAATAGCGCCCCTCAGCCCTGCAGCGACAGAACGCCGATCCCCCCGAACACCGCCGCGATGCCCGCCCACTGACGGGGCGAGACGCGCTCATCGAGGATGCGCCACGCGAGGATGATCGTGAGCACCCCGAAGAGGGCCGAGGCGACCGCGGCATATTCGGGCTGCGCAAGCCCCGCGGCGGCCGTCACGAGGCCGAGCGCCAGCGCATCGAGACACCCCATCGCCACGAGGGTGCGCGTCATGCCGGGCGCCGGGGCAACCCGCCCGGTCGCCAGGCAGACCCCGAGGACGATCGCGGTCGCGGTCAGCCGCGTCACGACGATCGCGGGCAGGAC
The DNA here is from genome assembly GCA_030834485.1 of Gemmobacter sp. GTDB lineage: Bacteria > Pseudomonadota > Alphaproteobacteria > Rhodobacterales > Rhodobacteraceae > JAUREX01. The sequence goes on from JAUREX010000099.1 coordinate 5,163, forward strand.
GGCACCGGTGCGCGCCGCCTCCTGCCCGAGCGCGAAGGTCGCGGCAAAGCCCGCCGCCCCGATGCCCGCCCAGATGAAGGCGCTGGACGGACGGCCGCGCACCGCCCCCCCGCCGCCCTCGCGCCCGCCGAGCGCCACCCAGCCGATCCCCGCCACGATGCAGGCGACAGCCGCCCATTCGATGGCCGCGACCGCACGCCCACCAGCTGCCGCGATCCCTAGCGAGAGCATCGGATAGGATCCGAGGATCGGCGCCACCAGCCGCACCGGCGCCCGGCCGAGCGCCTCGTAAAGCCCCGCCGCGCCCGCCACATAGGCGATCCCCGCCGCCATGGCCCAGCCGATCGCGGCGCCCGTCATCGCGCCCCAGCCGCCCGCCAGCAGCGCCGGCAGCGCCAGCGCCGCGCTGCCGCCGAGCAGCACCACCAGCAGCATGGGCAGGATCCGCCCCCCTTGCGCCAGCTTGCGCACCAGCAGATCGTGGCACGCCCAGGCAAGCGCCGCCATCAGGCCGAACGAGAGCGAGAGCATGGGCGCGCACACCTCCGACGCTTGCACAGGGCGGGTGCTGTGCTATTCTTGACAATTAACATCTTTTACCTTGAATGAAATCCCGCGCAAGGGAGCGCACCCGCACCAGCCCCGAGGATGCCATGCTCGACCATCCCTACGCCAGCGTCACCCCGGGGCCCCCGCGGCCGAGCAGGATCCTGACCCCGCGCAGCCTCTCGCGCCACCACGGGCACGAGCGGCACGTCGTCGCGGGGGGGGGCGCGGCGCTGGTGCAGATCGCGCCGGGCGACCGGCTGACCATCATCAACGACGAGGGCGGCCAACCGGCCGAGATCGTCGCGGCGGACCGCACGGGGCGGATCGACGCCGCGATCCTCGGCGAGGCGTCAAATTGCGGCGCCGAAGGGCTCAGGGCGATGCTCGCCGCGGGCGAGGCGGCAGGCGAAGGGCTCGGCAGGCTCCGGCGCGGGCTGGCGACGCGCGGCATCGACCTCGGTCGGGCGGGCGCGCTGCGCCTCTTTGACCCCGAGACGCCCGCAGGGGCGCGCGCGACGCTCATCGCGCATGACGCGGGCTGGATCGTCCTTGCCGCGCCGGGGCTCGCGATGGCACCCGAGGCCCAGGACACTGCCACCCCCCTCACGCTTATGATCGAGCGGGCGAACCCGCTGCTTGTCGGCAGCTTCGATCTGCCCGACCCGCTCGCCGATCCGCTGCTCGATCTGCGGGTGAAATCGGCCACCGCCGAGAGCTATGTCGTCCGCGCCGGCGACTACATCCAGATCATCGACGTCGACGGCCGCCAATGCACCGATTTCCAGTGCTTCGACGCCCGCAAGCTCGACCGCGGCATCCAGCACGCGCTCGATGTCACGACAAGCCGCACGCTGATGGGTCGGGCCTATTCGATGCCCGGGCTGCATTCGAAATACTACGACCAGGACTGGGTCCCGCTTGTCGAGGTGGTGCAGGACACCGTCGGGCGGCACGATGCCTTCGCGATGGCCTGCGCGTCGAAGTATTATGACGACATCGGCTATCCCGGCCATGCGAATTGCTCGGACAATTTCAACGGCGCGCTCGCCGGGCGCGGCGTCGATCCGCGGCCGGGCTGGATGGCGGTCAACCTCTTCTTCAACACCGCGATCGACGCGCACGGCACCCTCGTGTCGGACGAACCCTGGAGCCGGCCGGGCGATTATGTGCTGATGCGCGCGCTGACCGACATCGTCTGCGTCAACTCGGCCTGCCCCGACGATACCTCGCCCGCGAATGGCTGGTATCTGTCGGACATCCATGTGCGCACCTATTCGGGCGCCGAGACGTTCAGCCGCGCGGTCGCGTGGCGCCCCACCCCGGAGTCGGAGCCCAAGATGACGAAGGACACCGCCTTTGCCGCCCGCACCGGCGCGCTCACCCGCCATGTGGTCGACTACAAGGGCTACTGGCTGCCGCAGGTCTATTCCTCGAACGGCGCGATCGAGGAATACTGGGCCTGCCGCGAAAAGGCCGCGGTCATCGACCTCTCGCCCCTGCGCAAATGGGAGGTCACCGGCCCCGATGCCGAGGCGCTGATGCAATGGGTGCTGACGCGCGACGTCAGGAAGCTCTCGCAAGGGCAGGTCGTCTATTCGGCCATGTGCTACGAACACGGCGGCATGATCGACGACGGCACGCTCTTTCGTCTCGGGCGGGACAATTTCCGCTGGATCGGCGGCGATGATTACGGCGGGGTCTGGATGCGCGACTGGGCCGAGAAGCTCGGCCTCAAGGTCATGGTGCGCTCCTCGACCGATCAGCTCCACAATATCGCCGTGCAGGGACCGGAAAGCCGCGCGATCCTTGCCGACATCGTCTGGACCGCGCCGCATCAGCCCGCGATCGGCGAACTCGGCTGGTTCCGCTTTACCGTGGGGCGCATCGGCGGGCCCTCGGGCGCGCCCGTCGTCGTGTCGCGCACGGGCTACACGGGCGAGCTCGGCTTCGAGATCTTCTGCCACCCCAAGGACGCCGGCGCCGTCTGGGATGCGGTCTGGACGGCCGGCACCCCGCGCGGCCTGCGCCCGATGGGGCTGCAGGCGCTCGACATGGTGCGGATCGAGGCCGGGCTCATCTTCGCGGGCTATGATTTCTCCGACCAGACCGACCCGTTCGAGGCCGGGATCGGCTTCACCGTGCCGCTCAAGTCGAAGACGGATGATTTCGTCGGCCGCGACGCGCTGATCCGCCGCAAGGAGAACCCGCTGCGCCGCTTCGTCGGGCTCGAGATCGACGCCAATGTCGATGTGGGCCATGGCGATTGCCTGCATGTCGGCCGCGCGCAAGTGGGCGAGGTGACATCCTCGGTGCGCTCGCCCGTGCTCGGGCGCAACATCGCGCTCGCGCGGGTCGATGTCGCCCATGCCGAGGTCGGCACCGCGCTCGAGGTCGGCAAGCTCGACGGCCAGCAAAAGCGCCTGCCCGCGCGCATCGTGCCCCTCGCGCACTACGATCCGAAGAAGACGCGCCCGCAGTCATGATCGCGCGCGGCGGGGCAGCGCCAGCCCCGCCGCGATCGCGGCCAGCACCCCCGCCACGCCGAGCGGCAGCGCATAGCCCTGCGAGAGGGATTGCAGCGCGCCGCCCGCGACCGGGCCCGCGAGGCCCCCGATGCCCCAGGCCGTGAAGACGCGCGCGAACAGGCGCGGCGCGACAGCCGGCCGCGCGAGCCGCTCCACCCCGACCGGCACGGCGGTGATGAGGGCGCCATACCCCGCACCCGCGAGCAGCAGCGCCCCGAAGCTGCCCGCCGCCCCCGTTGCTGCGGCGGCAAGCAGCGCGCCCGCGGCCAGCGTGCCAAGCGCTGCGGCGATGCCCGCCCAGGGGCCCGCGCGCGCGGCCAGCGCACCGGCCCCGAGGCTGCCGGCAAGGCTTCCCCCCGACACCGCCGCCGCCCCGAGGGCCGCCGCCCCGCCCGCCGCGGCCATGATCGGCCCGGCATGGCCAAAGACCATCAGCCCCGCGAGCATCCCGGCCAGATAGAGCGCCCAGAGCCGCCAGCCCGCCTGCCGCTCGGCATGCGTCAGATCCACGCGGGGCGTCGCGGCGCGCCGCGCATCCGCCCCGCGCTCGGCCGCTGGCAAGATCGCGGCCGCCACCCCCGCCCCCGCCGCGCAGATCGCCGCAAGGAGCCACAGCCGCGGCGCGAGCCCCTCGGGCAGCGGCTCGGCCGCGAAGGCAAAGACGCTCGCGCCCGCGCAATAGCACCCCGTCGCGATGCCGATCCCCGCGCCGGCGCGCGCCGCCGTCGCGCCCTGCCCGGCCGCGATCCTGAGCGCGGCCGCATAGCCCACCCCGTTGCAGAACCCGAACAGGATGCCGAGCCCCCCGAGCGCCGCGCCATAACCCCCCCAGAGCGCCACGAGCGGCCCC
>JAUREX010000009.1 GCA_030834485.1 Gemmobacter sp.
CCTCGGAGATCCAGAAGGCGACGAAGCAGGCCGCGAGCACCGGGCCCGCGCCGAAGGCCCCGAAGCGGCGGATGATCGCCTCATGCGCGAAAATCGCGGCCCCGATCGGCGCCGAGAACACCGCCGCGACCGCCGCCCCCGCCCCGCAGCCCAGCACCACATCGACGGGCATGCGCGCCACGCGCCGCTGGATCGCCGCCGCCATGCAGCCGCCCAGATGCACCAGCGGCCCGAACACCCCGACCGAGGCCCCGCCCGCGAGGTTGTTGAGCGCAAGGAGCGACGAGATCGCACCCGCGCGCAGGTCGGGCGCGCGGTCGTGCTGCGCGGCGTCGATCAGATCGGCCGGCCCCTGCGGCCGCCCGCCCTCGAGCAGGAGCAAAAGCCTGCCGGCGATCAGCGCACTCGCCCCGAGCGCGATCGCGACGGCGGCCGAATAGCCGCCCCCCGCCTCGGCGAGGCTGCGCGGCAGCGGCTGGGCCCAGAGGGCGGATGCGGCCGCGATGAGGCGAAAGAAGGCGACCGCCGCCACCGCCGCGCAGGCGCCGACCAGCGCGGCGAGCACGAGCGCGACCATCCGGTCGCGCAGCTGCGCGAGGCCGTTCGCCGGTTCCGGATCGAATGAGGGCAGCATCCGGCCTCCGCATCTTCCGCCTGCTTGCGCGAGCATGCACCCACGCCCCGCCGCGATCAACCCTGAGATCAAATTGGGAATATTGCCCGCCGTGCCAGGGCGATTGACGCGGGCCCGGGCTTGGGCCATGCGGGGGCATGCTCTCGATCGAGGATCTCAGCTATGGCATCGAAGGCCGCCCCCTGTTCGAAGGGGCGAGCGCGCGCATCCCGACCGGGCACAAGGTCGGCCTCGTCGGGGCGAACGGCACCGGCAAGACGACGCTTTTCCGCCTGATCCGGGGCGAGATCACGCCCGATGGCGGCGCCATCACCTTGCCCTCGCGCGCCCGCATCGGCGCGGTCGCGCAGGAGGTCGCGGGCGGGCCCGAGCCGATCCTCGATCTCGTGCTCGCGGCCGATGCCGAGCGCGCGGCGCTTCTGGCCGAGGCCGAGACGGCCCAAGGCGCGCGCATCGCCGAGATCCAGATGCGGCTTGCCGACATCGACGCCTGGTCGGCCGAGGCGCGCGCGAGCGCGATCCTGACCGGGCTCGGCTTCGGGCAGGCCGAGCAGGCGCGCGCGGCGGCCGAATTCTCGGGCGGCTGGCGGATGCGGGTGGCGCTGGCGGGCGTGCTGTTCGCGCGGCCCGACCTCCTCCTGCTCGACGAGCCGACGAACTACCTCGACCTCGAGGGGGCGCTCTGGCTCGAGGGCTATCTCGCGCGCTATCCGCACACGGTCATGGTCATCAGCCACGACCGCGGGCTTCTCAACCGCGCGGTGCAGGGGATCCTGCACCTCGAGGCGCGCAAGCTTGCCTTCTGGGCGGGCGGCTATGACGCCTTCGCCCGCCAGCGGGCCGAGCGGCGCGCCCAGGCCCAGGCCGAGGCGCGCAAGGTCGAGGCGCGGCGGGCGCATCTGCAATCCTTCGTCGACCGCTTTCGCGCCAAGGCCTCGAAGGCGGTGCAGGCGCAATCGCGCCTCAAGATGCTCGAGCGGCTGACCCCCGTCTCGACCCCCGAGGAGGCGCAGCGCATCGCCTTCCGCTTTCCCCCGCCCGAAGAGATCGCGCCGCCGATCCTGACGGCCGAGGGCGCCGCCGTCGGCTATGACGGGCGCGCGGTGCTGCGCGGGCTCGACCTCAGGATCGACCAGGACGACCGCATCGCCCTTCTGGGCCGCAACGGCGAGGGGAAGTCGACGCTCGCCAAGCTGATCGCGGGGCGGCTCCAGCCGATGGGGGGGCGGGTGCAGCGGTCGAACAGGCTGCGGGTGGGCTTTTTCGCCCAGCACCAGATCGAGGATCTCGACCCCGCGGAAACGCCGCTTGCCCATATCCGCCGGCTGCGCCCCGACGAGGCACCGGCGAAACTGCGCGCGCGGCTCGCGGGCTTCGGGCTCATGGCCGATCAGGCCGAGACGGCGGTCGGGCGGCTCTCGGGCGGGCAGAAGGCGCGGCTGTCGCTCCTGATCGCGACGATCGACGCGCCGCATCTGCTGATCCTCGATGAGCCGACGAACCACCTCGACATCGAGAGCCGCGAGGCGCTGGTCGAGGCGCTGACCGAATACCCGGGCGCCGTCATCCTTGTGAGCCACGACATGCATTTGCTCGGGCTGGTGGCCGACCGGCTCTGGCTGGTTCAGGGCGGGCGGGTGCGGCCGTTCGAGGAGGATCTCGAGGCCTATCGGCGGATGCTGCTGTCGGCCGAGGGGGCGCAGGCGGCGCCCGCCCGCCCTGCCGCCGCGCCCCCGCCGTCGCGCCCCGACCGCGCCGCCGTCGCCGGGCTGCGCGCCGAGGTGCGCGCGGCCGAGGCCGAGGTTGAGCGCCTCTCGAGCTTGCGCGCGCGCATCGAGGCCAAGCTCGCCGATCCCGCGACATGGGAAGGCGCGCTCGCCGCGCGCGCCCCCGACCTCCAGCGCCGCCACATCGAGGTCGGGGCCGAGCTCGCGCGGGCCGAGGCGCGCTGGATCTCGGCGCAGGAGGCGCTCGAGGCCGCCGGGGGGCGACTCTAGGCCGGGCGCGGGCCGCGCGTCAGCCGCAAAGGCGCGCGTGTTCCTGCAGCGCGAAGCGGTCGGTCATCCCCGAGACGTAATCGGCCACGATCCGCGCAAGCCCCGCCCGATCCGCCACCGCCGCGACATCGGCCTGCCATTCGGCAGGCAAGAGGTCGGGCCGATCGAGATAGAGCGGAAAGAGGTCGTTCACCACCGCGGTGACGCGCGCGCGCTCGGCCATGACGCGGGGCGCGCGATACATCCGCTCGAACAGGAACCCGCGCACGGCCTTGAGATCCTGATAGAGCGGCTTCGAAAAGCGGATCACCGTGGTGCCGAGGGCGCGGATCTCGGCGGCCGAGCGCGGGTTGGCGGCCAAAAGGCGGCCGCGCGCCACCGCGATCACATCCTCGACCATGACGCCGAACACCCGCCGCAGCGCCTCATGCCGCCGCCGCATCCGCTCGAGCCCCGGATAGCGGCGATCGACCTCGGCAAAGGCGGGCCCCGTCACCGGCAGATCCATGAGCGCGCTTTCGTCGAAAAGGCCCGAGCGCAGCCCGTCGTGCAGGTCGTGGTGCGAATAGGCGATGTCGTCGGCGATGGCCGCGACCTGCGCCTCGGCGCTGGCGTGGCTGCCGAGTTCGAGATCCCACGCCGCCTGCGCCTCGGCCAGTGCGGCCGGCAGATCGCCCGTCACCGGCCCGTTGTGCTTGGCGAGGCCCTCGAGCGCCTCCCACGTCAGGTTCAGCCCGTCGAAATCGGCATAGTGACGTTCAAGCCGCGTCACGATCCGGATCGCCTGCGCGTTGTGGTCGAACCCCCCCCAGGGCGCCATCAGCGCGGCCAGCGCATCCTCGCCCGTGTGGCCGAAAGGCGTGTGGCCGAGGTCATGGGCAAGCGCCACCGCCTCGGCGAGGTCGGTGTCGAGCCCGAGCGCGCCCGCGATCGTGCGCGCGACCTGCGCGACCTCGATCGAATGCGTGAGCCGCGTGCGATAGTAATCCCCCTCATGCTCGACGAAGACCTGCGTCTTGTGCTTGAGGCGGCGAAAGGCCGAGGAATGGATGATCCGGTCGCGGTCGCGCTGGAAATCGTTGCGAAAGGTCGAGACGGCCTCGGCAAAGCGGCGGCCGCGGCTTTCTTCGGGGCGGCTGGCATAGGGGGCGCACATCGGATCACCTTTTTCGTTCCGGGCGTCGCCGCTCTGGCAAGATCGCGCCCGATCGCTTATATAAGCGAAACGATCAGGATTTGCACCCGGACCGAGATGACCCCGAACCTGCCCCCCCGCGTCACCGACCGCGCCTTTGCCCGCCTCGCCGAGATTGCCGCGGCGACGGGCCAGCCCAAGCCTTTGCGCGTCGCGGTCGAGGGCGGGGGATGCTCGGGCTTTCACTATGACATCAAGCTCGATGAGGCCCGCCCCGATGATCTCGTGCTCGAACGCGCGGGCGTGCGCGTCGTCGTGGATCGCGTCTCGCTGCCCTTCCTGTCGGGGGCGACGATCGACTGGTCGGACGAGCTGATCGGGGCGCGCTTCGTCATCGAGAACCCCAACGCCTCCTCCTCCTGCGGCTGCGGCACCTCGTTCTCGATCTGATTGCGCCCCATGCGTTGCCCGCGCGTCGGCCGGGCGTCTTGGCAGCGTCAGGTGCGCGTGCTAGGTCGCGCCCCGCAAGGGGTCGGCGCGGGGCCGGCCCGCAGGATACGGGGCGGAACATGGCCATCGAGCGGACCCTTTCGATCATCAAGCCGGATGCGACGCGGCGCAACCTCACCGGGCGGATCAACGCCAAGTTCGAAGAGGCGGGGCTGCGCATCGTCGCGCAAAAGCGCCTCCATCTCTCGCCCGCGCAGGCTGGCCAGTTCTATGCCGTCCACCGCGAGCGTCCCTTTTACGGCGAGCTGGTGGAGTTCATGGCCTCGGCGCCCGTCGTGGTGCAGGTCCTTGAGGGCGAGGGCGCGATCGCGAAGAACCGCGAGGTGATGGGCGCGACCAACCCCGCCAACGCCGCGCCGGGCACGATCCGCAAGGAATTCGCCCTCTCGGTCGGCGAGAACTCGGTCCATGGCTCGGACGCGCCCGAGACGGCCGCGCAAGAGATCGCCTTCTTCTTCTCGGGCCTCGAACTCGTCGGCTGATCAGCGCCGCGCGGGCACGACGCCCAGCGCATCGAGCGCCGCCTCGAGAGCATCGGGGCGGCGCGCGGGTGCCGCCTCGGCCTTGAGCGCATCGAAGCGGGCGCGCAGCGCCTCCTTCTCGGCGCCGGCGCAATCGTTCCAGGGCCGGCCCTGAAGCGCCATCACCAGAACGTAATAGGCGATGAAATGCGGCCGCTCGCCGGCTGCAAGCAGGCGCGCATAGGCCGCGTCCGCCCCGAGCGCGCGCAGGGTTTCGGCGTCGGGGATGCCGGCGCGGACAAAGGCCGCTTCGGTCGCGGGCCCGAGGTTGCGGATCGTGGAAATCGCGGTCGCCATGGCCGGGCCATTCTGGCACCGGCCGGGCCGCCGCGAAAGGGTCAGATCGAGGCCCAGTCGCTGATGCGGGGGGCGCCCGTCTCGCCGCCCTGCTGGCGGGGGGAGTCGTCGCTGCCCTGCTGGCGCTGCGGCGCGACGGGGGTGCGCGTGCCCTGCTGGGGGGCGGGCGCCGCGGGGGTCTGGCGGTCGGTCGTCATGGGTGGTCCTCTACTGCCTCGGGTGACGGGGGTTTTCCCCCCTTGGCCCGCCTCTCGCGCCCGAAAAAGGCAGCAGTCGGGCGGGCGAGCGGCAGATAGGCGCGAAAGCCGTTTCACGCAAGAAAAATCGCCGCCCCCTCACGGCAACGCGATCCGCCCGCCCGGCATCGGCCGCGCGACCCCCGTCGTCCCCGGCGCCGAGAGCGGCAGGCCCCGCCGCACGCGCATGCCGAGATAGGCGAAGGCCTGCGCCTCGAGCATGTCGCCATCGAGCCCCGCGGCCTCGGCCGGTTCGGGCACAAGGGGGGAGATCTCGGCCGCGATGCGCGCCATCAGCCCTGCGTTGCGCCGCCCGCCCCCCGCCACGATCAGCCGCCCGGGCGGGGCGGGCAGACAGCCAAGCCCGAGCGCCACCGCGCGCGCCGCGCAGGCCGCAAGCGTCGCCGCCGCATCGGCGTCCCTGAGATGCGCCACCGCCCCCAGAAGCCCCGCGAATGCGTCGCGGTCGAGCGATTTGGGCGCGGGGCGGGCGAAATGGCCGTGCCGCGCGAAGGCCGCGACCACCGCGCCATCGACCCGCCCCGCGCAAGCAAGGGCGCCGCCCTCGTCGCGCGGCAGCCCACGGCGGGCGGCCATCAGATCGTCGATCGGGGCATTCGCGGGGCCGGTGTCGAAGGCCACGAGCGCGCCCGCCGCCTCGGGCCCCGCAGCACCCGGATCGGCCCAGGTGAGGTTGCCGACCCCGCCGAGGTTCAAGAACGCGACCGGCCCCGCCCCCATCCGCCGCGCGAGCGCGAAATGATAGAAGGGCACGAGCGGCGCGCCCTGCCCGCCCGCCGCGACATCGGCGCTGCGGAAATCCCACGCCACCGCCCGCCCCGTCAGCGCCGCGAGCCGCGCCCCCGAGCCCGCCTGATGCGTCCCCCGCCCGCCCGGGTCATGGGCGAGCGTCTGGCCGTGAAAGGCCAGAAGCTCGGCCTCGGGAAAGCCGGCCGCGACCTCGGCATGGGCATCCTCGACGATGCGCGCGGCCTCGGCCACGCCGGCCTCGCCCGGCCAGCGGCCAAGGGCGGCGCGCAGGACCGCGCGCTCGGCCGGCGCATAGGGGCGATAGGCGCTGCGGCCCGGCGCGGCCAGGCCTTCGCCATCGGTGCGCATCAGCGCCGCATCCACCCCGTCGAGCGAGGTGCCCGACATCATCCCCAGAACCCGCACCGGCTCCATGCCCTTCCCCTCGCGCCCCCCGGCGGCTATAGCACGCGCCGAACGCCCCTTCACCCCGGTTCCCGCCATGCCCAAGGCCCCGAAATCAGACTTCCTCGGCGTGATGATCGCGCGCGGCTACATGGACGATTGCACCGACCTCGAGGGGCTCGATGCGGCCCTCATGGCCGGGGTGGTGCCGACCTATATCGGCTATGACGCGACCGCGCCCTCGCTTCATGTCGGGCATCTGCTGAACATCATGATGCTGCGCTGGCTCCAGCGCACGGGGCACAAGCCGATCACGCTGATGGGCGGGGGCACGACCAAGGTGGGCGATCCGTCGTTTCGCGCCGAGGAGCGCCCGCTCATGACCGCGGGCCAGATCGCGGCGAATATCTCGAGCATGCAGACCGTCTTTGCCCGCTACCTCTCCTATGGCGGGGGGCAGACCGATGCCATCATGCTCAACAACGCCGAATGGCTCGACGGGCTCAACTATCTCGAGTTCCTGCGCGACATCGGGCGGCATTTCTCGATCAACCGGATGCTCTCGTTCGAGAGCGTCAAGTCGCGGCTCGACCGCGAGCAGTCGCTGTCGTTCCTCGAATTCAACTACATGATCCTGCAGGCCTATGATTTCCTCGAACTCTACCGCCGCCACGGCTGCCGGTTGCAGATGGGGGGCTCGGACCAGTGGGGCAACATCGTGAACGGGATCGACCTCACCCGCCGTGTGGCGGAGGGGGCGGTGTTCGGCCTCACGAGCCCGCTTCTGACGACATCGGACGGCCGCAAGATGGGCAAATCGGCCGCGGGCGCGGTCTGGCTCGATGCCGGGATGCTCGCGCCCTATGATTTCTGGCAGTTCTGGCGCAACACGACGGACGCCGATGTGGGCCGCTTCCTCAGGCTCTATACCGACCTGCCGCTTGGCGAATGCGCGCGTCTCGAGGCGCTGGGCGGCTCCGAGATCAACGCCGCCAAGATCGTGCTCGCCAATGAGGTCACGACCCTCCTGCACGGGGCCGAGGCCGCCGCGGGCGCCGAGGCGACCGCGCGTGCCGTCTTCGAGGAGGGCACACTCGGCGCCGCGATGACGACCGTCGCCATCGCGCCCGCCGAGGCCGAGGCAGGCGTGAGCCTTGCGCAGCTTTTCGTGCGCGCGGGGCTTGCCGCCTCGGGCAAGGAGGCGCGCCGCCTCATCGCCGAGGGCGGCGCGCGCCTCGACGATGCCCCCGTCACCGACCCGGGGCGGATGATCGGCACCTCGGATCTCGCCCAACCGCTCAAGCTCAGCGCCGGCCGCAAGCGCCACGCCCGGGTGGTGCTGGGCTAAAGCTCGAACGCCCCCTGCCGGCCGCCTTCCTCGCGCGCGGCGCGGCGAAAGCTGTCGGCGCGGCGCAGGGGCAGCGCGACCGCGCGTTCGCGCAGCGCCATCGCCTGCTCGATCGTCACGATCTGCACCTTGGGCACGGGGGCGCAATCCTCCATCGTGAACGTCCCGGCGGCGGCGGCCTCGGTCAGCATCGGCCGGCTCGGGGGCGCGAGGGTCAGGAACACGCCGATGTCGGCCTCTTCGCGCTCGATCACGCCGCGCAGATCGCGGATCATCGCAACGCCGACATTTTCGCCCGCCTTGACGCTGACGATGGCGCGGCCGGTCTTGCCGAACCAGATGTTGCCGTCGATGCCGCGGTCGGCACCCTTCTTGCCGAAATTCCCCGGCTGGGCGTTGACGAGCGAGAGCGCCCATTTCTCGAATTCGTGGAACCGCCCGCGGGCGGCCAGATCGCGCGCCCCGGCGAGGTCCTTGGGCACGCCATGGGTGGTGAAGGCGACATCGGGAAAGGCGTCGCGCAGGCGCTTTTCAATGAGCCCGATGGCGAGATGGGTGATGTCGATCCCGATCCATTGCCGCCCGAGTTTCTGCGCCGCATGGATGGTGGTGCCGCAGCCGCAGAAGGGATCGAGCACCACATCGCCGGGGTTCGACGAGGCGCTCAGGATGCGTTCGAGCAGCGCGACGGGCTTCTGGGTGGGGTAGCCTAGGCGTTCTTGCGAGTAAGCGGTCAACGCCTCAATGTCTGTCCAAAGATTGTCAATCGAGTTTGAAGGATTGTCAGTTGGGCGCACTTTTCTGCGTGGTAAGCCAGTGCCAGTGAAGAAAATGTCGCCTTCAGTGTCGAGTGCCTCGAGCTTCTCACGACTCATTCGCCAGCCTGCAGGTCCCGGGGTATAGCCTTTGAATTCAAAAACAAGATTTGGACGCGGGCCCATCGAGTCCGAACGAAGCAACGGACCGCTCATGAACGGACCCTTTGCGTCGCGCATACTGTAGCGCCGCTCGAACTCGCTTGAGTCGATCTCTTGTCGGATGCGGTCAGCATGAAACTGATAACCATATGATTTCGTGTAGAAAAGTATCGTATCTGTCGAGCGCCCAAAACGGCGCGCGGTATGCTGTGAGCCTTTCGGGCGCTTGTAGCGGCGCCAAATAACTTCGTTCTGATACCCAGCCTTCCCAAACACCGCATCCAGCAGGATCTTCAGGTAGTGGCTCGCCGTCGGGTCGCAGTGCAGGTAGAGGCTGCCGGTGGGCTTGAGCACCCGGTGCAGCTCGATCAGCCGGACGGCCATCATCACGAGATAGGCCATCATGTCGTTCTCGCCGAGGAAGCTGCGCAGCGCCACGATCATCTGCGCGGCGTCCGAATGGGTGGGGTGGCGGCGGACGTCCTCAAAGGCGGCCGATGCCGCATCGCCCCAGTGCCAGGTATCCTCGAACGCCTCGACCTGGGCGGCGCTGCTGCGCCCGTCCGGGGCCTTGAAGAGCTGGTTGTAGCTGGCGTTCGAGTTGAAGGGCGGGTCGAGGTAGATCAGGTCCACGCTCTCGGCCGGCAGGCGGCGCAGGACCTCGAGGTTGTCGCCGTAATGGAGGTGGTTCGGCATCGGCGGATCGTGCCCCCTGAAATCTGCAATCGAAACAGGGGCAGCATAGCGGCACCGGCGCCCCCTGTCAGCCCCGGACGGCGCGCGGGGGGGACGGTGGGGGGCACGGTGCGGGGGGTCTAGGCGCCGGCGATGCCCCCGTCCGGGCGGGGCAGGCGGGCGATCGTGGCCTCGAGGTCGGCGTAATCCGCAAGCAGCGCCTCGGGCGCGTGGCGGGCGACATCGGGGCCGTGGGGGCCGAAGGTCACGAGGATGACGGGAACGCCCGCGGCGCGGCCCGTCTCGCGGTCGGTGTCGGTGTCGCCGATCAGGCAGGCCTGCGCGGCGCTCCCGCCGGCGGCCGCGATCGCGGCGTGGAGGGGGGCCGGGTCGGGCTTGCGCACGGGCAGGCTGCCCGCCCCGATCAGCCCGTGAAACCACGCGCGCGCCCCGAGCGCCACGAGCAGCGCCTCGGCCAGATGGACGGGCTTGTTGGTGCAGATGCCGACGCGCGCACCCGCGGCGCGCAGCCGCCCGACCGCCTCGGCCGCGCCGGGATAGAGCCGCGTGCGCCGCGCGATGTCGACCTCATAGGCCGCGAGCAGGTCGGCATACATCGCCTGAAGCCGCCCCTCATCGGCCGCGACGCCGAGCCGCCCGAGCCCGAGGCGCAGCATCGCCCGCCCCCCGATCAGCGCCGTCGGCGCATCTTCGGGGCCGAGGGGGCGGCCGAAGCCGCCGCGGGCAAAGGCCGCGTTCGCCGCCGCGAGCAGATCGCCCGAGGTGTCGGCGAGCGTGCCGTCGAGATCGAAGATCACCGTGCGCATCGCGCGCCCCTCCCGCTCGGCCCGGACGCTCTGCCGGTCCGGTGCCTGCAACATTGCGAAAGGCCGCGTGAGGGCCCCGCGCGCCCCGCCCCCTTGCGGCGCGCCCCCGCACGGGTAGAACGGGCGCATCGCAAAGGAAAGGCCTCCCATGTCCCTGACAGCCGTGATCCTCGCCGCCGGTCAGGGCAGCCGGATGAACTCGGACCTGCCCAAGGTCCTCCACCCGCTCGCGGGGGTGCCGATGATCGCGCATGCGCTCGCGGCCGCCGCGGGGGCGGGCGCGGGGCGCATCATCGTCGTCGCGGGCCACGGGATCGAGTCGGTCCGCGCCGCCGTCGCGCGGCTCGAGCCCGAGGCGGTGGTGGTCGAGCAGGCCGAGCAGCGCGGCACGGGCCATGCCGTCGCGCAGGCGCTGCCGGCGCTGCCCGAGGGGCCGGGCGATGTGCTCGTGCTCTATGGCGACACGCCCTTCGTCGGCGCCGAGACGATCGCGGCGATGGAGGAGGCGCGCGCGCGCCACCCGCTCGTGGTGCTCGGCTTCGAGCCGGCCGACCCGGCCCGCTATGGCCGCCTCGTGACCGAAGGCGCGGATCTGCGCGCCATCGTCGAATGGCGCGACGCGACCGCGGCCGAGCGCGCGATCGGGCTGTGCAATTCGGGCGTGATGCGGGCGGATGCCGACCTCATCCGCCGCCTCGTGCCGAAGATCGGCAACGCCAATTCGGCGGGGGAATTCTACCTCACCGATCTGGTGGCGCTGGCGCGTGCCGAGGGGCTCGCGCCGGGCTTCGTGCTCTGCCCCGAGGCCGAGACGCTCGGGATCAACACGCGGGCCGAGCTTGCCGCCGCCGAGGCCGCCTTTCAGACGCGCGCGCGCGCCGCCGCGATGGAGGACGGCGTGACGCTGACCCAGCCCGAAACGGTCGTCCTTGCCCTCGACACGGTGATCGGGCGCGATGCGGTCATCGGTGGCCATGTCGTCTTCGGGCCCGGCGTCACCATCGAATCGGGGGCCGAGATCCTGCCCTTCTGCCATCTCGAGGGCTGCCATGTCGCGGCGGGCGCGCGCGTCGGCCCCTTCGCCCGGCTGCGGCCGGGGGCGGAGCTTGGCGGCGATGTCCATGTCGGGAATTTCGTCGAAATCAAGAACACGATCCTCGATGAGGGCGCCAAGGTCGGGCATCTGAGCTATCTGGGCGATGCCCATGTCGGCGAGGGCACGAACATCGGCGCGGGCACGATCAGCTGCAACTACGACGGCGTCGCCAAGCACCGCACCGAGATCGGGGCGGGAGTGTTCGTGGGTTCCAACACGATCCTCGTTGCGCCCGTGCGGGTCGGCGATGGCGCGGTGACGGCCGCGGGATCGGTCATCACCGAGGATGTGCCGGCGGGCGCGCTGGCGCTCGGCCGGGCGCGGCAGGTGACGAAGCCGGGCCTCGGGGCGCGGCTCATGCAAGCCTTGCGCGCCGCCGCCCTGTCGCGGGGGGCGCGCTGATGTGCGGGATCGTGGGCATCCTCGGCGCGCATGAGGCCGCGCCGCAACTCCTCGAGGCGCTCAAGCGGCTCGAATACCGCGGCTATGACAGCGCAGGCATCGCGACGGTGAACGCGGGCCGCCTCGACCGGCGCCGCGCGACGGGCAAGCTCGTGAACCTCGCGGATCTGCTGGTGCACGAACCCCTCGCCGGCAAGGCAGGGATCGGCCACACCCGCTGGGCCACCCATGGCGCGCCGACCGTCGGCAACGCGCATCCGCACCGCGCGGGGCCCGTCGCGGTCGTGCACAACGGCATCATCGAGAACTTCCGCGCTTTGCGCGAGGAACTGACCGCAGAGGGCTACGCCTTCGAATCCGAGACCGACACCGAGGCCGTCGCCGTCCTCGTGCGGCGCGAGATGGACGGCGGCCAGTCGCCCCGCGCGGCCGCCGCCGCCGCCATCGCGCGGCTGCAAGGCGCCTTTGCGCTCTGCCTTCTGTTCGAGGGCGAGGACGACCTCATCATCGCGGCGCGCAAGGGCTCGCCGCTCGCGCTCGGCCGGGCGGGGGGCGAGGCCTTCGTCGGCTCGGACGCGATCGCGCTCGCGCCCTTCGCCGCGCGCATCACCTATCTCGAGGAAGGCGACCGCGCCGAGGTGACGCGCGCGGGCTTCGCGATCTTCGACGCCGCCGGCCAGCCGGTCGAGCGGCCCGAGACCGAGGTCTCGGCCGGCGCGTCGCTTGCCGACAAGGGCAATTACCGCCACTTCATGGCCAAGGAGATCGACGAGCAGCCGGGCATCCTCGCCGATGCGCTGGCGCGCGCGGTCGATGCGGGGCGCGGGCGTCTGAACCTGCCGCGGGGGATGGATTTCGCGGGCGTCTCGCGGCTGACGCTCGTCGCCTGCGGGACGGCGCATTACGCCTGCATGGTCGCGAAATACTGGTTCGAGCAGCTCGCGGGCCTGCCGGTCGATGTCGATATCGCCTCCGAGTTCCGCTATCGCGAGCCGGTGCTGGACGGCACGGGCTGGGCGGTGTTCGTGAGCCAGTCGGGCGAGACGGCCGATACGCTCGCGGCACTGCGCCACGCCCGCGGCAAGGTCGGGCAGACGCTTGCGGTCATCAACGTGCCGACCTCGTCGATCGCGCGCGAGGCCGACCTCGTGATGCCGATCGGGGCGGGGCCCGAGATCGGCGTCGCCTCGACCAAGGCGTTCACCTGCCAGCTTCTGGCGCTGGCGCTTCTGGCGCTCAAGGCGGGGGCGGACCGCGGCCGGATCGATGCGGCGACGCTCGCGCGCCATCTCGCCGACCTCGCCACCCTGCCGGGCCTCGTGCATCATGTGCTGGGGCGCGACGCGGCGCTCGCGCGCCTCGCGGGCGATGTGGCGCGCGCGCGCGACGTCCTCTTTCTCGGGCGCGGCGCGCTTTATCCGATCGCGCTCGAAGGGGCGCTCAAGCTCAAGGAGATCAGCTATCTGCACGCCGAGGGCTATGCCGCGGGCGAGTTGAAGCACGGCCCCATCGCGCTGATCGACACCGCCGTGCCGGTGATCGTGCTGGCGCCGCGCGACGCGCTTTTCGAAAAGACCGTCTCGAACATGCAGGAGGTGATGGCGCGCGGCGGGCGGGTGCTGCTCGTCTCGGACGCGCAGGGCCTCGATGAGGTCGGCACGGGCACCTGGGCGCAATTCCCGATGCCCGCCGCCTCGGCGCTGCTCGCGCCGATCCTTTATGCGGTGCCGGTGCAACTTCTGGCCTATCACGCCGCGCTCGCCAAGGGCACAGACGTCGACCAGCCGCGCAACCTCGCGAAGTCGGTGACGGTGGAATAAGGGCCCCGCCTGTCCGATTTCGCGTCCAGGGGGCCGCGCCGCGCCCTCGGTTCGGCGCCCGAAACCTCGGCCGTCGCTGGACCTTGGGGCTGGAGCACCTCTAAGCGTACCTCCCAGATCCGACGCGGGCGAGATCGTCGCAGAGGTATCAGGTCACCTCAGCGGACCGCGCTGTCACGCGGCAACCGGGCGCGCGACCCTCACCCTTCCCTGCGGCATGACATTGGCGCGCTGCGGGAACCGGCACGTCTCTGGGTGCAACCGTCCCTTTCGTCGCAAGGATCACCCCATCCAGACCTTGGACCACGCATCTCAGTTGCCTGCGGGGGCTGGGGTCTGGATGCTCTGGAGATAAGAGACGAGTTCGAGCACGCGGCTGCGCACCAGGATCTCGGCGCCGAAAAGGCCCGCGTGCTCGCCGATCTCGGTCGTGTAGCGCCGCCCGAAGATCGGCATCGGATTGCCATGTGCGCGCACCGCGGTGCGCCCGTCGATCACATGCATGACGTCGAGAAAGGGAAAGACGCCGTCGTTGCGCGCCGCAAGATCGGTCAGCGCCGGCACCGGCGTGCGGAACATCGAGGCGATCGGGCCTTTGCCGTCCGCAGCCTCGCCGTGGCACGAGGCGCAGGCGGCGAGGTATTCCTCCTTGCCGCGTTCGAATTCGTCGCCGCCCGCGGCGGTCGCGATCGGTGCCGTCACGATCTGGGCGGTCGCGGCGATCAGGGCGGCGAGGGCGAGAGGGGCAAGGGGGCGGTGCATGGCGGGGACCTCCTGGGTGACGGGTTGGGGGGTGCCGTGGCGGGATCCGCGCCTCCTCGCTCGGGACCCGGCGTCGGGTCCGACCGGCGGGTCGGCCGTCGTCCCGCCACGACACTCGAACCCTCGCATCTTCGCGCACCCCGCGCCGTGATCCCCCTCACCCCGGCGCGCTGGCGGGGAATCCGCGCGCGGACGATTGACGGGGGCGCGCCGCGCCGCATCTTGGCGCAAAGGGGCGTGGCGAAAGCCCATCGCGACCGACCGGGGGAAGGGCAGGATCATGACGCGCGCGCCAT
This sequence comes from Gemmobacter sp., assembly GCA_030834485.1. Taxonomy (GTDB): domain Bacteria; phylum Pseudomonadota; class Alphaproteobacteria; order Rhodobacterales; family Rhodobacteraceae; genus JAUREX01. Next base: position 14,629 of record JAUREX010000009.1, read on the forward strand.
CCGAAGGAGGTCCGCTGCCCGATGCGGGCGCTGCCCGCCGGGGCGGGCCGCACCAGCCCCTGCGGCCGCTCGAGGTCGCCTCTGCCGCCCCGCTCGCGGTCGATGCCACCATCGCCTTCATCGGCCATATCGAGACGCCCTGGACCCGCCCCGAGGATTGCCCCCGGCAGGGGACGCCAGACGGGCCCGAATGCACGGTCGTCGTCGCGCCCGCGTGGGAGGCTGCGCTCGACGGGATCGAGGCCTTCGAGCAACTCGAGATCCTCTATTGGCTGCATCTGTCGCGGCGCGACCTGATCGTGCAGAACCCCCGCCACAATGATGCGCCGCGCGGCACCTTCAGCCTGCGCTCGCCGATCCGGCCGAACCCGATCGGCCTTTCCTCGGTCAGGCTGGTCGCGCGGCAGGGCGGAAGGCTGATCGTGCGCGGCCTCGAATGCGTCTCGGGCACGCCGCTCATTGACATCAAGCCCGACCGCTGCCGCTTTTCGCCGCCCGCCGCGCCGGGCTGAGGGCGGGATTGCCGCGGGGGCGATCCGGCCTAGTCTTTCCCCCACACATTTCAAACCGCAGGAGAGAGCGATGAAGGTTTCGATTCCAGCCATCGCGGCGCTGGCGCTGATCGCGGGCGCTGCGACCGCGCAAGAGATCCGGCCCGAGGTCAAGGCCCGGCAGGGCCAGTTCCAGACGCTCTCGATCAATCTCGGGATCCTCGGCGGGATGGCGCGGGGCGATGTCGCCTATGACGCGGTCCGCGCCGAAGCGGCGGCGCGCTCGATCGCGGGCGTGTCGATGGTCGATATCGCGGCGCTTTTCCCCGAGGGGACCGATGCGATGTCGATCGAGGGCACGCGCGCCGAGCCCGCGATCTGGGACAATCTGCCCGACGTGCTGACCAAATGGCAGGCGGGCCGCGCCCCGGGGGGGGCGGGGGAGGCGGCGGCCGCGAAGGGCCCGCAGGACATCGGCGCCGCACTCGGCGGCCTCGCGGGGGCGTGCAAGGCCTGCCACGACGCCTATCGCACCCCGAACTGACGGGGCGGCGTGTGCGCCGGGCCGTCAGGGTCGGCGCGGCCGCGGCCGTCGCGCTCGGGGCCGCGCTGTGGTGTGCGTCGGCGCCCGCGACCGCGCCGGCGCCCTTCGCGGGCCCCCCGGGCGATGCGGCGCAGGGCGCGCGCATCTTCCTCGCTTCGGGCTGCGGATCGTGCCACGCGACGCCGGGGCAAGACGATCCGCTGCGCCTCGGCGGCGGGATGGCCTTTGCCACCCCCTTCGGCACCTTTCGCGCCCCCAACATCTCGCCCGGGTCTGAGGGGATCGCGGGCTGGAGCGTCGCCGACCTCGCCCGCGCGGTGCGCGAGGGCGTCTCGCCCGACGGGCGCCACTACTACCCCGCCTTTCCCTATGCGAGCTATCGCGCGATGACGGATGGCGACCTCGCCGACCTCTACGCCTATCTGCTGAGCCTGCCGCCCGATCCAGCGCCCGACCTCGGGCATGATCTGGCCTTTCCCTTCACCATCCGGCGCGGCATCGGGCTGTGGAAGCGCGCCTTTGTTCATGAGGGCTGGGTGATGGCCGAGGCGGCCGATCCCGAGGTCAATCGCGGCGCCTATCTCGCCAACGCGCTTGCCCATTGCGGCGAATGCCACACGCCGCGCAACGCGGCCGGCGAGCTCGATCGCGGGGCGTGGATGGCGGGCGCGCCGAACCCCGCCGGGCGCGGCCGCATCCCCGCGCTGACGCCCGACGCCCTCGGGTGGTCGGCCTCCGACATCGCCTTTTACCTCGAGACTGGCCTGACGCCCGCCTATGACAGCGCGGGCGGCCACATGGTCGCGGTGATCGCGAATTTCGCGCAGCTTCCCGAGGCCGACCGGCGCGCGGTGGCGGCCTATATCAAGGCGCTGCCCCCGCGCTGACCCCCCGCGCTGAAGCCCCCGCTGAGCCTCAGGCGCCGGCGCGTGCGATCGCGGCGCGGATCATGTCCTCGGCCTCGGCCGTGTCGGCCCAGCGCATGACCTTGACCCATTTGCCCTTCTCGAGATCCTTGTAGTGCTCGAAGAAGTGGGCGATCTGCTCGATCAGCACGGGCGGCAGGTCGGTGTAGGTGCGGATCCCCGAATAGAAGGGGTGCAGCGCATCGACCGGCACCGCGAGGATCTTCTCGTCGAGGCCCGATTCGTCCTGCATCATCAGCGCGCCGACCGGCCGGCAGCGGATGATCGCGCCGGGCACCACGGGGACCGAGCCGATCACGATGATGTCGCAGGGGTCGCCATCCTCGGAGAGCGAATGCGGGATGAAGCCGTAATTGCCCGGGTAATACATCGCCGTATGCAGGAAACGGTCGACGAACATCGCGCCCGATTCCTTGTCGAGCTCGTATTTGACCGGCACGCCGCCGACCGGGATCTCGATCACGGCGTTGAGGTCGTGCGGGGGATTGCGCCCCGAGGGGATCTTCGAGATGTCCATGGCGTCGTCCTCGCGCTCGATCTGCCGGCCGTTGCGGGTCCGCCGCGGGACCGGCCCGCCACCGTCCCGGGATGCGCAGCGGCCAATTCCGGCTGCGCGTGGCGCGGCGTCTACACCGCACCCCGGCGCAGGGTCAACCCGATCGCGAGGGGCGCGCTAGCGGATCAGCCGCGACCAGGTCGCCTCGGGCAGGCCCGCGGCCTCGACATGGCGCCGCGTCGCCTCGAGCTTGGTGAAGACGTCCTCGAACCCCTCGGCGCGGCCCTCGGGATCGACATAGGCATAGCCGCCCGTGACATGAAAGAGCGTCACCATGTCGTCGACCTCATCGGGCACCACGAGGGTGTGCGTCTCGCCCGGCGGCTCGAAGACATAGGAGCCCGCGACGGCCTCCCAATCGTGCTCGAGATAGCGCCAGCGGCCGCGCAGCACGAAGGCGTGCACCGCGCCGAAATGGCGGTGGCGCGACAGCACCCCCGCCCGGCGCACCCGCAGCAGGTTGACGTAGAACCCCTGGCTGACCGACAGCACGAGGGGGCGGAACCACACCCCTTCGGCCTGCGGCACCCAGAAGCCCTGCGGGTCGTCGATGTCGATCGCGCCCGCCGTCACGAGGTCGGGCATCATCCCGAAGGGCTGCGGGCGGGCATAGGGGCGCTTGCGCGGATCGTCGGTGGCGTTCATGCGGGGATCTCCTCGGCGGCGGCGTAGTTCACGGGCGTGGCGTGCCAGCCCTCGGCGCGGCGGCGCCAGAAGGCGTCCTTGATCCGCATCGAGAGGGGGCCGGGCCGGTCGTTGTTCATGATGCGCCCGTCGATGCGCGCGGCCGGCATGATGCCGCCCGCGGTCGTGCAGGCAAAGATCTCGTCGGCGGCGCAGAACTCGGCCGCCGAGATCGGGCGCACCGCGCAGGGGATGCCGAGCTCGGCGCAAAGCTCGATCACCGAGGCGCGCGTGATCCCCTCGAGCGCGCCGCTGTCGGGGGTTGCGACCGCGCCGTTCGTGACCGCGAAGATGTTGAAGCCCGCGCCTTCGGTCACGTTGCCGTCGGCATCGAGCAGGATCGCGAAATCGGCGCCCGCGTCGAGCGCCTCGAACTGGCCCTCGGTCAGGTCGCCCCAGTGGAAGTTCTTGACGCGCGGATCGAAGGCCTCGGGCGGGATGCGCCGCACCTTGGGGATCATCAGGTGCAGCCCGCGCTCGATCATCTCGGGGCTCGCGACCCAGACCCAGGGCACCGCGAAGGCCATGATGTAGGCGCGCGCAAAGGCCGGGTGGCGCGGCATGCCGGGGGCAGGGGTGGCGCGGACGCAATCCATCGCGACATAGGCCGAGCGCATCCCCCCAAGTGCTACGACCCGGTTGAGGATCTCGCGGATCTCGGCATCCGATTCGCGCGGCGTCATGCGCAGCTTCGCCATCGAGGCGCGAAAGCGGCGGATGTGATCGTCGAGGCGAAAGAAATTCCCCTCCCACACGCCCACGACGTCATAGGTCACGTCCGAGCGCCGATAGCCCCAATGCGTGATCGGGATGCGCGCCTCGGAGAGCGGCATGAAGGCCCCGTCCACATAGGCCGCGCCGGTGCTGTAGTCGCTCATCTGCCTCTCCTGCCCTTCCGGGGGCACCATGGCCGCGTTCGGCACCGGATGGAAGGGGTCAGCCGGCCGCGCCGCGCCGGGCGGTGTCATAGGCGCGATAGCCCTCCTGGATCGCGATCTGGTCGGCAACAAAGCGCGCATCGTGCCAGACGCCCCAGATGAACGACGACCCCCGCCGCGACAGCCACGGCAGCCCGAGGAAATAGACCCCCGGCTCGGACGACACGCCGCGCGTGTGGCGCGGCTGGCCGCGCTCGTCGAAGGCATCGACCTGAAGCCAGCCGAAATCGAGCGCATAGCCCGTGGCCCAGAGGATCGTGCCCACCCCCTCGGCCGCAAGATCGAGCGCGCCGATCGGCGCCGTCACGCAATCGGGCAGCGGCAGCATCTGCCGCGCGGCCGGATCCTCGGGCAGATCGAGGCCCATGCGCCGCGCCCAGGCGTCGGCCTCATCGAGGACCGAGAGGTAATTGGCATCCCCCCGCGCGATCAGCGCGCCGAGCGTGTCGGAAAAGCGCAAGCAGCCGTCTCCAAAGCTCGTCGTCGGCCCGACGAGGGTCACGCCCTGCGCCGCGAGGGAGCGGAAATCGACCGTGTGCCCGCCATGCGCGCCGCTCACCGCGATCGCGACATGCTCGGCCCCGCCCGGCGGCACCGCGATGTCCCATTTCCCGAGCACGCCCAGCCACCAGCAATAGTCGCGCCCGCGATAGGCGCGCGGCGGCCGGTCGTGCGGCCCGACCGAGAGGAACACGCGCCGCCCGGCGCGCACGAGTTCATCCGCGATCTGCGCCCCCGACGCCCCGCAGCCCACCACGAGGACCGCCCCCGGCGCAAGCTGCGCGGGGTTGCGATAATGCGCCGAGTGGATCTGCACGACACCCGCCCCCTCGGGCACGAGGGGCGGGATGACCGGGCGTTGGAACGGCCCCGTCGCCGCCACCACATAGCGCGCCGCGACCGCGCCGGCCGAGGTCTCGGCCAGAAAGCCCGCGCCGTCGGGGTTGCGCGCGACCCGCGTCACCTCGACCCCGGTCTGGATCGGGGCGCCGATCCGGCGGGCATAGCCCTCGAGATAGGCTGCCATTTCCTCCTTGGTGGGGAAGGCGTCGGGGTCGATCCCCTCGAAGGTCGCGCCCGGAAAGCGGTCGTGCCAGGCCGGCCCGTTCGCGACGAGCGAATCCCACCGCCCCGTGCGCCAGCGCTCGGCGATGCGGTCGCGTTCGAGCACGAGATGCGCGATCCCCTGCGCGCCAAGATGCTCGCTCATGGCGATGCCCGCCTGCCCGCCACCGACCACCAGCACCCCCGTTTCCTGCCGTGCCATCCCCGCGCCCTCCTGCTGCCGGGGCATGATTACGGGGCGGGCGCGGCGGCGCAAAACAGTTTCTTTCGTGGCGCTGCATAGATCGGGCCTAATCATCCGGGGCACTGATTTGTCCCAGCCTAAGCCATGCGGAGGAATCTCGTGCTTTCCTTCGCGCGCGCGGCGATGCAATCTCGGCGCGCATCCGTCAGCGGGAGACGCCGATGACCCAGCACGACCCCGGCCTCGCGGCCCTTGCCCAGTTGCGCGAGACTGTCGCCGCCCCATTCGAGCGGGCGCGCGCCATGCCCAAGGCGGTCTATACCTCGGCCGATTTCCTCGCGCTCGAGCAGCGCCACATCTTCGCCGCGGAATGGCTCTGCGCGGGGCGGGCGGACGGGCTGCCCGAGGTGGGCGATTATCTGACGATGGAGATCGCGGGCGAGCCCGTCATCGTGCTGCGCGACCGCGACGGCACGCTCCGGGCGATGTCGAACGTCTGCCGCCACCGGATGTCGACGCTGCTGACCGGGCGGGGCAACACGCGCGCCATCGTCTGCCCCTATCACGCCTGGACCTACAACCTCGACGGCACGTTGCGCGGCGCGCCGGCCATGACGCTCAACGACGGGTTCTGCCGCGAGCAGATCGCGCTGCCGCAGGTGCGCTGCGTCGAGTGGCAGGGCTGGATCATGGTCACCCTCAACCCCGACGCGCCCCCCCCGGCCGAGCGTCTGGCCGAGGTCGACGCCCTTGTCGGCCACCTCGGCATGGACCGCTATCGCGAGACCTTCCGCGAGGAGTTCCGCTGGAACACCAACTGGAAGGTGCTGGCCGAGAACTTCATGGAAAGCTACCACCTGCCCGCCTGCCACCACGGCACCATCGGCGGGGCCTCGAAGCTCGAGGAGATGGTCTGCCCCGAGGGGCTCGAGGCCTTCAACTATCACTGGATCGTCAAGAACGACAGCGTGCCGCTCGCGCTCGCCCACCCCTCGAACACGACGCTTCAGGGGCAGGACCGGCGCATCACCTGGCTGCTGGCGATCTATCCCTCGCTCCTCATCACGCTGACGCCCGGCTATTTCTGGTATCTGAGCCTCACGCCCGACGGGCCGGGTGGGGTGAAGGTCCTCTTTGGCGGGGGGATGAGCCCCGAGTGGCTCGCCGACCCCGAGGCGCCGGCGCATCTGGCGCGCGTGCGCGCGCTGCTCGACGAGGTCAATGTCGAGGACAAGGGCTGCACCGAGAAGGTCTATCGCGGCCTCTGCGCGGGGCTCTCAGAGCCCGGGCCGCTCTCGCATCTCGAACGGCCGAACTATGATTTCGCCCGCTATATCGCGGGCCGGATGCCCGCCTGACCCCCAACCCGAGGAAAAGATGGCCCATTACCGCCACCGCCCCTTCAATACCCGCGACACCTATCCCGAACAGAAGCTCGACAACGACCTCGCGCAGGCGGTGGTCGCGCGGGGGCGGATGGTGTTCCTGCGCGGCCAGTGCCCGCAGGACCTCGACACCGCCCGCAACATCGAGAGTCACGACCCCGTCGAGCAGACCCACAAGGTCATGCAGAACATCCGCCAGCTGATCGAGGAATGCGGCGGCAAGATGGAGCATCTGTGCAAGATCGTGGTCTATCTGACCGATGTGCGCCACCGCGAGGCGGTCTATCGCACGATGGGCGAATACATCCGCGGCGTGCATCCCGTCTCGACCGGCGTCGTCGTCACCGCGCTTGCCCGGCCTGACTGGCTGGTCGAGATCGACGCGACCGCCGTCATCCCGGACTGAGGGCGATGACCTTCTCGCTTGTCGCGCGCTGCGCCGAGACCGGTCGCTTCGGGATGGTGGTGTCGTCCTCCTCGCCGGCGGTCGCGGCGCGCTGCGCGCATGCGCGCGCCGGCGTCGGTGCGGCCGCGAGCCAGAATGTCACCGACCCCACCCTCGGGCCGCGGCTCCTTGACCTCATGGCCGGGGGGCTGGGCGCGCCCGAGGCGATGGCGCGCGTCGTCGCGACCGCGCCGCATATCGCCTGGCGCCAGCTGCTCGCGGTCGATGCGGCGGGGCGCACGGCGGTGCATTCGGGGGCGAAGACGCTCGGCATCCATGCCACGGCCGAGGGCGAGGGGGCGGCAGCCGCGGGCAATCTGCTCGCGGGTCCCGGCGTGCCGGCGGCGATGCTCGCGGCCTTTGGCGCGGCTCAGGGCGATTTCGGCGACCGGCTGATCGCGGCCCTCGAGGCGGGTCTTGCGGCCGGGGGCGAGGCGGGGCCCGTGCGCTCGGCCGGCCTGCTGATCGTCGATCGCGAGAGTTGGCCGGTGGCCGAGTTGCGCTGCGACTGGTCCGACGATGCCTGCCCCATCGCCGCCGTCGCCCGCGCCTGGCAGGTCTACGCCCCCCAGATGCCCGCCTATGTCGCCCGCGCCCGCGACCCCGACGCCGCGCCCTCGTTCGGCGTGCCGGGCGACCGGCGCTGAGGCGCGCCCCCGCGCCATGCCGGCCCGCCCGACCCTGCGCCAGATCGACTATCTCGTGGCCGTGGCCGAGACGGGCTCGATCGCGCTGGCGGCGGCGCGCCTCAATGTCTCGGCGCCGACGATCTCGGCCGCGATCGCGCAGCTTGAAGAAGGGCTCGGCCTTGCCCTTTTTGCCCGCCGGCACGCGCAGGGCATGACGCCGACCGCCGCCGGGCGGCAGATCCTCGAGGCCGCGCGCCAGGTTCAGCTTGCGGTCGAGGCGTTGCAGGATCGCGCGCTCGACCTCGCGGGCGGGGTGCGCGGCCCGCTCGCCGTCGGCTGCCTCCTGACCTTCGCGCAGGTGGTGCTGCCGGGGCTGCGGCGGGGCTTTGCCGCCCGCGCGCCCGAGGTGCGCGTCGCGCAATCCGAGGCCGACCACGCCGGGCTGATCGCGGGGCTGCGGCAGGGCGTGCTCGATGTCGCGCTGAGCTATGCGCTCGAGATCCCGCCCGACCTCGTGTTCGAGCCGCTGCTTGCGCTGGCGCCGCATGCGCTTTTGCCCGAGGATCACGCATTGGCGGGGCGCGAGAGCGTCAGCGCGGCCGACCTCGCGCCCCATCCGATGATCCTGCTGGACCTGCCCTACAGCGCGGCCTACTTTCTTGAACTGTTCACGGCCGAGGGGGTGGCGCCCCGCATCGCCGAACGGACGCGCGACATGGGGGTGATGCGGGCGATGGTGGCGAACGGTTTCGGCTTCTCGATCGCCAACATCGGGCTTGGCTCCGACCGGGCGCCGGACGGGCGGCGGCTCTGCTTCGTGCCGCTGCGCACCCCCGTCGCGCCGATGCGGATGGGCCTGATGCTGCCGGGTGCCGCGCCGCGCCGCGCGGCAGTCGCGGCCTTTGCCGCCCATTGCCACGCCACGCTGACCGCCGCGAGCCTGCCGGGCCTCGCCGCCCCTGCGGGAGAGGGCGCATGAGCGCGATCGAGATCGCGGGGGTGTCGAAATCCTACGGCGCGATGCGCGCGCTCGATGATGTCTCGCTCACGATCGGGGGCAACGCCTTCTTCACGCTCCTCGGCCCGTCGGGCTGCGGCAAGACCACGCTCTTGCGCTGCATCGCGGGCTTCGAGGAGGTCTCGGCAGGCTCGATCCGCCTGCTCGGGCGCGACATCGCGGCCCTCGCCCCGAACGAGCGGCCGGTCAACACCGTCTTTCAGAACTACGCGCTTTTCCCGCACATGACTGTGGCGGAGAACGTGGCCTTCGGGCTGCGGATGAAGGGCGTGCCCGAGGCGCGGCGGCGCGCGCGCGCGGCGCGGATGCTCGAGATGGTGCATCTGGCCGAACTGGCCGACCGGATGCCCGCGCAGCTTTCGGGCGGCCAGCAGCAGCGCGTGGCGCTTGCCCGCGCGCTCGCGCCCGAACCCGAGGTCCTCCTGCTCGATGAGCCGCTCTCGGCGCTCGACCTCAAGCTGCGCCAGGCGATGCGGCTCGAACTCAAGCAGTTGCAGGAGGAGACGGGCATCACCTTCGTCTTCGTCACCCACGATCAGGAAGAGGCGCTGACGATGTCGGACCGCATCGCGGTGATGTCGCACGGGCGCCTCCAGCAGGTCGGGACGGCGCGCGAGATCTATGAGAGCCCCGTCAACCGCTTCGTCGCCGACTTCATCGGCGAGACGAATGTGCTGCCCGTATTGGTCGAGGGGGTCGAGGGCGGGCGCGCGTCGGTCGTGCTGCCGGGCGGGGCGCGGATCAGCTGCCCGGCCGCGGGGCTCGGGCCCGGGGCGCACCACCTCTCGATCCGGCCCGAACGGATCGGGATCGCGGCAGGGGGCCCCTTGCGCGCGACGGTGGAGCGGGTGGTCTATCTCGGGACCGACCTGCAACTCGTGACGCGGCTGGCCGACGGGACGGCGGTGCAGGTGCGGCTTCAGAATTCGGCGCGCACCGAGGTTCCCGCGCCGGGCACGGCCATCGCACTCGAACCGGAGGAAGGTGCCGCGCGCCTTCTGGCGGACTGATGGCGGGCGGGGCGGCATCGGGCGGCACGCAGGGGCGCGAATACCGCGCCGTCGCGCTGCCGCTCCTGCTGCCCGCCTGGCTCGTGATCGGCATCTTCATGGTGCTGCCGGTACTGCTGATGGGCGTCTATTCCTTCCTGACCAAGGAGTTCCGCGGCGGCGTCATCTGGGATTTCACGCTCGCGGCCTATGACCAGTTCTTCGTCTATCGCGGGCTTTTCGGGGATGAGCCGCCGACCCTCGAATGGACCTATATCACGATCTTCTGGCGCTCGATCTGGCAGGCGGGGCTCGCGACCGCGCTCTGCCTCGCGGTCGGCTTTCCGACGGCGTGGTTCATCGCGACGCGACCCGTGCGCACGCGCACGATGTGGCTTTTCCTCATCACCGTGCCCTATTGGGTCAACCTGCTCATCCGCACCGTCAGCCTCAAGTTCCTGATCCGCGACAACGGCCCCCTGAACGAGGGGCTGATGGCGCTTGGCCTCATCGACGGGCCGCTGCCGCTCGTGAACACGAACCTCGCGGTGCAGCTCGGGCTTTTCTACAGCTATCTGCCCTTCATGGTGCTGCCGATCTATGCCGCGGTCGAGCGCTATGATTTCGCCCTCTCCGAGGCAGCGGCCGACCTCTATGCCGGGCGCTGGACGACCTTGCGCGAGATCGTGCTGCCCGCCGTGCGCCCCGGGATCGTGGCGGGCGCGATCCTCGTCTTCGTGCCCTCGCTCGGGGCCTTCCTCGCGCCCGACCTGCTCGGGGGCGCCAAGACCTACATGATCGGGAGCCTCATCGACGAGCAGTTCCGCGGCAGCCAGGGCAACTGGCCCTTCGGCGCGGCGGCGGCGATGATCCTCATGACGCTCGTGCTGATCGCGCTCATCCTCTATGCGCGCGCGCAGGGCCGGGGGCGGCCGGCATGAGGGGGGTGCGCCATTATCCGGGCTTCGGCGCGGTGACGGCGGGGTGCCTCGTGCTCCTTTATGCGCCTCTGGTCGTGATCGCGGTCTACAGCTTCAACGGGTCAGCCTCGATCACGCAATGGGGCGGGTTTTCGTGGCGGTGGTATGTCGATGTCTTCACCGGCCCGGAATCGGGGCGCTTCGGTCAGGCGGCGTGGAATTCGATCACCATCGCGCTCTTGGCCGCGACCGCCGCGACGGTGATCGCGCTGTCGGCCGCGCTCGCGATGGTGCGGGCGGGGTCGTTTCGCGGGCGCAGCGCGACCTTCGCGCTCGTGAACCTGCCGCTCATGGTGCCCGAGATCATCACCGCGGTCGCAACGCTCATCTTCTTCACCGCGATCGGGCTCAGGACGGGCTATCTCACGATCCTGATCGCGCATATCACCTTCTGCATCCCCTTCGCCTATCTGCCGATCGCGGCGCGGATGCAGGGGATCGAGGGGGTCTACGAGCAGGCCGCGCGCGATCTCTATGCGACGCGCTGGCAGGCGTTCCGGCTGATCCTGCTGCCGCTCGTGATGCCGGGGGTGGTGTCGGGCTATCTTCTGGCCTTCATCATCTCGCTTGACGATTTCATCATCACGAACTTCGTCAAGGGTGCGGGGATGGAGACGCTGCCGACCGCGATCTTCGGATCGGTCAAGCAGGGGATCAAGCCCAACATCATGGCGATATCGACGATGCTGCTTGCGGTTTCGGCGATCTTCGTGACGCTGTCTTATTTCATCAACCGCGTCGGGCAGAGGGCCCGGGGCTGAAGCACAGGGGGAAGACGGATGAGGCTACTGACGACAACCGCCGCGGCGATCGTGGCACTCGCGGGGGCGGCGCAGGCCGAGGGCAAGCTCTCGGTCTATCACTGGTTCGAATACATCCCGCAGGAGCTTGTCGACAAGTTCACCGCCGAGACCGGGATCGAGGTGACGATCGACACCTACGACAGCAACGAGGCGATGCTCGCGAGCCTCAAGGCCGGCAAGATGGGCCAGTATGACGTCGCGGTGCCGGGCGACTACATGGTGCAGATCATGGCCGGTGAGGGGCTGCTCGACACCTTCGCGCCCGCAGAGATCGCGAATTTCGGCAATATCGCGCCCCAGTGGCTCGATGTGCCCTTCGATCCGGGCCGCCAATCCTCGATCCCCTATCAGTGGGGCTCGACCTCGTTCTCGGTCAACCGCGACGTCTATCCGGGCGACATCGGGTCGCTTGCGATCATCTTCGACCCGCCGGCAGAGCTTTCGGGCAAGATCAACGTGCTCGACAGCCAGGGCGAGGTTCTGGCGCTCGGCTCGATCTATCTCGGGATCCCGCAGTGCTCGCAGGACCGCGCGCAACTCAAGGCGCTCAACGACATGCTGCTTGCGGCCAAGACGCATTGGGCGTCCTTCGGGTCGGACACGGCCAAGGATGTGCTCGTGTCGGGCGATGCCGCGGCGGGGATGATCTACAACGGCTTTTCGTCCAAGGCGCGCGCCGAAGGGGCGAATGTCGAATACGCCTATCCCAAGGAGGGTTTCGTCGTCTGGATGGACAACGTCGTGCTCCTCAAGGATGCGCCGAACCGGGATAACGCGATCAAGTTCATGAACTTCCTCCTTGATCCCCAGAATGCGGCGGCGGTGACGAACTATGCCGCCTATACCGCTGGCGTGACCGGGGTCGAGCCCTTCCTCGACGAGGCGATCCGCACGAGCCCCGAGAACAACCCGCCGGCCGACGCGCCCGCGGGCAGCTTCATCGCGGTCTGCGACGAGGAGACCCAGAAGCTCTACGACGCGATCTGGACGAACCTCAAGAAGTGACGCCCACACCGGGCGGGGCGATGGCCCCGCCCGGCACCACCCGGAGGCAGGCATGCGCATCGCGATCTGGCAGGGCCCCTCGCCCGCGGGGGACGAAGGGGCGGCCTTTGCCGCGCTCGGGCAGGCGCTGGCGGCGGCTGCGGCCGGTGGGGCGGGGATCCTTGTCGCGCCCGAGGTGTTCCTGCCGGGCTACAATTGCGCCGACATCGCCGCGGCCGCCCAGCCGCGCGGCGGGCCCTGGCACCGCCGGCTTGCCGAGATGGCGCGCGCGGCGGGCTGCGGGCTGGTGGCGGGCTATGCCGAGCGCGACGGCGCGCGCGTCTTCAACGCGGCGGTCGCCTTTGATGCCGCGGGCGCCCAGGTCGCGCATTACCGCAAGATCCAGCTCTATGGCGCGCGCGAACGCGCGCTCTATGCCCCGGGCGATGACTATGCGGTCTTCGATCTGGGCGGCGTGCGGGCGGCGCTGCTCATCTGCTATGACGTCGAATTCGCGCCGCATCTGCGCCGCCTCGCCGAGGCGGGGGTCGGCCTTCTGCTGGTGCCGACGGCCAACATGATGCCCTATCTGCATGTCGGGCGCGCGGTCGTGCCGGCGCATGCGATCAACCACCGCATGACGATCGTCTATGCCAACCACTGCGGCGCCGAGGGCGATCTGACCTATTGCGGCGGCTCGCTCATCGCTGCGCCTGACGGCGAGGTGCTGGCGATGGCGGGGCCGGCA